>CAZDFB010000022.1:0-22486 GCA_964504605.1 uncultured Oscillospiraceae bacterium | reverse complement strand
GGAAGTATTGTAAGCGTGGGTTTTGTGGTGGTATCTTTAACTATGGGAAAACCCACGCTCCCATTTTGATATTGCTTTATCGGTGATATTCAGCTTTTCCGCCAGCTGTATTTGTGTTAAATTTTTCTGTTTTCTGCACCTGACAATGAATTTTCCAATTTTGACCTGGTCCATAACTGCCTCCTTTCACGAACAGTATCGCCGTTACCGGATATAAAGCACACATACCGCCGGTTTAGTGGGGGAGACATAAACCAACGGTAGAGTGGAAAAGCGCCTGCAAAAGCTTCAAATCCGGATTTATGGTTTCCCTGCTTTCCAAACTTACTCAATCTCCAGCTTTCTTTGCGCCAGATCAATCTCAATCACCGTTCCCACGTCTACAGCGGAGCTTGCCGTGATGGTGTGTCCCAGATTCCGGCAAATGCGTTTGCACAAGTACAGCCCGATGCCGCTGGCCTTCCGGTCAGTTCTGCCGTTACAGCCGGTGTAGCCGTTTTCAAAGATGCGGGGCAGATCCTCCGGGGCGATGCCAATGCCGGTATCTTCAATCCGCAGGGTCTTCCCGCCCACAAGGGAGATGGTAATGCTGCCGGAGGGAGTGTATTTCAGCGCATTGGACAGCACCTGCCCAACCACAAACCCCAGCCATTTTTCATCGGTTACCACCCGGGTGTTCAGGGGCTGATAGTTCAGGGTGAGCCTGCGGTCAATAAAGTCCACGGCGTACTTTTTTATTTCCCGGCGGACGATGGTATCCAGGTCGTATTCCCGAAACAGGTAATCCGTGCTGTCGGAGCCCAGCCGCAGGAAGGTCAGCACCATTTCCACATACTGCTCAATGCGACGCAGATCCGATTTTAGTTTACGGGCCAGAGGTGTATCCTCATTTTGCAGCCGGAGGCCCATGGAGGCAATGGTGGTCTTGATCTGGTGCGCCCACACGGTGTAGTATTCCACCATGTCGGTGTATTTCTGACTGGCCTCCATCTGGCGGGAGGCGCATTCCTGCTGAAGCAGCTCCAGAATCTGCCGATAATCCTGCTCCGGAATGGTCTCGGCTTCCGGAAGGGGCTGGCCCTGCAAATCGGCAATGGAGCGGACCCTGCGCAGTGCCTCATGCCGCCGCCGGACGCGCAGAAAGTCCCGGACCATGACGGCCCCGCCAATCCCGGAGCATAAGGCGGCAGGGTATGCCACCGCCTCCAGGGGGAGGTGGTACAGAAGAAAGGTAACGAAAAAAACGGCGCAGAATACTGCCAGCAGCAGGAGAAGCTGCCGGCGGCTCCTGAGATATTGGATAAACAGCTTCAAGAAGGTCACCTTACCCTTCGATGATGTAGCCGATGCCGTGTTTTGTGGTAATAAAATCGGAAAGACCGGCATTTTCCAGGCGCTTGCGAAGTCTGCCAACGTTGACTGTCAGGGTATTTTCGTCCACAAAGCTGTCGCTTTCCCAAAGGGCCTCCATGAGCTTTTCCCGGCTCACCACCCGCCCCTTGCTTTCCATGAGTATGAGGAGAATCCGGAACTCATTTTTGGACAGCGAAATTCGCTCGCCGCGGTAGGTCAGGGTGTTGTCTCCGGTGTTCAGCAGGGCGCCCCGGTGCTCCAGAACGGGGACGGAGGCGGCAAAATCGTAGGTCCGGCGGAGCATGGCCTGGAGCTTTGCCATCAGTACCCGCAGGTCGAAGGGCTTCGGGATAAAATCATCCGCACCCATGGTCATGGCCATGACCATATTCATGTTGTCTGCAGCGGAGGAAAGGAAAAGAATGGGGACTTTGGAGACCTTGCGGATCTCGCTGCACCAGTGATAGCCGTTAAAGAAGGGCAGAGAGATATCCAGCAGCACGATGTGGGGGTCAAAGGCGGCAAATTCCGCCATGATATTCCGGAAATTCCCGGCGCATTGCACGCTAAGGCCCCATTGCTCTGCCTGAGCCCGGACGGAATCCGCAATTCCCATATCATCCTCAACAATCAGTAAACGGTACATGGTGTCACCTTCTGTAAAAAAGTGGTTTGCTGACAGTATAGCATACCTCAGGCGCAATTTCCATGGGGAATTGCATCTTTCCCCCTGCCCAGGGGAAAAGACGCACACAAATTGTGGAATTTCTCCGCCGATGGGCACAGAAATCTTGCATTCAGGCAGGAAATTTCGTATAATAAAAATATTAGCTCTTCTTTTTTTGGAATTGCCGGGGAAACAGCAGGGGCAGAACTGAATTTATGCGAATGCCCAATGAACGGTTGTTTTCCGGGTTTACATTTTGACGGGAATATTGTATAATGTCAGGATTGATAAAGGAATTTTTGATTTTTCAGCTGCGAATATTTATGAGGGATTTGCAATGCAAAAACTTGTTATCATGTACTGGGGCACGGCTTTTCTGATGTATCTGTCTCAGGTATATTATCCCGCGGAGACCAAGCTGCGGGGGCCCCAAACCGGGAAGCACCATTTTATGTGGAAACGGTCCGATATTTTTATGGCAGCGGTCATTTTCTGGCTGTGTTGCTTCTCCTTTTTGCGCCAGCACTATAATGATACCTGGACGTATCGCCAGCATTTTGCCCAGGCTGAATCTGTGAAAACGTTTATTATATCGGGTGGGCTGTGGGATATAACCGGAAATCCGTTCAGCAACCTGTACAGAGATTTTATCAGGGGCTTAACAGATGATTATCACATTTATTTCTTTTTTCCTGCATTTCTAAGTAGCTATGCGGTTGTCAAATTGTGTAAATCTTACTCTGTGAACCCTGCCTTTTCCTTAATAATCTTTTTTTCCATCGGAACCTACCTGATGTATATGGCAGCGCTTAAACAGTGTATTGCTATATTTATCCTGCTGCTGGCCCTGCCGTATGCATTGGAAAAAAATTATGTGAGATTCTATTTGCTGCTCTTTTTAGCAATTTTGTTTCATACTCATGCGTTTATGTTTGCGCTGGTGCCATTTTTACTTGATAAGCCGTGGGGGAAAAAAACCTGGTTGCTGTTGGGTGTAACGTTATTTGCGATGGCAACATATGACATCACCTTGGGTGCCTTTATGGAATATGCACAATCCATAGGTGCGCTGGTGGATGAAAGCGAATTGTTTGACGGGCATTCAATCAATCCCCTGCGTGTTGCGGTATATTGGATTCCGGCACTGCTCGCTTTGCTTTTCCGCGACAGATTGTTCCGCGATTCCACAAAAAACGAAAACCTGTTTGTCAATATGAGTATCGTGAGTGCTTTTATCCTGACCATCGGCCTGGTGCAGGCAGCTAACCTTTTTGCCCGGATGGCGGGATATTTTGAAATTGCTACCATCATCGCACTGCCCTGGATGATCAAAAAGCTGTTTACGAAGCAGTCGGCACAATTGGTAACCGGTTGCGCCTCCGTACTGTATTTCATCTATTTCTGGTACGAGAACGCCATCAATCGTGGCTTTTCCAGTGACTATACAGCCATCACACTGTGGGAGTATATCCTGAGCCGGTTCGCTTAAAGGAGATTATCATGAAGAGCAGAATGAAAGCACTTGTCAAAAACAGCAAACTGATTTACGGGCTCTATTTCCACATCGGTTCATTCCTGCTGCGTCTTTTGGGCCTCTTTATCAAAACAGACCCGAATCTGGTGCTGTTTATCAGCTACGGCGGGCAAAAGTATGACGACAGCCCCAGAGTGGTTTATGAATATTTGCTGAAGCACCCTGAATTTCCTGGGCATAAATATATCTGGGCATTTATAGAACCGGATCAGTTCCCTCAGGTTTCCGACAAGGTTCGGGTGGACACCTTGTCCTATTATCTTACCGCCCTGCGGGCCGGGATCTGGATTACCAATTCCAGTGCGTCCAGGGGCTTAAAATTCAAAAAAAAGCAGACGAAGAACTATATGTTCACGCACGGCATGACCGGCATCAAGAAAATCGGCACAGATATCCAGTCTGCGGATAAGGCGTTTAAGATCGGTTTTCAAGAGTCCTTTGATGCGATTTTTGTTGAGGGAAAAAAGGAGATTCCTCTGTTGGTGCAGGCGTGGAACAAAAAGCCGGAGGTGTTCCGTACGACCGGGCTTCCCCGCAACGATGATCTGGCAACTGTCAGCGACGAAGAAATTCTTTCCATTAAGGAAAAGATTGGCATTCCGGTGGGTAAAAAGGTCATCCTATATGCGCCTACCTTCCGCGAGTTCAGCAGAGCCAGCGACGGAAGAAATGCGCTGGGCATTCCTATTGATTTTGCCAAATGGGAGCGCCTGCTTGGGGGGGAACATGTTTTGCTGGTGACAGCGCACTATGAGGTTGCCAAGCTTCTGGACGAACTGCCGAAAAACAGCTTTGTCATTAACGCATTCAAATACCCGGTGCTGAATGACCTCATTAAGGTGTCGGATATCCTGATTTCCGACTATTCCAGCATTGTTTTTGATTATGCCATCATGGAGAGGCCAATTTTTTGCTACGGCTATGATTATGACAGCTATGCCGCAGAGCGGGGAGTGTATACAGATTTAGATACACTGTTCTCTAAGGGTGTATTGCGTACAGAAGATGCGCTGCTGAATGCCATCACAGAGATGGACTATGATGCCCAGTGTACCTACACCCGTATGCATATTAAAGAGGAGTACCTTGCCTCCTATGGTAACGCAGCAGAGAAGGCGGTTTCTATTATTTTTGGGAGTGACAACCATGCCTAAGCCTATCCGAATCCTTCATGTCATCGGTATTATGAACCGTGGCGGTGCGGAAACAATGATTATGAATTTGTACCGTAATGTTGACAGAGAAAAGGTTCAGTTTGATTTTGTGCAGAATGAGAATACAGGTGCATCCTACGACGGCGAAATTACGGCATTAGGAGGAAAAATATACCACTGCCCCCGATACTGTGGAAAAAATCATTTTCTTTACATAAAATGGTGGAAAGACTTTTTTGAACAACATCACAGTGAATATCCTGTTGTTCATGGGCATATCGGCAGTACGGCGGCAATCTATCTTTCCGTTGCAAAAAAATACGGTGCCTACACCATTGCCCACAGTCACAGTGCAGGTACTGGCACTGGCTTATACAGGTTTTTCGCGTATCCAACCCGATATGTGGCGGATCATTTCTTTGCTTGTTCCCGGGATGCCGGCGTGTCCCGGTACGGGAAAAAAGTCGGAATGGATGTTAGCCGCTGCCAGGTGCTGAGCAACGCCATCGATACTCGCAAATTTGTGTTCAGCGAAGAAATCAGATGCAAGGTGCGGAAGAAGCTTCACATTGAGGAAGGAACTTTAGTTGTTGGTCATGTTGGGCGATTTGTGGATGCGAAAAACCATGTCTTCTTGCTTGAAATATTCCGACAGCTGCATCAGCGGAACAAAGACTCCGTTCTCCTGCTAATTGGAGATGGGGAACTGCGTCCCCAGATTGAAGCGGTCGTTAAGCAAAAGAGCCTGGAGAATGCGGTTATCCTGACGGGGGTTCAGCCAAATGTTTGTGATTACTACCAGGCCATGGATGTGTTTGCTTTCCCATCTGTTTATGAAGGCTTGCCCGTTTCCTTGGTGGAAGCACAGGCGGCTGGGGTGCCATGCTGTGTTTCCGGGAATGTTCCCCAGGAGGCTGCAATCACGGATTTGGTGGAATTTGTCCGGCTGGAAGACGGAGCGAGTCGTTGGGCCGACCGGGTGCTTCTGAGAGCCAGGGAACCGCGGCGTAATATGTACGCGGAGATTGAAAAGGCTGGATTTGATGTGTCCGTAACCTCTAAGTGGCTGGAGGAGTTTTATACGAAAGTGGTGACACGCTGTGGCGGATAATATTCAGCTGACAATTTTTACCCCGGCGTATAACCGGGCACATACGTTGCTCCGTACATATGAATCGTTGCGCCAACAGAACTGCAAGGATTTCATCTGGCTCATCGTGGACGACGGCTCGACCGATAACACTGCTGAGCTGGTGCGGGATTGGCAGCGCCGTGATAACGGATTTGAAATTCGCTATATCTACAAGGAAAACGGCGGGATGCACACTGCCCACAACACCGCCTACGAAAATATCAATACGGAGTTGAATGTCTGCATCGACTCTGACGACAAGCTGGCTCCGGGCGCTGTGGAGAAGATTCTGGGTAAATGGGACCGGGTGAAGAACCGCGGGTACGCCGGGATCATCGGTCTGGATGCTGATTTTGACGGCAAGGTCATCGGCAAGGGCTTTCCGGAGGGTATGACAGAGACGACTGTCATTGGCTACTACGCCGCCGGTGGAGGCGGAGATAAGAAGCTGGTCTACCGGACGGAAATTATCAACCAATACCCCCCTTACCCGGAGTTTGATGGGGAAAAATATGTGGCACTGTCTTATAAGTATCGCCTGATTGACCAGACCTACAAAATGGCGGTGCTGGATGAGGTGCTGTGCAACGTGGAATACCAGCCGGATGGATCGTCGAATACCATGTGGCGGCAGTATTTGGAGAATCCAAAAGGCTGGGTGTTTTGGCGGAAGGTGCAGATGCAGTATCCTGAATCTGTCAAGCGCTTGGTGATTGATTGCATTCATTATTGTTCCAGCAGCATTATTGCCGGAGAAAAACACTTTGTCAGAGAATCCCCCAGAAAGCTTTTGTCGGTTCTGTGTGCACCTCTGGGGGCTGCCTTATCTCTGTATATGAAAAAGAAGGCGCGGGGATAAAATATGAAGATCGCATGGTTAACGAATAATATCAGCCAGTTAGGCGGGGTTGAACAGGTGATTTGCGGCCTTGCCAATTACTTCTCCACTGAACTGGGGCATGATGTGGAAATCATTTCTATCAACTCATATAAAGGTGACGCATTTTATGCATTGGATGCATCTGTGCAAATCCGTCACATGGGCTTTGACTGGAGAACGCAAACTTTTCGCAAGCTCCTGCGGGCGGTAGGCGGTATTTTGGGTGAATCGGACGCCGATATCCTTTTGACATGCCACCCTACAATCAGCTATGCGGCGGTACTGAATAAACGGAGATTTGGCGGTAAGATAATCGTAACAGAGCATATTACCACAGATTTTTACTCCAGAAAAAGAGTATACTGCAATGCGGCGATCTTCCGGTTTGCAGACCAATTTGTGGTATTGAACGATAGTGACCGGGCTGCATACCGGAAATTGGGTTGTAGCGCAATTGTGATTCCCAATGCCAATTTCCGCCCCACCGCAGTTCGCGCCTCTCTGGAGGAAAAGCTGATTTTGGCGGCTGGCCGGTTGGAAAATGTAAAGGGGTTTGACCGCCTGATTGCGGCATTTTCCAAAGTTTCCAGTAGATACCCGGATTGGAAGCTGTGCATTTGCGGCAGCGGCACCCAGGAAGATCAGCTGCGAAAGCAAGTACGTGAGTTGGACCTGTCGGAGCGCGTGTTGTTTCCGGGGGCGGTGAACAATATGCCGGACTATTACAGAAATGCCGGTCTTTTTGCGTTATCGTCTCGTTGCGAGGGGTTTCCGCTGGTCCTGGTTGAGGCAATTTCCTACGGTTTGCCCAGTGTGTGTTTTGAAATTCCCTCAACAAAGGAACTGCTGGCAGGCGGTGGTGGAATTCTTGTTCCCCAGGGTGATATTTCTTCCTTTGCGGAAGGCCTTGAACAGCTTATGTCAGATGATTCACTGCGCAGCCGAATGAGCGACGAAGCGTATGAAATTTCAAAAAACTATACACTTTCTTATATAGCAGGTATCTGGATGCAGCTGTTCCAAAGTCTGACAGTCTGCAAATAATTAACTGAGGTGAGCGTTATTATGGAACAGTCAGAAATAATTTGGATACTGGTTCCCGTGTACAATGTAGAAAAAGTGCTGGGCAAGTGCATCCGCTCTATTCAGCGACAGACATTTTCCAACTGGAAGATGGTGCTGGTGGATGACGGTTCAACGGACAGCAGCGGACGGATGTGTGACGAGTACGCACGAAGTGACAACCGGATATGTGCGCTCCACACGACTAACGGCGGACTTCCCGCAGCCAGGATGAGAGCGCTGGGACAAATCTCCGATGATGGTTATATTTGCTTCTGCGACAGCGATGACGAGATGCCTGCCAACGCACTTCGGATACTGTACGATGAAGCGGTGAAGACCGGCGCAGATTTGGTTTGCGGAAATGTGGAACGAATATACAAGGGCATTCGTATTTCCAAAGGCAGCACACTCTCCTGCTTTACCAATCCGCATACCTATAGTGCTGCTGAAGTCAAAAGCGATTTGTACCTGTCGTGCTTTGGTGGCGGTCGTTTTCCGGTAAGCCTGTGGGGAAAGCTGTACAAAACGGCGCTCATTCGTCCGATCATGCTGAATTTGGACGAGCACCCCAAATGGTTTGCCGAGGACCTGAATGTCATCATGCGTGTGCTGCCTGATGTGACAAAACTGTCCGTAGTGGACGACATTGTATACCGCTATCGTGTAGGCGGCGGCACGTCCAGATTTATGCCAACTTTTTTGGAAGATAATATTTTGATGTACCGACTGAAGATGCAATGGTCTGATCGGTGTACAGCGGATACAGATGTTAAACGACTGATTGGTGTGGAGTTGAAGAACATCGTTGTCTCTTACTGGATTATGTGCGAAAAGAGCCATAGATACCCACAGGGGAATCTGCTGGCAGAGGTGAAGGAAGTGTGCGCGCTTCCGGAAGTGGCAGAAGCCCTGACTATGCTCCAAAATGACCGTTCAGGTCTCCCCGGCATCAATCAGCCCCTTGCAGACAGGGACTTTGAGGCAGTCTGTGAACTGATTCGTCATAAGGTCAAAAAGGATCGTCCAAAGGATACGCTGAAAAGAATACTCGCAGGATGAAATGACCCAAAGGAGTTATTATGATCCCGAAGAAAATACATTACTGCTGGTTTGGCAGAAAACCCAAGCCCCAAATGGCCCAAAAGTGCATTGCCAGCTGGAAGAAATTTTGTCCGGACTACGAGATCATCGAATGGAACGAGGATAACTTCGATGTGGATATGAACGGATATACCCGGATGTGCTATGAGCAAAAAAAATATGCGTTTCTAAGTGATTATGTGCGGTTGCTTGTGATAGCGGAACAGGGCGGCATCTATTTCGATACGGATGTGGAACTCCTGCGTAGCTTCAATGATCTGCTGGACCAACCCGCGTTCTTCGGATTTGAAGATGACACCCATGTAAATACCGGTGTGGGTTGTGGTTGCGAACCGGGTAACCCTGCGGTAAAAACCATGTTGGAAGCATACGAACCGCTGCTGGCTGGCAATCAGGGCATGATCGGTTGCCCGCTTCTAAACACCCAGGCTCTGATAAAGCACGGCCTGGTGCTGAATGGCAAAAAGCAGCAGCTGGATCATGCGGCTGTCTATCCGGCCGATTGGTTCAACCCCTACGATGATCCTACCGGGCGGTTGAGAAAGACCAATAATACGCACTCTATTCACTGGTTTTCCAAAAGCTGGATGAGCAAATCTTCTGTGTTGCGGAGTATGCTGACCAGACCGCTACATCGTATATTGGGAAAAGAGTTTTTTAGAAAAAGGCGGGAGTCAAAGTGAAGCCGTATTTCTTGGTTGCATATAATCTGATTCGCTTTCAAGTGAAGCGTTTGCTTGGAAATTCTGGTTTCTATGCTGCGCCGGTTCAAATGTTCAGCACCAACACAAAAATCATCGTTGGTAAAGGAAGCAAGGTATGCCTGGGTGAACACCTGGTCAGTGATGGCAGAACGGTTATCATTGCGGGTGACGGCGCAGAGTTGACCATTGGCAGTCGGGTCTATTTTAATGAAGAAGCTATGATCAGCTGCAAAGAACGTATCTGTATTGGGGATGGTTGCCGTTTTGGCCCCAACGTGAAGGTTTTTGACAATGACCATCGGTTTGACGCCCATTCCGGTGTTTCGGAAGTACATATTACTGCACCAGTCAGCATCGGTAGAAATTGCTGGCTGGGTGCCAATGTGGTCGTTCTGCGGGGAACGCAGATCGGCGATAATTGCGTCATCGGTGCCGGATGCGTTGTGAAGGGCAATATCCCCGCAGGCTCATTGGTGACTATGGGGCGGGATTTAAATATCCGCCCCGTTGAGGACAGAACATGAAGAAAAAAATACTGCTAATTATGCCCTCTATGTTTATTGGTGGCGCAGAACGGAGCCTGCTGGGCCTGCTGGAGGCGCTTGAGTGCGAGGACTGGGATGTTTCCCTGTTCCTTTACCGTCACGAGGGCGAATTTTTGAAGGAAATCCCGGGCTATGTGAAGCTTCTACCGGAAATAGAAGCTTACCGAACCTTCGATGTGCCGATCAAATTTCTGATCTTTGGCCCAAAGGCTCCCTTTGGATTTGCCCGTCTTGCTTCCAAGATTGCCATCAAGGCGCATTGTCTGCAGACCGGGGAAAAGCGGGGTGTGTGGATGTCCATGCAGTACACTGCCAAATATCTGTTGCCTTTGCTGCCGGATATTCCCGGCGAGTATGATATGGCAGTTATGTTTCTGGGTGTTGGAGACATCCTGATACACAAAGTCCGGGCAAAAACAAAACTGACATGGTGTCACACGGACTATGATACACTGCACCCTGACAGTACGATGGATAAGGAAACTTATTCTGCGGTAGACCGTGTCGTGGCTGTGTCGGAAGACTGTGCCGCAAAGATTCGGGAGCATTACCCTGAATTGAAAGAAAAGATCGTTGTTGTAGAAAACATTCTGGCAGTGGGTTTGGGGCGGAAGCAGGCATTGGAATCTGCCGAAGGTCTGAACCGGAAACCCGGTGAAATCATTTTGCTTTCCATCGGAAGATTCAGCTATGCTAAAAATTTTGACAACATCCCCGATATCTGCCGCCGGTTGGTGCAGGAGGGGCTGAATGTCAAATGGTACATCATTGGTTACGGCGGCGATGAGGCGCTGATTCGCCGTAATATCGCTGAAGCCGGGGTGGAGGACCGGGTTATCATACTGGGCAAGAAGGCCAACCCCTACCCCTATATTGCTGCCTGTGACCTGTATGTTCAGCCCAGTCGCTATGAAGGCAAGTGCGTTGCCGTCCGGGAGGCACAGATGCTGGGCAAGCCCGTGGTCATCACCCGTTACCCTACATCCGCCAGCCAGCTGGAAGATGGCATGGATGGCGTGATTGTTCCCATGGATAACGAGGGCTGCGCCTCCGGGATTGCCGCCCTACTGCGCGATCCGGCACAAATGCGAATGCTTTCAGAGAATTGCTCCAAGCGGGACTATTCAAACCGGCAGGAGACCGCAAAAATCATCAAGCTAACGGAGGAGTAATTATTGGATATTACTAAAAAGGATTCAAAGATGCTGAAGGGCATGGCAATCCTATCCATGCTGATGTTGCATCTTTTCTGTCAAAGGGACAATTTGCCGTATACCCCGCTGTTATGGGTGGGGGACACCCCTTTGGTTTATTACTTCGGCTTATTTGGTGACATTTGTGTAGCAGTCTATTGCTTTGTCAGCGGCTATGCCCACTATATGCAATCTACTGCAACAGAACTGCGGCATCGCTGGAAACGTCTCCTGCGTTTTTTGATTTCCTTCTGGGTGATTGTGGTGGTTTTCTCGCTGCTCGGCATACTTACCGGTAATTCTGTGATTCCGGGAAACATAAAAGAATTTTTGCTGAACTGTCTGACCATAAAAAACAGCTATAATGGCGCTTGGTGGTACGCAAACACCTATATACTGCTGGTTGCTTTGCAGCCGATTTCCTGCAAGTTTGTGGAACGCTATCCGGCATGGGCGGTGCTGCTCTCCGCTTTTGTGTTCTACACGGTTGGTTATGGTATCCGCTTTTGGGGATGGGGAAGCTGCCGATCGACTTGGCTGTCGTGGGTTATCACGCACGCAGGGCTGTTGGGTACCTCCTATTTCCCGTACATTATTGGAATGTTGTTCTGCAAAAAGCAGATAATTGCTTTCCTGCGTAAGAGATCAGCAGCCATTAAGTCTCGTAATATATATATATATATTCACAGGCATTACCTTTGCGGGCATGATCGTGGTTCACGGATTGATTCCTTCGCTCTTTTTAGCGTTTATTACAGCAACTGTTACGATTATTCTACTTTGCATCTGTCCGCTTCCCGCATGGCTAACTGAAACACTTTGTTACTTTGGCGGGCATTCCACAAACATCTGGTTGGTTCATATGTTTTTCTACCAGAGTATGTTTCATGGTCTTGTGTTTCGCGCAAAGTATCCGCTTTTGGTTTTTCTGCTCTTGCTGGTATTATCGCTTGTAACATCTTATGCAATTAAGTTGTTAAGCAAGCCTGTTTTGAAATTAGTAAAGTAGTAAAATTGTTTCCGAATCCGCGCTGCTGCGTGACCCGGAGCGGATGCAAATGCTTTCGGAGAACTGCTCTAAGCGGGACTATTCAAACCGACAGGAGGCAGACAAACTGATATCTCTGATAGAAGGATCTGAATATGCATAACAACAATGTGGCATTAAAACTTGCGAAAAAGCCTCAATATATATATATATATTACTGGCGATACTTGTCATCTCTTTTCTGACAACAGTTGGCGCAACGATTTGGAAAATGCTGCTGCCTGACTTCTCCGGCAGCGATGGAAGCGCCGCACTTGATATTCGAACCTACCTGGATGGCAAAAATCAGCCAACGCACCCTTCGGTGGTAGATATGGGCAGGGCCTGGAACGGCTGGCGCTATTGGATGGCATATTCACCCTATCCTAACGCGAATGGCGCAGAGGAAAATCCCTGCATTGCCGTGTCGAACGATATGCTGAACTGGGCCACACCGGAAGGTCTGTATAATCCGATTGCCTTCAACGAAAGCACGGCCTGCGATGAGCTGAAAGATCCCCATATTCTGTACAATGAGGATAGGGATATACTTGAAGTCTGGTACCTGGGCCGTATTGATTCCACAATTGAAAGCGGAGGGACACTGCAGCTGTTTCGAAAAGTCAGTTCTGACGGTGTATATTGGAGCGACTATGAGACAGTAATGGATTTTTCCGGATATTTGTCGCCCAGCGTATCCTATGTGAATCACACATACCGCCTTTGGACGATTTGCCCTTCCTCTGCGGACAAGGGCGGAACCGTGGTTTATATGGAGAGCGCAGATGCAAAGGACTGGTCAGCGGCAAAGAATTGCAATTTTGCCGGTGAAGATCATCTGCCCGCCGTTTGGCACGGTGCCGTATCCTGCGATACGGTCTATCGGTTCGTTTTTATCGAATTATCTGCCGAAAGTGACCGCATTCTTTATGCTGAAAGCACAGATGGGGTTGATTGGTCTGCGCCAAAAGTTATCGTTGAAAAGGGTAACTTCTGGAATGGCTTTTACCGCCCCTGCATTTTACACAGCGATGGAACATATTACTGTGTTTATGGCGTGAACACGCAGGAAAATGAATGGTATCTTTCCATGAGCACCGGGTCTTCACCGGAGGCTCTATGCGGTATCACCGCACGGAACGCAGGAATCACTGACATAAATGAAGCATTGTTGAAGAGAACCTCTCCGATGTATGCCATCAAGGGACTCTACCAGTCAGCAAGGGGTTTTTGCCGACCTGAACTGTTTGTACTTGGTATAGCAGCAGCGGTGATGCTGTCGTTCATGAAATGCGGGACACTTTCCGTTACCTGGAGTGTGGGATGGATTTTGAGCATTTTGCGCTTTGGCGGGAGGCTTTGCTGGATGTCCGTGCAGGAGCTATCCCTGCTTATTTGTGTTGCCGGATGTATCAGCCTTCTGTGTTCAATGGCGGTCCGGGGATATATTGACGGAAGAAAGAAAACAAAACCATAAAGGTGATGTGATATGCCAAAAATCAGTGTTATCGTACCGGTTTACAAAGCAGAAAACTATCTGCCCCAATGCGTTGAAAGCATTCTGGGACAAACTTTTTCGGATTTGGAACTGCTTCTGGTGGATGACGGATCACCGGATGGCAGTGGCGTAATGTGTGACTGTTATGCTGCGGCGGATTCCAGAGTGCGGGTAATACACAAAGAAAATGGCGGTGTATCTACCGCCCGGAATGCAGGGCTGGATGCTGCAGCCGGAGACTATGTCACCTTTGTGGATAGCGATGATTATATTGATGTTTGTATGTATGAAAAAATGATGGGTGCAGCGCTGCAGGGTGTGGATGTGGTTATGTGTGATTGTCTAAAGGAGCATCCTGACGGCGGTACACTTTATTCCCATCCCATCCGTTCCGGCTTCTATAACCGGGAGCAATTGGAGCAGGAATACTTTCCGCATCTTCTGATGATGGAAAATGTGGAATATCCTGCCACAATCTCCAACTGCCTGTTGCTGTTTCGACGGGAGCTGGCGGAACAGGTGCGGTATTTGAGCGGTGTTCGTTACTCTGAAGATTTGCTCTTTGGCGCTGAACTGATGTACCGGGCCGGGTCTTTCCATTATTTGAAGGGGCAGGCGTATTATCATTATCGCATGAATCCCCAATCTGCAACGCACAAATTTGTCCCGGATAAGTGGAATGACTATTGCCGGCTTCACGAGGGCATTCGATCCGCCTTCGGAAGCTGTACTGATTACGATTTCACCCGACAAATCGACTTGAGTTTACTGTTTTTTCTCTATAACGCGGCAGGCGATATCATCCGTACCAACCAGCTGCCACGGGGGGGGAAAATAAATAAAATTCATAAAATTCTAAATACAGCCAGTGTGCGGAATATGTTTGGCAGACTGAGAATAAAAAGCTTACCAGTTTCTCAAAAGCAAAAGCTAATTACATGGCTGTATAAAAGACGTGTAGCAATCAGATTGCTCTGTGTGTATTACGAACGAAAATGAAAAAGAAACTTCTTTTTATCAATGGTCATCTAAATACCGGCGGCGTGGAAAAGTCCCTGCTGGATATTCTGACCCATCTGGATTATGACAAGTATGAGGTGGACCTGCTGCTGACGGAAGGGCTGGGCAACTATGCCGACCAGCTTCCGCCGCAGGTAAATATCATGCGGCGAAGTATCGAGGGGACATACGGCTCCTTTCCGAAGGTTATTTTGCGCTGCCTGAAGGAGCGGGACTGGTTCAGCCTGAAAATGCGGTTCATTTTTCAGGGAATGAAGGTGATCGGGCAGAGTTGGGTGAGGCTCACCAAGAAAATGCTGACCAACGGTAAACATTATGATTGCGTTATCGGATTCCGCCCCGGCTTTTGTACGCAGATTGCTGTATTTGCAGCAGATGCTGACCGGCGTATTACCTGGTGGCATCATGGCGAGGTGAACGTGAATACGAAATCTTATTCGGAATTGGCGCAGCGCTGTGATCGGATCGTTGCGGTTTCCGATTCCTGCCGTCAAATGCTGACGGCGGCATTCCCTGCTTTGATGGATAAAATCGTGACAATTCATAATATGCTGGACGTTCGGGAGATACAGATCAAGGCGGAGAAATCTGCTCCCTATTCCGGCAGAGACATTCTGCATATCGTATCCATCGGCAGATTGGCCCCCGAAAAACATTTTGACAATGCTGTTTTCGCGGCCCGGAAGCTGAAAGATTGGGGCATCCGGTTCCGGTGGCATCTGGTGGGAGACGGTGTGCTGCGTGATGAACTGCGTCGGAAGGCAGCAGCACTGGATGTAACGGATTGCTTTGCCTTTGAGGGCAATCAGTTAAACCCGTACCCCTATATGAAGCACGCCGATCTGTTTGTACATCCGTCCTATGTGGAGTCCTTCGGCATCGTGGTGCTGGAGGCAATGGCGCTGGGTGTTCCGTGCGTGGTGACAAAATCCTGCGGACCCTGCGAGTTTGTTGAGGACGGTATCAACGGTTTGTTAACCGACCAGTCCCCGGAAGACCTGGCGGATAGTGTTCTGGAGGTTTTGACTGACAGGGCGCTCTATCATCGTATTCAGGAAAACGCAGAATGCCCGGAGCAGTTTCACCCGAAGCAGGTCATGAAACAGATCGAGGCATTGATTGAAGCATAGAAGGTATCAAACTATGAAGATTGCAATGTATGGAAATGGCAGTAGCGGCAATCATGGCTGCGAGGCCATCGTGCGTGGCACGGTACAGCTCTTGGGAGAAAACACATATCATGTCCTTTCGGAAAACTGCGAAGAGGATAGGCACTATGGGCTCAACCAAATCGCGAATCTGACCGCTGCAAAGAAAAGCACAAAAAAGAATATCGCCTTTCTGAAAGCCTATGCAAAGCTGAAACTGACGGGCAACTATACCGATATGGATGGACTGGATTACCTACCTGCGATACGGTGCTGCAAGGGCAATGCAGACGTTGCGCTTTCCATCGGGGGCGATAATTATTGCTACGGAAACGCAGCAATATACGCATATTTGAACCGTGCCTTTGCAAAGCAAGGAATCAAAACCGTTCTTTGGGGCTGCTCGATTGAGCCGGAGGTCGCAGCGGAGCCGTCTGTTGCACGGGATCTGCGAAGCTATGCGCTGGTCGTCGCCAGAGAGAGCATAACCTACGAAGCGGTCACGGCGGCGAGGGCGCATGCCGTATGGATGCCCGACCCTGCATTTTATATGTGCCCGGAGGCTTGCACGCTTGACGAGCGCTTTCGGGAGAATGAGGTCATCGGTATCAACATTAGCCCCATGATTATTCGCAGTGAAATGTGCGCCGGGGTGGCCTATGCCAATTATAAGGAACTCATCCGGTACATTCTGGAGCATACTGATGCCTGCGTGGCACTGATTCCGCATGTGGTCTGGGCACACAACAATGACCACCTCCCGCTGCGACAGCTTTATGATGAGTTTGACCATAACTCGCGCCTAATCCTGGTGGAGGATCACAATGCGCCGCAACTCAAGTATATCATTTCTCATTGCAGTATGTTTATCGGTGCCCGAACCCATGCCACCATAGCGGCCTATTCCAGCTGTGTTCCAACTTTAGTGGTGGGTTACTCCGTCAAGGCCCGCGGCATCGCCCGGGATTTGTTTGGCACAGAGGAGGGCTATGTCCTGCCGGTTCAGCAGCTGACGGAGCCGGATGAGTTGACGAAAGCATTCAGAAAACTCTGGTCTCAACAAAACTGTGTGCAAAGATACTTACAGGACAAAATACCTGCTTATGTGAAGCCCACCTGTGATGTGAAAATGCTGCTGCGTGCGCTTGAGCGCACATAAACCGCATTGAATAAGGAGAAAGGCAATGGTGCATCTTGTAGAAAAAGAGAAATGCAATGGCTGTCATGCTTGCTTTAATATCTGTCCTGTTCAGGCAATCTCTATGCAGTCCGATGATGAAGGGTTTCTTTATCCTGTGGTTGACGCAGAAAAGTGTATTGATTGCGGGAAATGTGATCGTGCCTGTTCAATTCAAAATTCCCCTGCAATCAATCCGTATGAAGAAGCTTATGCTTGCTATGCAAAAAATGCTGAAGATCACAGGACAAGCTGTTCTGGTGGAGCATTTGCAGTATTTGCCCGGCAGGTCTTGCGTGATGGTGGGGTCGTAGCAGGGGCAGCGTTTACTCCAACACAGGATGTACAGCATATCATTATCACATCTGAGCCGGAAATGTGGATGCTTAAGGGGACAAAGTATGTGCAGAGTACAATTGGAAGCTGCTATGCACAAGTCAAAAACCACCTGAAAAGTGGAAAGAAGGTTCTCTTTTCGGGTACACCCTGTCAGGTGGCTGGATTGAAGACATTTTTGGGAGAGGATTATGAAAATCTGATAACCGTTGATCTAATTTGTCACGGAGTTCCGTCGCCGGGAATTTGGAGGCGCTATCTCAAGGAAGTGGCAGACGGGGAGCCGATTGTTTCTGCAGAATTTCGAAACAAAACCAAGGGTACATCAAACGTTACTTTGGATTATCGCACAGAAAGCGGCAGATTGATTCAGGAGAACTACTCGGAAAGTCCGTATATTAAGGGCTTTATACAGAATCTCTCTGTTAGACCGTCCTGTTTTCGGTGCTCATTCAAGGGAACGAAGCGGTGTAGCGATTTTACGATTGGTGATTTCTGGGGGGCCAAGGAGCATCACCCTGAAATGGTGCATGAAGACGGCGTGTCGGCGCTACTTGTGCATAGTGAGAAAGGGCAGAGATTGCTGGAAAAATGCAAAGAATCCTTTGCCTGGGATATATCCACGCCGGAGAAAGCAACATTGTGGAATGAATCCATGATTCAGCCTGCTCATCCAAGCCCGAATCGTGAAAAGTTCTTTCTAGACGTGAAAACCTTAAGTATAAGGGAGGCCGTCCTAAACAATTGGATTGCGCCCACACAACCACCCAGACGTTCTAAGCTGAAAATAATAATTGGAAAAGTGAAAGGGCGAATCCAAAGATGGTTAGTCTAATTGTCCCTTGCTACAATAGCGAAGCTTTTATCGACCGTTGTATAGATAGTGTTTTAGCACAGACCGATAAGGACATAGAATTGGTCTTGGTAGATGATGGATCGACGGACGCAACACATGAGAAGGTTGAAGCCCGTCGAATAGAGATTGAAGCATCATTAACTAGGTTCGTATACATACGGCAGGAAAATCAGGGAGTTGGTGCGGCTTGTTCCAATGCGTTTACTAAGGCCACAGGAGAATATCTTGCGTTGTTGGATGCGGATGATGTACTTTTGCCGGATTCCGTAAAACTGCGGGTGGAGTTCCTGACGAAAAATCCAGAGTATGCACTTGTTCGGAGCAATGGCTATTACGTCAAGGAAGGTTCAATGGATGAGGTCATCCGTTTCTTTGAAGTAAACGATGTACAGAAATACAACGAAAATATTTTTGATGATATCATGCTGGGAAATATCTCTATGTGGTCCGGATGCTATATGATTCGGATGTCTGTTTTATTGGGTATTTATCCAGATAAAAGGATTTATCCTTCTCGTAGTGGCCAGAATCTTCAATTTGTTATGATGGCAGCATATCACCGCAAGGCGGGATATGTGGATGTTCCTTTGATGAAATATGTTCTTAGAGATGAGTCTGCTTCTCATTTTTCCGGTAAGGATGCGCTGGGAAAGGAACTAAGAGCAATGGATGGTTACAAGGACATCCGGATTTACTTGATTCGTAATTATGTTCGACCGGAGGAACGTCACCAATGGCTGGAGCGGGTTGATAAGCTTTATTTGAAGATTCGTATGCAGCTGGCACTAAAATACCAAGACAGGGCGCTTATGATTCAATCTTACAAAGCATTGTGCGAAATCACAAATCCGGATATTGATTTACAGATTTTATATTATTCTTTAATCAATCCTGTGAAAAAGGTGATTCTGAAGGCGATGAGAAAGCTGAATAATTATGAAAAACAATCAATCAAGAATTGAAAATTCTATGCGGAATATGACTGCGAACTTTGCGGGATATTTCCTTTCTACATTCTTCGCGTATATAACCCGGATTTTCCTGGTTCGGTTTCTGTCTGCGGAATACTTGGGTATCACCGGGCTTTTTTCCAACATTCTTTCCATGCTCTCGCTGGCGGAACTTGGTGTGGGAAGTGCTATGGGATTTGCTCTGTACAAACCCATTGCAGATAATGACGAGGAAAAAATTGCATCGCTGATGCAATTTTATAAGCAGGCTTATCAAATCATTGGCTGTGTAATCTGTGCCGCTGGTTTGCTGATGCTTCCCTTTGTTGATTTCGTGATCCGGGAAGAACCCAACATAAACGAGAATCTGACTGCCCTGTATCTGATCTTCCTTTTTGATACCGTGGTTTCGTACTTTTTTAGCTATAAAGGTGCCTTGCTGGTTGCATCTCAGCGCAACTATATCACGGCTTCTATTAGTTATGTGGTAACAATTGTACAACATATTGTTCAAATATTTATTCTCGTTTTTCTTAAATCCTATATTCCTTATTTGCTGGTTAAGACTGCTGGTATTGTAGTCAGCAATATTCTGACAGCACATATTGCAAACAGGGAATATCCATTTATTCGAAAAAAAGGGATTGCACCGCTTGATAAGCAGGAGAAAAAAACATTTTTTGTGAATGTAAAAGCACTGACGGTCAATAAGCTGTGCACCATCCTTGTCAACAATACAGACAATATCGTTATCACCTATTTTAATGGCCTGATTACTACAGGTATTGCATCCAATTATTCACAATTGATGTCTATTCTGACTCAACTGATAGCGCAGATCTATAATGGAATGACAGCCAGTATAGGAAATCTGAATGCAAGTGCAGATAGAGAACAGAAATATGATTTTTTTAGGATGCTGAATCTTTCGGGGTTCTGGTTTTACTCTTGGGCTGCCATTGGATTGACTTTCGTTTCTACAGATATTATTAAACTATGCTTTGGTCAAGAATATGCGTTGGATATTTCCATTCCACTGATAATGGGCTTGAATTTGTATGTGTCCGGAATCAATAACTCTGCTTACACGTTCAAAAACACGATGGGATTGTTTCGATACGGACAATATCTTTTACTGGTAACTGCTGCAATCAATCTGATCCTGGATATCGTTCTTGGAAAAATGTTTGGACTGGTTGGTATCTATGCGGCTACATTGATCGCACGTTTACTAACGAATGCGTGGTATGAACCATATGTAATCTACAAGTATGGCTTTCAAAAAAACTATGGAATATATTTGAGAACATATGCCAAGTATGGTCTGTTATTTGCGATTAGCGTCGTTATATGTGGCTTCCTTTGCGCGCAATGTACCTTTACGCTTGTCCTGAATTTGATTTTTAAGGTGCTGATCTGCACGCTGATTCCATTTAGCATTTATTGGTTGGGTTTCCATCGATCCTCGGAATTTGACTACATGATCAAATTGCTAAACAAAGTCTGGAAGCGTATCGCCAGGATTATTCAGAACTGATTAGACACCTATAATCCCGTCTGGAAAATTCCATCCGGACGGGATTGGTTATTCTTGTTCAAGTGTGCCTTTGTGACAATGATGTCTGTTTCTTTCCTGGTATCTTCGTGACGCCGCTTTAACTTCTCCGGCACGGACGGTTTCTTTTCCATTCTCTGTTCAGGTTGGGATTCAGTACTATTACCGGGTGTCAGCCTGCTTTGTATGTCAATACGATCATCAATCATGTTGCAGTTGTGCAAATGCCAATGAAAAAGTGAGCCACAGCGCTCACGAATGTTTGAGCCACCCTGAAGGATTTTGTTAATACCCTATGGAGGGTATTAACAAGTGTAGAATTCTATGAAGTCAAATTCAAATTATATTTATACCCAACTATGGCAATACCCCTGTTTTTGCCTGGCGAAAACAGGGGTTCTTTAACAAACTGAAAATGGTAGACACTTTCGTGTCTACCATTTTTACTATTAAACCGGATACCGGGGGGATTACTCCTCCAGCAGGGCGATATGGACGGTGTCCAGCTGGCTCTGGTCCACGGTGGTGGGGGCACCCATCATCAGGTCCTGAGCGTTTTTGTTCATGGGGAAGGTGATGACCTCACGGATGGATTCCTCACCGGTGAGCATCATAATCAGACGGTCAACACCGGGGGCTGCACCGGCATGGGGAGGTGCGCCGTAGGTGAAGGCATTGTACATGGCGGGGAACTTGGCCTTTACGTCCTCCTCGCCCAGACCCACCATCTGGAAGGCCTTGACCATGATTTCGGGGTCATGGTTCCGGACGGCGCCGGAGGCACACTCATAGCCGTTGCACACCAGGTCGTACTGGTCGGCGTTGATGGCCAGCAGCTTCTCGGTATCATCCTCGGCATCCAGCAGAGCCTGCATACCGCCCTGGGGCATGGAGAAGGGATTGTGACAGAATTCCAGCTGACCGGATTCCTCGCCCATCTCGTACATGGGGAAGTCCACAATCCAGCACAGGGCATACTGCTCCTCGTCGAAGTGACCGGGGATCCGCTTGCCCAGCATGGTGCGGATGACACCGGCAGTCTTCTGGGCAGCAACCTTCTTGCCGGCAGCCATGCAGACGAAGCTGCCGGGCTTCAGGCCCAGCTTTTCGGAGAGGGCAGGGGTGCAGTCCTGGAGGAACTTGGAAACGCCGCCGGTGAGAACGCCGTTTTCGTCCACCTTCACCCAGCAGGCCTTGTTGCCGGTTTGGACTTCCACGTCCGAGAGCAGCTTGTCAATCCACTTGCGGCCCTGGTTGAAATCATGGACGGCGACAGCCTTAACAGTGGCATTTTCAAAGGGACCGAAGCCGCAGCCCTGGACGGTATCGGTAATATCCTGAATCTCCAGGTCGATACGCAGGTCGGGCTTGTCGGAGCCGTAGCGCTCCATGGCCTCGTTGAAGGGGATGTGCTGCCAGTGGGTGGGGGAAATCCGCTTGTACTTGCCGAATTTCTCGTAAACGGGGTACAGCACATCTTCCAGAGTGGTCAGGACATCCTCCTGGGTGGCAAAGGCCATTTCCATATCCAGCTGATAGAACTCGCCGGGGGTACGGTCTGCACGGGCATCCTCATCCCGGAAGCAGGGAG
>CAZDFB010000021.1:0-23062 GCA_964504605.1 uncultured Oscillospiraceae bacterium | reverse complement strand
AAACTGGACACCCGCTTCGATACGCATTGTATCAAAACTGGTGTCCAGTTATGGCAGAGGATGAGGGATTCGAACCCCCGCAAACGGAGTCAGAGTCCGGTGTGCTACCGTTACACAAATCCTCTGTGTACCCTGACTTATTATACGCAATCTTTGAAAAATGTCAAGTGGAGATTTTCTTTTTTTATAAATTTCTTTTTTGCCGGTGGAAGCATTGCAGGCTCTTCCGTTTTTCGGGAAGAGCCTGCGCTTTTTTCATATCCGGGGGACCGGAAAAGCATCTCCCTCTGTGATGCCCGACGCATTGAAGCTGTCCACCCGGACAAAAACCGGCTGGTCCTTCACCAGTCCGCCCAGCCGGGCGGAATTTGTAAACACCTGACAGCAGTGATACAGCTTGTCCTGCCGGTATCCCCACAGCACATTATACCCCAGTGCGTCTCCCTGCCAGCACAGCTGCAAATCCAGGTCCGTCTGCCACTGCGTCTTAATCCGCTCCGCCTTCCGGGGTGCCGGGCCGTGGCCCAGCCCAAATACCCGCAGGCCGGAGACGCAGGCTCTCTGACCATAGGGCAGTGCGTAAACCGTCAGCCGGATGAAACGGGCCCGGAAGCCTGCTTCCCGGACCACCAGATCATGGGGCAGGTCCGTTACCGCCTCCCGTTTGTCCTCCACCGTGAAGTAGTTCTCACCTTCCGGGCTGGCCTCCAGAAGCCAACGGGTTGGCTGATGTACTTCATCGATCCACCGCTGCTGCTCCAGGGCTCCGTGAAGGACTGCCCCCTCGGGCAGGGGAAGCTCCAGATTGCTGTCGGCAAAATTGATTTGGATTGCCCGGATATCCCGGACTTCCTCCAAATCCACCTCCACCCATTCTCCGGGGGCAGCTTTCTCCGCCTGCCACCAGGTCCGAATGTCTTCATCCGTTACCCTTCCCGCATTTTCCGAATGAGAGGATGCCCTTGCGGGCTTTCCGTAGCTCAGCAGCATCCACTCCGGCTTTTCCCAGGGATCCCGCTTCCCGCCGGGGATCGCCACGGGCCAGTCGCCAAAGCGCTGGTTGCAGAAAAGCTCTCCATCCTCGTCCCATCCCGCGGGATAAAGACCGATCCGGCGTTCAAAATTATGATTGACACAGATACGACCTGTGGCGATATGCCAGACATTATCCCGGGGATCAACCAGCGTGGATCCATGACCGGCTCCCGGGAAGAATCCGCCGGGCTTGTAGGAAAAGGGATTGTTGTTCGCCAGCGTATAGGGGCCCAGCGGAAAATCGCTGACGTATACGCCGTTTCCATAGACATTAAATCTGGATCCAGAGGCACCATACTGCAAATAATACCGTCCGCCGTGCTTTGTTACCCACACGCCCTCCACATAGGGCGCACCGGTGATAAAGGCAATCGCCGCCTTCTTCACCGATTCCGGCATAGGCTGCTTTTCAAGGCCCGCCAGAATCATGGCCTGCTCCTGAGGACTGCGCTCCGGAATGTGATTTTCACCGGTACGCTCAAAGCCCTTGGTCTTCGGGTCTGCCCAAACCAGGGGAACCCGCTCACACAGGCCCTCCATCGTTTCCCGGCTCAGCTCGATACCGTAAATCGGCTCCGTGGTGGAGCTTCCCCAGTAGAAATAGAGTCTGCCGTCCTCGTCCTCAAATAAATTCGGATCCCAGAAGGGGGCAAAGCCCTCTATTTTCTCCCATTCATCTCCGAAGGGGTCTCTCGTCCGGTAATGCACACCCTGCCGGTGGCTGGATGCGCAAAAATACAGCCACTGTCCAACCACCCGGACATCCGGCGCGTAATCATACCCCGGAAGCATGGGCGTTCCATGGTACTGCCAGTTTACCAAATCCTCGCTGTAGAGGAAGCCGCAGGTCATGGACGGAAAGAGCAGGTACCTTCCCCGGAAAAACACCAGGGAAGGGTCCGCGCCCTCCCGGGAGGCCGTAATCCGCCCGTCGGGCTGCCGGTTGAACTGGTATAAATAGCTGTAATTGATTGGATTACAATAATAATTCATTCTGCCTTCTCCAGTCTCAACATCAGCGAGGCTTCTCCAAATTCCGGAGAGGAAATACGCAACACCGCGCTGCCCGCTTCCGTGCCTGCCCTGACCACCGCCAGTGCTCTGCCCTGATAGGTGCCGCAGCTTCCCCGGATATAGTTCTCCTCCGTTTTGGGTCTGGCAGAGCCCAGTGCCTGAAGGACCGCGCCGCCCTCCACCCGGGCGGTCAGGCTCGTCTTGGCGCAGTGCACGGGATTTCCATGGTCGTCCACAATCTCCACGGTGACAAAGCTCAGTGCCTGTCCGTTGGCGGAAAGACAGGTCTTGTCTGCCCGGAGCCTCAGTCCAGTCGGCTGACCGGCAGACCGCAGCGTATCCCGGGATACCTCCCGGCTGTCATTGTAGCTGATGGCGGTCAGCTCACCCGCTTCATAGGGAACCTGGAAGAAGGCTCTGTAATGCTCCGCCGGTTTTCTCCCCAGGCTGGTTCCATTGCACACCAGCTCCGCCTCAGCTGCCGGGGTATACACCTCCACCGTTACCGGCGTTCCCGGCTCCACCGGCCAGGTCCAGCTGTTGGCACCCTCGGGCCAGCCGTAGCGGCCCAATATCTCCATTTTCCCGTTATTCGCCGGGTCATGGCAGAAAATACAGGTCTCGTCGGAGCCCCACAAAATCCGCCGCAGGGCCAGCTGGGGACGCCGGAAGCCGCACAGGTCAAAATCTCCGCAGCCGGCGGTTCTCCAGGGATACTCCGCATAATGCAGGCCCCGGGCAGCCTCTGCTGCCCGATCTGGCTCCACATACAGCGTCTTTCCAATGCCCGCCTCGCCAATGTAATCCATACTGGTCCAGACAAAATCACCGATCAGATAGGGGTATCGCTCCACATCCTTCCAGTAGCTCTCCATCTGCCCGGGCTTACTTTCCGTGCAGCAGATTACCCGGTTGGGGAACAGGCGGCCCGCCTCCTCATAGTGGTAGTCCAGATAATTGTAGCCCACCACATCCCAGGGGGCGGCAAAGGCCTCCGTCCGGTCGTTCCAGATTTCCCGGCCAAATTTTCCGTCCAGATTATTCAGCGCGCCGCCATTGACCGCCGCCTCCTGCATGAGGGACTGCCAGAATTTTCCGGTATCCTGATCGTCCAGGCCGGAGAAGAAGGAGCAAAGGGCACCGCAAACCGGACGGGTCCCGTCCAGCTCCCGGACAGCCCGGGCCAGCCGGGCAGAAGTTTCGTATCCGCGGCTCAGTCCGCCCTGCTCCGGCAGCTCGTTTCCGATGGACCACATCACCACAGAGGGATGGTTCCGGTCCCGAAGCACGAACGCCTTCAGCTCCCGGTGCCACTGGTCATCAAAATGCTGGCTGAAATCAAAATAGTTCTTCTGCATACGCCACACATCAAAGGCTTCCTCCATAACCAGGATGCCGAGACGGTCGCAGGCCTCCAGCAGCTGAGAGGAAGCGGGATTGTGGGCCATGCGCAGCGCATTGTAGCCATTGTCCCTGTGGAGCTTCACCCGGCGGTATTCCGCGTCATAGAAGGAGGCCCCGCCCAGAATGCCGTTGTCATGGTGGATACATCCGCCCTTCAGCTTCACAGGGTGTCCATTCAGGCAGAAGCCGTGCCGGGAGTCCACAGAAATGGTACGAACGCCAAAGACCGTCTCTGTCCGGTCCCCGATGCCGGTTTCCTCCGTGCTGACCGCCCGGAGCCGGTAGAGGTTGGGTTCATCCAGGTCCCAGCGTTTCACATCGGGAATGCACAGCTGGGTTCTTGCCACCGCTTCCTCGCCGGCGGGAAGGAAGACCTTGATCCGACCGGAGGCAACAACTTCCTCCCCTGCCTCCGGGGTCACCGTCATGTCCACCCAGGCGCACCGGTCCTCTCCGGTGTGGTTTACCAGGGACGTCTCCACCACAAGGAAGGCATCCCCGCCAACGAAATGATCCGTGCGGACATACAGCCCGTCAGGCACAATATGCACCTGGGGTGCCACCAGAACGGACACATCCCGGTAGATACCGCCGCCGGAATACCAGCGGCTGTTGGGCTCATTGTCATTGCTGACGGTCACCGATATCCGGTTTTCCTGACCGATATAGAGGTAGGGCCTGATATCCACGCAGAAGGGGGTATAGCCGTAATGGTGGATACCCGCCATATGTCCGTTGACCACCACCTTGGTGCTGCCCATAACGCCGTCAAAGCGCAGCAGTACCTGTTGCTCCCGCCAATGCTCGGGGGCTGTCAGCTTTTTGGTATAGGTATAGGTTCCGCCGTTGTAATAGCCCGTGGCGGGGCCATTTTTGCTGTCCGGGCGGACATCCGTTTCAATGACGAAATCGTGGGGCAGGTCCACATTCCGGGTCTGGGCGGGCATCCCGGGAATCCGGGAGGGCTCGCCCTTTTGCAAAATCCAGCCCTGATTCAGCTTAATTGTTTTCATTCCGCATTCCTCCGAAAGCTGCCCAGATATTCCAGGCTTTCCTTGGGCAAGCGCTTCTGGCTTGCCCTGTCCACACCGATCAGGCCAAAGGTCATGGAATAGCCCTTCTGCCATTCAAAATTATCCAGCAGGCTCCAATAGCAGTAGCCGCTGACCGGAATTCCATCCTGAATACATCTGTGCACACCCTCCAGGGCCCGGCGGATAAATTCCACCCGGCGGCTGTCGTTTGCCGTGGCGATGCCGTTTTCCGTGACCATCAGCTCGCCCTTAAACGACCGGTGAACCGTCCGGATGACATTTTCCAGTGCCTCGGGATAGAATTCATAGTCCATCTGGGTCAACTCTGCCCCCTGATGAGGCGGAAGGGTGCCGTCTTCTCCCACCCGGGAGCGGGTGTAGTTCTGCACGCCCAGGAAATCATCCCCGGAAACAGCATCCAGATAATGGGTAAATTCCGCCTCCCACTCTCGGGCCGCGGCTTCCTCCCCGCCGGGCTGGGGCTGAATATCGTGCAGGCTCAGGGTCAGGCCCACCTTCACATGGGGCGCCGTCTGCCGGATTACGGCTCTTGCGGCCCTGTGGGCCTCCATGATAAGCGCGTCGCCCCGGGGTGTCCGGGGGCTGGTGAAGGACTCCACCTTCTCCACGCCGAACACCGCCATATTTTGGGCCGCCGCTGCCGCCTGACGGCTGGCCAGCAGCTTTTCCAGATTCATGCCCACCTGGACTGTGCCGTCGGTCTTCGTCCCGGCCATTTTTGCCATCATCTGCTGCATATAACGTTTGGCAATTGCGGCGACCTGGATGCCCATATTCGCTTCATTGATGGTGCACACATACCTGAGCTCCTGGCCCAGCTGCTCCATAACCACCCGGGTATACCGGGCAAAATCCGCGGGAATCGTCTCCGCCTCCCAGCCGCCCTTGCGGATGATCCACCGGGGGCTGGAAAAATGATGCAGCGTCACAATGGGTTCCACACCCTGGTCACGGCAGCAGCGGATGACCCGGCGGTAATGCTCCAGCTGGGCAAGGTCGAATACTCCCTCCTCCGGCTCAATCCGGGCCCACTCAATGGAAAAGCGGTAGGCATTCAGTCCGGCCCGGGCCAGCAGACGGATATCCTCCTCGTAGCGGTTGTAGTGATCCACCGCATCCAGCGAGGGCTCCGCGTAGGAGGAGTTTTCCATATGCTCCATCGCCCAGCAGTCACTGTTTACATTGTTTCCCTCCACCTGATGGGCGGCAGTTGCCGCGCCAAGCAGAAAATCCTGTGTAAAAAGCATTTTTATTACCTCCTGATATTTCAACGATTGATTTTCCCGTATTTTTCCCGGTATTCCACCGGGGTGCAGCCCACTATTTCCCGGAAGGATTCGCTGAAATGGCTGCGGGAGCAGAATTTCAGCCGCAAAGCAATTTCCAGCACGCTGTCATCCGTCGTGAGCAGCAGGGATTTTGACCGCTCCACCCGGACGATCTTGATATAGTTATTGATGGATATTCGCATTTCCTCCTTGAACTGCCGGGAAAGGTAGTATTTGGAATAACCGATGATCTGGGCCAGGGAATCGATGTTCAGATCGTCCTCCGAATGGCCCTCAATATAGTCGCAGCAGGTTTGAATATGCTTGGAAAGATTGGGATTTGTCCGCATTTTGTGGACACGGGTCACAAAATCCTCCATCATGGTGTCGTGGATTCTGCCAATGTCCAGGCTGTCCCGTGTATCCTCCACCGCCTGGATATATGCGTCTCCCAGGGAGTAGGCCTGCTCCGGCGAAAGGCCGCCGTCGATGGCTGCCCGGGTACACAGGGCAATGGATACAATCACTGAGTCCTTCGCCCGGCGGATGGGATCCTCTGCCCGGACCGGAACGCCCTCACTCACCAGAGAGGACCGGTTCAGCGCATCCCGGAAATTCAGATCTCCCTCCCGGATGGCCCGCATCAGATTCTGCTCGGCAAGCCATGTCCTGTGCCGGTCCCTGTGGACCTGAAAGCCGTCCGGCAGGATATGGGTCTCCTCTGTCCGCTGCAAATCGCTGATCCGGATTTTCTTTCCCGTGACGCAGTAGTGCAGCATCACACCATACTGGTGCCAGATCAGCGAGCTGAGCGCCGGGATTTTATCCAGCGCGGCTCCCAGCTCCCGCCGCCACGCCGCGCTGCTGTTCAGCTCCGGGGTATAGTTGATCACATGCCAGATCGCGCTCATGGAAAATTCCGTTGCGGAAATCGGCCCAATGGCATAGACCTGCTTCAGGGTCCCCTGCTCCCTGTGGAATGCGGCAAACCAGGAAAGCCCCAGGGGCGTAACCAGCTGAAGGGGCATGGAAAAGCGCCGTCCGTGGTCATACATCTGCTTCTTACAGCCAAATACGGAGAAAACCGTACCGAATACTGTCTCATAGGGGCAGTTGCTTTTCAGCAGATTCCCTTCGGAGTCAAACTGCCACAGATAAACATTTGCATGGCAGCTGATCAGTTCCTTAAAAAGCTCCAGATTGCTTTCGATCTGCCCTTGCTCCATAATGGTGCCTCCCTTTCCGGCTGTCTACTGTCCTTTGTCTCTATTATAAAAAAAGCCGAACCCCATAAGCAACAATATTTTTGCTTTCGAAATCATATAACTGCTCATTTTTGCAAAAAAGCAAAATTGTTGTTCCAGGCGCAAAGCCGTGGATATACAGCACCGGCGTTTTTTCCTATGATTTACTTGTCAAAATATATGAAGGAGCGTTGGTCCTATGAGAACAACTCACTTATTTAATGAAAACTGGTATTTCACCAAGGAAAACGCAGGTGTGCCCGGCAAGCTTCTGGGTGAACCGGTGACCCTGCCCCACACCTGGAACGCCGTTGACGGGCAGGACGGGAAAAATGACTACTACCGGGGCACCTGCTGGTATACCAAATCCCTGCGGGTGACCTGCGGGCCCGATGAGGAGGCCTGGCTGGAATTCCGCGGAGCTGCCATGACGGCGGAAGTTTACCTGGACGGAGAAAAGCTGTGCCGCCATCAGGGCGGCTACTCCACCTTCCGGGTCAATGTGACTCCCTGGGCAGGCAGAGAAGCCCTGCTGGCTGTCAGCGTGGACAACAGTCCCGGCGGCACTGTCTACCCCCAGAAGGCTGATTTCACATTTTACGGTGGAATTTACCGGGATGTTTACCTGATTACCCTGCCGAAGCTCCATTTTTCGCTGGATTATATGGGCGCTCCCGCCATCAAGGTTACCCCCACTGTTTCCCCGGAGGGTACCAGCGCCACCGTCACCGTGGAAACCTGGCAGAATGCCGACACGGAGGTCACCGTCACCCTTGGCGCTCAGACAAAAGCCGTTCCCTCCGTTCAGGGCCATGCCCGGGCGGAATTCACCCTTTCCCCGGTCCATCTCTGGGACGGCGTTCAGGACCCCTATCTGTATCAGGCAGAGGCCACTTTGGCATCCGGTGACCGGATTGAGACCGCCTTCGGCTGCCGCAGCTTCTCCATGGATCCCCGGAAGGGCTTCCTTCTCAACGGACGGCAGTATCCCCTTTGCGGCGCGGCCCGGCATCAGGACCGGCAGGGGCTGGGCAATGCCCTGACAGAAAAAGAGCACCGGGAGGACCTGGCCCTTCTGTTGGAAATGGGTGCCAACACCGTCCGTCTGGCTCACTACCAGCACGATCAGTATTTTTACGAGCTCTGCGACCGGGCGGGTCTGGTGGTCTGGGCGGAAATCCCCTACATCACCCAGCATCTGTCCGGCGGTCAGGAAAATACCCTGAGTCAGATGGAGGAGCTGGTGGTTCAGTGTTACAATCACCCCTCCATTGTCTGCTGGGGCCTCTCCAACGAGATCACCGCCACCGGCGGTGTCAGCCCGGAGCTGGTTGAGAACCACCGGCTCCTCAACGATCTGTGCCACCGACTGGATACCACCCGCCCCACCACCATGGCCCATGTTTTCATGCTGGACCCGGCGGATCCCTTCGTCATGCTGCCCGATATCCGCAGCTATAATCTGTACTACGGCTGGTATGTGGGAGAAAAGGAAGAAAACGATGCCTGGTTTGACAATTTCCGCCGTGACCATCCCGATGCAGTCATCGGTCTTTCCGAATACGGTGCCGATGCCAACCCGGCTTATCAGTCCGCCGAGCCGGAAAAGGGTGACTGGAGCGAGGGCTACCAGGCCCTGTACCACGAGCATATGCTGAAGATGTGGCAGCAGCGCCCCTATATCTGGGCTATGCACTGCTGGAATATGTTCGACTTTGGGGCCGACGGTCGGGATGAGGGAGGCAAGCCCGGGCAGAACCAGAAGGGGCTGGTTACCTTCGACCGAATAATAAAAAAAGATGCCTTCTATATTTACAAGGCATACCTGAGCCGGGAGCCCTTTGTTCACCTGTGCGGTTCCCGTTATGTAAACCGCCACGAGGAAACCACCCGGATAAAGGTTTACTCCAATCAGCCCAGCGTGACGCTGTATATGGACGGCGCGGAAATTTCCACCCAGACAGGAGACAAGGTCTTCCAGTGGGAGGTAAAGCTGACCGGACAGCACACCTTCACCGCCCAGGCCGGCGACTGCCAGGACACCATGACCATCCGGAAGGTTTCCCAGCGGGATATGTCCTACTACAAGAATCCCGAGGCGGTTGCCAACTGGTTTGACACCGCCCCGATTGCCCACCCCGAGGGCTACTTCTCCATCTACAGCACAATGGGTGAGGTCTCCGCCAATCCCCAGGCCGCCGCCGTAATCGCTCCCATCCAGGAGCGGGTCCTGGCTGCCTACGGTGATGTGGCAAAGGGCATTCAGCTGCCCCAGCATATTGTGGAGGCCCAGATGCGCATGAGCGTTGAGGCCGCCTTCAAGCAGATGGGAAACCTGGTATCCCGGGAGGATCTTCTCGAGGTCAACAGGCAGCTGAATCAGATCCGGCTCTGAGTTCTTCCGGCTCCGGCAGCATCAGCACACTGGCGCAGTCTGCCAGGGACTGGGCGATTCTCTCAGGTGGATCCCGGAATTCCATCATGACCCAGGCCATGATAGTGCTTCCCACGCCGCCGGCAATAAACAGATTGCAGGGGTTTGCCATGAAGCCCAGATTTCCCATCTGCCCCATCACAAGCTTATGGAAAAGGGGCATGAGGCTGCCGTTTGACCGGGCATAGAAGCGCATCAGCTCCCGGTTTTCATAGACCCTGCGGCAAATTCGGAGCATATATTCATAGAGCGTAACCGTGTGGGTCTCATCAAAGAGAAGGACCTCCTCCAGCGCTATTTCCACGGATTCCTCAATCACATCCGCCGGCACAGCATAATGGCGGTAAAAGGTCGTCCGGTTGATGCCCGCCTCCTTGCACAGCTGGGATACGGTTACCTTCTCCAGGTCCTGATTTTCCAGCAGCCGCAGCAGGGCCAGCAAAAGGGAATATTTGGTTTTCGCGATTTTCTCGTTCATACAGACTCCTCCCAAAACAACATTTTTCAGGCAAAGTGTTGCTTTTTGCATCCGGCAATTGACAACATTTTATTGAAATTATAGAATGAGAACATAGGAAAGTCAACATTTGTTGCATTGAATTTGAAAGGAGCTTTTACAATGGCAAGTGTACAGATGGAGGGTCTGAAGGCCGTTATGAAGAAAATGATGGCTGCCGGACTGGCAGCCCGGTTCGACGGGGACATCGATCCCCAGCGTCTGCGCAGCGTGGTTCAGGTGGCGCAGGCAAATATGCCTACGGAGCCCGGCGTATCCTTCGAGCCCTGCACCCTGGGCGGTGTGGAGGCCGAGCTGAGTGTGCCCGAGAATGCCCGTAACGACGCAATCATTATTTATGTCCACGGCGGCGGTCTGATCTGCGGCAACGCCCAGACCAGCCGTGGCTACGCTTCCCTGCTGGCAGGAGAAACGGGGATTCCCGTTTATTCCTTCAGCTACCGGCTCGCTCCCGAGCACAGGTTCCCCGCTGCCATTGAGGACAGCTTTGCGGTATATCAGGCAGTGCTGGAGAAGCATCCCGGTCTTCCCGTATTTCTGATCGGAGAAAGCGGCGGTGCCTATCTTTCCATCACCACCACCCTGCTGGCCCGGGACCGGGGGCTGAAAATGCCCGCCGGTGTCATCCCCTACTCTCCCCCTCTGGATTTTTCCGGAATGCTGGACCGGCATCACCCCAAGAATCAGGATTTCACCGTATCCCCCAACGGGCTGGAAAGTCTGGGCAAGCTGTATTTTACCGATGAAAGCCAGTACAGTGACCCCATCGGCACCCCCTATTACGCCGATTTCCACGGCTTTGCCCCCACCTATATTGTGTGGGACGAAAGCGAATCCCTGGCTGTGGACGCGGAGTATCTCCGGGACAAGTTGACCGAGGCAGGCGTGGAGGTTGCAGCTGACAGCTATCCCGATTGCTTCCACGCCTTCCCCACCTCCGGAAGAGGCACGCCCGAAAGCGCTGAGGTTCTGGCAAAAACAGTGGCCTTCATCAACGCACACATTTAGACCGCATTTATTCATTTATAAGGAGGTATCCCCATGCAACCCCATATTGAAAAATGTAACGGCACCCACCGGCTGATTGTAAAGGGCGAGCCCTTTATCATGCTGGCAGGAGAGGTCCATAATTCCAACGCAAGCTCTCCGGAATATATGCAGCAGGTATGGGATAAGGCCCAGGCGTTGGGTATGAACACCCTGCTTCTGCCCATATCCTGGGAACTGACGGAGCCGGAGGAGGGTGTGTTCGACTTTACTCTGGCAGACGGACTGATTGCTCAGGCCAGAGAGCGGGGAATGAAAATCGGCTTTCTCTGGTTCGGCGCATGGAAAAATGCCCAGTGCTACTACGCGCCGGAATGGGTCAAGCGGGATACCCTTCGCTTCAAACGGGCCCAGGTTGAAAAGGGCAGGAATTTTATTCGCCGGATGGACTTTCACGGTATGCCCTACACCTCCCTGTCCTATCTCTGCGAGGAAACCAGACAGGCTGACGCCAGGGCCTTTGCCGCCCTGATGGCCCACCTCCGGGCGGTGGACGGGGAAGAAAATACGGTCATTGCGGTTCAGGTAGAAAATGAAACCGGCGTTATGGCTGCCGCCCGGGAGCATTCCGACGAGGCGGACAGACTCTTCTTTGGTCAGGTACCCCAGGATTTTGCGAATTATATGCGCGCCCATACCGACACCATGGTTCCTCCTCTACAGCAAGCCCTGGAAGCAGGCGCTGTCAGCGGTACCTGGGAAGAGGTGTTCGGCTCCTGGGCTGAGGAAATCTTCAGTGCATATTACGTCTCCCGTTACGTCAACGCCGTAGCGGAGGCTGGCAAGGCAGAATACGCCCTGCCCATGACCGCCAACTGCTGGCTGGACAAGGGCGCTGCCGCCGGTACCTTCCCCAGCGGCGGTCCGGTATCCCGGGTCATGGAGGTGTGGCAGTGCTGCGCCCCCGCCATCGATGTAATCGCGCCGGATATCTATGTTCCCAATTTCATGGAGATTTGTGAGGAATACACCCGCCGGAGCACACCGCTGTTTATTCCCGAATGCGCAACCCACAGCTATGCCGCCTCCCGGTTGCTGTACACCGTGGGACATTTTCACGCCATGTGCTATTCTCCCTTCGGATTTGAGGATATGGGCGAGCCCTTCTCCGCCTTCCAGTCCTATCTGTTTGGTGTGGATGTGACGGACCCCGCTTTGAAAACGCCTCAGGATGTAGCAGAATACGGCACTGTCTCACGGCATCTGCAAAGTATGCTCCCCATGCTGGCCCGGCGCTACGGAACCGCCGATCTCCAGGCTGTATCCGGGGAATGTCCTGAGAAAAACAGGATGCTCTTCGGCACCTTCGGCTTCCAGGTGCTGGTGGACAGCCCCATGCTCCCGGGCAGGAACGGCGGCTGCCTTGCCTGGAGGGAATCGGAAGATACCTTCTACCTTTTGGTAACCAATGCAGCCCTTGCCTGGTTCTCCTGCGATCCGGCTAATCCCAACGTGGACGTTCTGGCCCTTGAAGAGGGCCACTTTGAAAATGGTCAGTGGAAGCGGGGCCGCCGCCTCAACGGTGACGAGGTCGTCCTTACCATGTATAAAGAACCCGCTCTGCTGCGGCTGAAGCTGCTGGCATACAACTGAGGAGGCAATTATGCGTACAGAAGTCATTACTTTAAATCAGGAGCGCAAGGTCACTCTCACTTCCTGTCTGCAGGGCGTGGGCGGTGAATTTCCCAACATTTCCAAGCGTCCCGCCGTTCTGGTGCTTCCCGGTGGAGGCTACAGTATGTGCTCCGACCGGGAGACAGACCCCGTTGCTCTGGCCTATCTCCAGGCGGGGTATCAGGCCTTTATTCTGCGCTACTCCGTAGGCCCCCATGCTGTCTGGCCCACCCCGCTGAATGATTACGAGCAGGCCATGGAGCTGATTCAGGGCAACGCCGATGCCTGGAACCTGTATCCGGACAAAATCGCCGTTGTGGGCTTCTCCGCCGGCGGTCACCTGGCGGGAGCCGCCGCTACAATGGCAAGAAACAAGCCCGCTGCCGCCATCCTCGGCTATCCTGCCGTGGAGGGTGAAACCATCCGCCAGTGTCAGGCCACCGCTCCGGACGTGGTTGCCGCCGTGGACGCGCACACCTGCCCCTGCTTCGTCTTTGCCACCCGGACGGATAACATCGTCCCCATCAGCAACACCCTGAATTTCACTGCCGCTCTGGCTAAATCCGGCGTTGGCTTCGAAAGCCATATTTATGCCTACGGCCCTCACGGCTTCAGCACCGCCGACTCCGCTGTACTCACTCCCGGAACCTATCTGTGCAGCCGGGCCGCCGGCTGGGTTGCGGACAGCATCAGCTGGCTGAAGGATGTACTGGGCGATTTCGGCATGGGTGCCATGACCGAGCCCCGCTGCGCCCGCCGGATTAACGACGATTGCGAGCCCTTCCTCAGCGTTGACTGCACCATGTCCCACCTGATGAAGAATCCCCAGGCCAGAGCTGTCCTGACACCCATGCTGGAGGCAGCGAAAAAGAAAATGCGCGAAAGCTACGGTGACCGTGTTCCCGAGGACTCCCGGCAGAGCAGCGATGTACAGGGGCTCGGTGCAAAAATGACCCTCCGCTCTGCTCTGGCCTACGGAAATGTGCCTGAGCAGGTCGTTTCCCAGCTGAATGAGGCTCTGCGCAAAATTCCCAATACCAATATGTGAGGTATCCTATGAACACCTTTTGCAATCCTCTGGATTTGAATTACCGCTATCAGCATATGCAGGATCAGGGCCGGAACTACTCCTACCGGGAGGCCGCCGATCCTGCCCTCGTGCTGTTTAAGGGAATCTATTACCTGTTTGCCTCCATGTCCGCAGGCTTTTGGTACAGCGATGATCTTCTAAGCTGGAAGTTCCACGAAAACCGTTCTCTCCTGATTTATGATTATGCCCCTGATGTCCGCCAGATCGGTGACGCGCTCTATTTCTGCGCCTCCCGCCGGGGTGAAAACTGCCCGTTCCTCCGCTCGGAGAATCCTCTTGCGGATGATTTCCAGCAGGTTTCCGCCCCCTTCGCCTTCTGGGACCCGGATATGTTTCAGGACGATGACGGCCGCGTTTACTTCTACTGGGGCTGCAGCAATATGGACCCGATCTGGGGCATCGAAATGGACCCGGAAACCATGCTCCCCCTGGGTGAGCCCGTTGCCCTGATGGAGGGAAACGAAAGTTGCCTGGGCTACGAGCGTGCCGGTGAAAATGGCGTTGTCCGCCGTGAGGGCGGTATCTTTGACTTTATCCGTCAGGTTTCGGACCCCGAGACCGGAGAGGTCCGTCTGCCGGAAAACATTCCCCCAGTCGGGGGCTTTACCCGGGATATGCTGCTGCGCATGATTCAGGCCACCGGAAGGCCCTATATTGAGGGTGCCTTTATGACCAAGCATCAGGGGCGCTACTATCTTCAGTACGCCTGCAGCGGCACACAGTTCAACACCTACAGCGATGGCGTTTACGTATCCGACAAGCCTCTGGGGCCCTTTGTTCTGCAATCCCACAACCCCTATTCCTCCAAGCCCGGCGGCTTCATCCACGGTGCGGGCCACGGAAGCGCAATTTGCGACAAATACGGAAACTATTGGCACGCCTCCACACTGCGAATCAGCGTAAACCACATTTTTGAGCGCCGGCTCGCCCTTTCTCCCGCCGGCTTTGACGCGGACGGGATTCTGTTCTGCAACCAGAACTTTGCGGATTACCCCATGGAGATTCCTTCCGGTAAATTCGATCCCTGGTCCGTGACACCGAAATGGATGCTTCTGTCCTACAACAAGCCCGCCACCGCTTCCTCCTCCGCCCCGGGCAGCTCGCCCCGGCTGGCAGTAAACGAGGATGCCCGGACCTGGTGGAGCGCCGCCGTGCCGGAGCCCGGTCAGTGGCTGACGGTGGATCTGGAAAAGGAAAGTGACATCCGGGCAATTCAGGTCAATCTGGCAGACGAAGATCTGTGTCTGAAATTCGATTCCGCGGATTATCACTACCGGGCCAATGAAGGCCGCTTTATTGAAGCAAATCAGCCCCTGACCCATTTCACCCTGGAGGCCAGCCTGGATGGTGAAAGCTGGTTCACCCTGAAAAACGTCGCCCGGGACTGTGCCAACGCCTATTTTGTCTGGGAGCAGGGCATTTCGGCCCGCTACATCCGGGTAACCGGCGGTTCCCTGCCCTACGATCAGCCGCTACGTATTAGCGGTTTGCGTATATTTGGCAATGGCAATGGTGAGAAGCCTGCACAGGTGCAAGCAAAGGCTGTTCGCAATGGTGAGCTGGACTGCACTGTAAGTTGGGAAAAGGTTCCCAGTGCCGACGGCTATAATGTGCGCTATGGTATTGCTCCGAACAAACTGTATTGCAGCTGGATGGTGTACGGGGCCGACCATGTAAATATTTCCACACTGATAAAGGACCGGAATTACTGGTTCCGTGTGGACAGCTTCAACGAAAACGGCATTACAGAGGGTCCGCTGATTACCTTCTGATGTCCGAATTTCTCACTACGGAAAGGAGAACCCCATGAGCAAGGCCATGAAAATCGTCCGTCTGCAGATGCGGCTGCAAAGGCCGCCCTTTCGGAAGGGATTGGATCCGGTAAAGCTCCGGGCCGCCCAGGCCTCCTCCGGTAAAATGCCGCCGGTCGCCGGTGTTTCCTACCGGGAGGACAGGCTTGGGGCCTGCGGCGTGGATCTTGCCATACCGGAGACGGTCTGCCCCGATGCCGTTATCCTCTATATCCACGGCGGCGGCTTTATCAGCGGCGATCCCCGGGACTACCGGGCCTTCACCTCCTTCCTGGCGAAGGAGTCCGGCTTTCCGGTCTATGGAATCATTTACCGGCTGGCACCGGAGCACCCCTTCCCAGCCGGGCTGGAGGATTGCTTCAGCGCCTACGTTGCTCTGGTACAGAGCCACCCAGACAAAAAAATCTGTCTGATCGGTGAAAGTGCCGGCGGCACGCTGGTGCTTGCCACCACCATGATGGCCCGGGACCGGGGGCTGCGGCTACCGGATGCCGTTGTTTCCTACGCTCCCGGTGCCTTCTTTGACGAAACCATCGACCGCTCCCAGTACAGGGCAAAGGATCCGGTAGTGGATGCCCGGGCCCTGAAGGAGCTTGGGCAGCTGTACTGCCCTCAGCCGACACAGGAGCCCTACGCATGGATTGGCTACGGTGATTTTCACAATTTTCCGCCGGTGCGGATCGTATGGGATGCCGACGAAACTCTGGCACCGGACAGCCGCTTCCTGGCCAAAAAGCTCCGGGAGGCCGGCGGATACCTGGAAACCAGGAAATGGACAGGCACCTTCCACACCTTTGAAATGCTCCCGACCCTTTTGCCGGAAGCCCGGCAGGAAGTGCTGGACAGCATTGCGTTTATGAAATCCGCTCACAACTAAAGGGAGACGATACAATGGAAACCAATATTTACGGAACCTTTTCTCAGGAGCCCACACAGCTGGAGCTTCAAAACCGGGCTCTTGCCCGCAAGGCAGCCGCAGAGGGCTTTGTCCTGCTGAAAAACGAAGGAGATGCCCTTCCCCTCCGGGCGAAGAAAATTGCCCTGTATGGCATGGGTGCCCGGATGACCGTAAAGGGCGGTCTTGGCAGCGGCAGCGTGGAGGAGCGCTACAGCGTCAACATTGAGCAGGGCCTGAAAAACGCGGGCTACAAGATTACCACCCAGTCCTGGCTGGATGATTACGACCAGGAATACGCTTCCACCTATCAGGCCTACCGGGACATGGTGGAGGACAAAATCAGGGGCCTCACCAATCCCATGGAAATCATTCCTTTGGCCCACAGCTTTGTCTACCGTTTCCCCAGCGGTCGGCTGGTCACCCGGGAGGACATTGCCAAAAGCGGCACCGATACCGCCATTTACGTTCTGATGCGTCAGGCCGGTGAGGGAAATGACCGCAAACTGGAAAAAGGCGACTATTACATCACCGATACCGAGCGGGAGAATCTGCGGATTCTGACTGGGGCCTATGCCCATGTTATTCTCATTATCAATGTGGGCGGACATATGGACATGGCATTTCTGGACGAAATCCCCGGCATTGATGCGGTGGTGCTCTTTGTCCAGGGCGGCGAGGAGGGTGGAAATGCCCTTGCCGACGTACTCTCCGGCAAGGAAAACTTCTCCGGTAAGCTGGCAGATACCATTCCCCTGCGCTATGAGGATAATCCCTTCTCCGATACGTTCAGTTATCTGAACGGCGATCTGCAGAACGAATACTACACGGAAGATTTTTACGTTGGCTACCGCTATTTCGATTCCTTCCGCAAGCCGGTCCGCTATCCCTTCGGCTTTGGCCTGAGCTATACCCGCTTTGCGGTGGAAACGGAAGCGGTTTCCCTGGATGCCACCCGGGTAACTGCTCAGGTAAGAGTGACCAACACCGGTACCGCCGCCGGTAAGGAAGTGGTGCAGCTCTACGTTTCCGCCCCCGGCGGCTCCATGCGGAAGGAGTACCAGCGGCTGGTGACATTTGGAAAAACCGGACTTCTTCAGCCCGGTGCCGCTGAGCTGCTGACTCTTTCCTTCGATCTGGGCGAATGCGCAAGCTACCATGAAGACCGGGCCCAATGGGTGCTTTCCGGCGGCAATTACCGTGTCCGCATCGGCACCTCCAGCCGGGATACTGCCATTGAAGCCCAAATCAGCCTGAGAGAAGCCGTTGTCACCTGTCAGTGCAAAAACTGCTGCCCCGCCACGGATGCTTTCCCAGACTTTGGGCCGGAGGCTTGGGAGGAAGGGCCCGTCGATGCCCCCTGCCTGACTGCGGATCCGGCTGCATTTGTCACGAAAACCGTGGACTACACCCCGCCGGTCTTTTCGGAAACGGCTCAGGAAGCCGCCATTCTGGACAAGCTGACCCTGCCGGAGCAGGCATGGTTCCTTCAGGGCGGCTCTTTGCAGAACCCTCCCCGGGAGGCACTGGATATCCAGGGCGCAGCCGGTAAAACCGTCACCGCGCTGGTGGATAAGGGGATCCGCAATGTGGTTTTTGCCGACGGTCCCGCCGGTGTGAACATCGTCAGGCGGGTAAAGGCCCTGCCCATGGGTGGATTCGCTCCTGCGGAGATTCCGGAGCGCTACAACTGGGGTGCGCTGGCTGTCGGCATGAAGGCCCAGCTCGCCAACATCCCCGGTCAGGTAGTTCACCGCTATGCCACCGCCTGGCCCGTGGAGATGCTGCTGGCCCAGACCTGGAATACGCCGCTGCTACGGCAGATCGGTGACGGAATCGGTCAGGAAATGACCCTTTTCGGCATTACGGTCTGGCTGGCCCCGGGCATGAATATCCACCGCAACCCCCTGGGTGGACGGACCTTTGAATACTATTCGGAGGACCCTGTCCTCACCGGCGAAATGGCTGCCGCCCTGACCCAGGGTGTTCAGCGCCACAAGGGTGTGTACACCTGCGTAAAGCACTTCTGCTGCAACAACACCGAGGACAACCGCAACGGCATCAGCAGCAACGTATCGGAGCGGGCTCTGCGGGAAATTTACCTCAAAGGCTTTGAAATTGCGGTAACAAAAAGCCAGCCCAGGACCGTCATGAGCAGCTACAACCTGATCAATCACGTCTATACCGCCAACAGCCGGGATCTGCTCACCGACATCCTGCGCTGTGAATGGGGCTTCCAGGGTCTGGTCATGACCGACTGGGGCAGCACCAACGAAAAGGCCGCCCAGCCCGCGCTCTGTCCCATTGCTGGAAACGACCTGATTATGCCCGGCAGCGATTTTGACCGGACGCACCTTCTGGAGGCGCTGGAGGCAGGAACGCTCTCCCCGGAGACAGTCCGAACCTGCGCCTGCCGTGTCCTGCGGATGATGCTGGAGGCAAATACGCCGGTGCTGCTGTAATCTGACAGAATGGAGAAAATTTCTATGAAAAAGCAGGCGCTCAACCCCTTTCTTCCCCTGGACACGTATATCCCCGACGGAGAGCCCCATGTCTTCGGTGACCGCATTTTCCTGTTTGGCTCCCACGACAGTGAGGGTGGTCAGCGCTACTGTGCGGAGGGAAACTATATAGGCTGGTCCGCCCCGGTGGACGATCTTTCCGACTGGCGCTGTGACGGCGTGATCTACGAAGCGGCCCAGGACCCCCGGGTGCACGGAGATTTTGCGGATCTCTACGCCCCCGATGTGGTTCGGGGCAACGATGGGCGCTATTATCTGTATTACGGCATCAGCGGCGGTGTCGGCAGCGCCGGAGACGACCACAACACCCCCATTGGCGTGGCGGTTTGCGACACACCCACCGGAAAATATGAATACCTCGGCTTTGTCCGAAGCCCGGACGGCAGCCCCTTCCTGAAATATCTTCCCGCGGATCCCGCGGTTATCAATGACAGCGGCATTATCCGGCTGTACTACGGCTGGGCCCTTTCCATGGTGGCAGCAGGTGCCCACAGCGGGAATGAGGGCCGCGGCGGCGACGGTCAGCCCCTCCCCGACATCCGCTCCATGCCTAAAGAGCAGCTCCGCCATTTCCTGCTGGGAGTGGAGCAAATGCTGTTCCACCGGACGAAGGAACAGCTTCTGGCAGAGCCGGAAGATGTGATGGGCGCAAACCATGTCGTTCTGGCAGAGGATATGCTCACCGTCATCAGCGAGCCCACCCGGATTGTTCCCAGCCAGTTCATGGCTCTGGGTACGGACTTTGAGGGCCATGGCTTCTATGAAGCCAGCTCCATCCGCAAAATCAACGGCACCTATTATTTCATCTACTCGGACGAAAACAGCAATATGCTCTGCTACGCCACAAGCCCCTATCCCGACCGGGATTTCCGCTACCGGGGCATTCTTCAGTCCAACGGTGACGTGGGTCTGAAGGGCCGCAGAGGTGAAGACCGTCTGAACATGACCGCCAACAACCACGGCAGTCTGGAATGCATTAACGGACAGTGGTACATTTTCTACCACCGGCAGACCCACAATTCCACCTACAGCCGTCAGGCCTGTGCCGAGCCTGTGACCATCCTGCCCGATGGCTCCATTGCGCAGGCGCCGTGCACCAGCTGCGGTCTGAACGGAGGTCCTCTGGTGGCAGAGGGGCTGTATCCTGCTCCCATTGCCTGCAATCTGACCAACGGGCATATGCCCCATGCCACCAATCGGGTGGTCAATGCGGATATTCCCTTCATCACCCACGGTTACGGTCAGCGCTACATCACCGGCATCAAGGACGGCACCCTGATTGGTTACAAATATTTCCGTTTCTGCGACTGTGAAAAACTGACCCTCTCCCTCCGGGGCACTGCCAGCGGGCAGCTGCTTCTGTCCCTGGACGAGGAGGGTACCCAGCCCATCGGTGCCATTACTGTGTCTCCCCGGGAAGACTGGACGGATTTCCACGCTTCCCTGACAGTCAGCGGAACCCATCCGCTGTATCTGCGGTACCAGGGCACCGGAATGCTGGAGCTTCTGCAGCTCCGATTCTCCTGACGGGAGCTTGTGTCCATGAAGCTGGCAAGAATTTTTCAGGACGGCATGGTGCTTCAGCGCCATATGCCCATCTGTATCTGGGGAACCTGTGAAGAACCCCAGACCGTTGCCGTTCGTCTTAACGGCAAGCTTCTCTGCCTCCGGGAACTGAGCGAGGGGCCCTTTCAGTTTCCCCTTCCCCCTCAGGAGGCCATGGAGGACGCGCTTCTGGAAATCGGAACCATTTCCCTGGGCCATGTGGATATTGGTGAGGTGTGGGTCGCCGGCGGACAAAGCAATATGGAATTTATGCTACAGTACGATCAGTGCGGAGAGGCGGTCATCCAGGATGCCGATGATGACCACCTGCGCACCTATATCGTCGGTCAGTATTCCTTTCCCGGTGAGCGGGAAGCTGGGCTATAAGGCCTGGAATCCCTGGGATCGCTGGCTCACCTTCTGTCCGGATAATGCCTGGGAGCTTCCCGCTGTGGCAGTCTATTTTGCCCAGGAGCTGCGCAGGCAGGGTGTTCCTGTTGGCATTGTCAGCTGCAACTGGGGCGGAACCACCGCCAGTGCCTGGATGGACCGGCAGCTTCTGGAGAACGACCCGGACCTGCGCGTCTATACCGATGAATTTGCCGAACTGACCGCCAAGCTGGATCTGCCCCGTTTTCAGGCCATCCGTTCTGTGGTTCGTCCTGCCATGGCAGCTCCCCAGTCCCAAAAGGTCATGTCCGTTCTCCTGAAAAACACCTTTCACCCCGCCGAACTTCAGAAAAATATGGCTGCCGCCATTTCCTCCGGCAGCACGGCTGCTCCGCCTTCCCTCCCCGGCAGCATCGATGCTTCCAATCAGAGTCGGGCAGAACTGATGCAGGAGGGCCCCGGAGACAAGAGCGAGCCCGGCTCCCTGTACAACAACATGGTTCAGGAAATTCTCGGCTACAGCGTGAAAGGTGTCATCTGGTACCAGGGCGAAAGCGACGAGCAAAAGGCGCCGCTGTATTCCAGGCTTTTTTCCGCTATGGTTCAGTGCTGGCGGCAGGGCTGGCTCCACCGGAATCCAGCCCAGACTGACCTTCCGTTCCTGTTTGCTCAGATTGCGCCCTTTGGAGTCTGGATGAGCAACAGCAGCGAAAACTACCCCGAGCTTCGCCGTCAGCAGCAGCTTGCGGCGGATACCCTGCCGGGGCTGTACATGGCAAGCACCTCCGATGTGGGCAATGTGTACGACATTCACCCAAAGGAGAAGCAGCCCGTAGGTTTCCGTCTGGCGCTGCTTGCCCGAAAATACATTTACGGAGAGGACATTCACGCCGATGCCCCCCGGCCTCTGGAAGCTGTCCGGCAGGAGGATACCGTAACGATTCCCTTCCGGTTTGGACAGGGGCTGCACATCCGGGAGCAGGATTTCTCCGCCTACAATGGCTTCCCGGCTTTTGAAATTCCTTCGGAGCTTCTGCCCCCTGTAACCGGCGGCATCTGCGGTCTGGAAATTCTGGCTGACGGTGTTCCGGTTTCCAATGTCCGGTGCCGGGCAGTGGATTCTGCCCTGATTCTTCAGGGCGATTCTCTCCGGAATGTCAAAAAGCTCTCTGTACGTCTGGCGCAAACGCCATTTTACCGGGTCAATCTCTGTAACGATGCCGGAATTCCCGCCGTTCCCTTTGTCATAGACCTGCCCTGAGGCGCTTTTCCAGCCGGTGCAAAACGCACCGGCTGTTTTTTCGCCCGCCCATTGCCCGGCGGGATTTCTTTTCAGAAATAAGCCTTGAAAAAAGGAGAATGTCTGCTATAATTATTTTGTAATTTTGTGTCCTCTTTACAGACAATATCAAAGGAGTTTTGAAATATATGAAATTAGGTATCGAGGGAGACTCACCTAATTCCATATCTCAATATCTCTCTATATATTCCAATAATGCTTGATTTCAGTGTGTTTTTCCCATAACCAACCAGATCATAATTTCATATATCTCCATATACCCCCACACCAAAATGGTGTAAAAATGGTGTAAGGAAATAATCGAATTGCTGACGCAAAAACACGCTGCTACACAAGTTGACATTTCAAAATGAGCATAGCTGACATCAACGGCTATGCTCATTTTCTGTATCATTTCGGGGCGAATATCGGGAAAACCTTCGCCTATACGCCCTTTGATTTTTCTTGTCATATCGCAATGCCGTATGTAGCAAATATCAGAAAATGTATGTTTTAGGGAGCATTTTCGGTCCTTAAACATCATCGCAAGGGGGATCATTTGCGTACCTCCCTTGCCGTAGACCGAGTGTCATATAAAGGGTACGATGAAACGGCGTATCCTTACAAAAGGCTGTGTGCAGAAATTGTTGACTACGAAGGAAACCAAAACCGTCAGTCCTCCGAAGCTCTATGATCTGACCACTTTGCAAAGAGAGGCAAACCGCTATTACGGCTTTACCGCACAGCAGACCCTTGAGCTGGTGCAGTCCCTCTATGAAAAGAAGTTGTTGACCTATCCCAGAACGGACAGCCAATTCATCACGGAGGATATGGAAGGCACTGCCCGTCAGGTGATCGACATTGTTTGTCGGAAAATGTCGATTTTCGGCGGCATGAC
>CAZDFB010000020.1:0-23755 GCA_964504605.1 uncultured Oscillospiraceae bacterium | reverse complement strand
TGGGAGCCGCACCGGTGCCGGTGCCGCCGCCCATACCGGCGGTGATAAAGACCATATCCGTGTTCTCCAGGACCTTGGAAATGGCAGCCCGGGATTCCTCCGCAGACTTCTTGCCGATCTCAGGCTTGGAGCCGGCGCCCATGCCGCCGGTGAGCTTCTCACCGATCTGGATCTTGGACTTGCAGACGGACTTGTTCAGGTCCTGCTTATCGGTATTGACGACGACGAAATCCACGCCGCCCACGCCCGCATCGATCATGCGGTTGATAACATTGTTGCCGGCGCCGCCGACACCAATGACTTTAATTTTCACTACGCGCTCCTGAAGATTCTCAGACATAAACTCTTCCTCCTATGTATGTTTTGACAAAAACACGATGGTTCAGCCGCAAACTTGCATTCGTACTTTTACATTCTATCCCCAAATCGGGATTTGGTCAATAGAAAATCTCGAATTTCGTCAAATTATTTACAAAATTCTTACAACTTACTCAAAGGGCGTATAGCCAACCTGGTCCGGCCAGAGGGTATATCTCACATCCAGCACGCCATATCCGGTGGTCAGCTCGCTGCTGCGGATAGCGGCGCACATCTGGGCGATCTTGTAGGCAAGATTGGAATTATCTCCCAGCTTCACCTGATATTGCTGCCCATACCACAGCTGGATGTCCCCCAGCTCTGCCACATTGACGCTGGCAGCCTCACCAACCACGTCATTGCTCTCCAGGTGCTGCAATATTTCCAGACCCACCTGCAGTCTCTGAGCACCTGTGACGATAACAGGCTCCGTGCCCACCACATCCCCGGAGGCATCGGTTTGTGTTGTGGCCTCCTGGGGCGCTTCCATGGCAACGGCCTGCTCATTGATAACCGGGCTCTCCAGCGTCACGCCCAGAAGCTTGGTGTAGCTTCCGGCGGTTCCGCCGTCGGTCTGCTCAACAATCTTTCCCCCGGAGGTCATCAGCCACCAGAGGCCATCCGAGGACTGGACCGCATAGACCACCGTCTCTTCCTCGATGATAATATTTACCGTATCCGGTAATTTTATACCGATCCGGGCTGTTTTGACATAGGGAAGGTTGGCCTTGATCTGGGCACAGGCCCGGGGAACGCTGAAGGTCAAAAGGTTGTCCCCCGTCTGGATGCCGGAGGCCTCCCGGACCGTCCAGGCGCTGTAAACATTCGCGCCGTATACGCAGATCACATCCACCTTAAAGAAGATGGAAAGGCCCATTACCACCGCCAGCACAACTGCCGTAACAATCAGCAGCTGCATCAGCAGCCGATTTCGGTTAAAAACCGCCGGCTGGGTATAAATCACCGCAGGTGCGGGTCTGCGGCTTGCTTTTTTCCGCTGCTTTGCCCGGGCCTGCTGCCGCTGCCGGGCCAGTGCCGCCTCCCGGTTCTGCCGGGCTCTGCGGGCACTCTCCCCGCTTCGGGGCTGTTTTGTTCCGGGCTGTTTTCCCCGGGAATCCGGAGAGGCCTTTCTCCGGCGCTGCCGGGTTTGCGCGCCGTTCTCCGGGGCAGGTCTGCGGGTACCCTCCGGGCGGGGGCGCCGGGTCTGATTGATATCCATATATTTCCTCCTGGGCAGCGGGGCTTACCGCTGTGCCAATTCCTCCACGATATCGCAGATTTTCTCCGCGGAATCGATCTGAACCATACTCAGCAATGCCGCGCCCATCTTATCCCGGCGGTCTTCATCCGCCAGCAGTTCCCTGACCAGCCCATAAACCGTCCCGGGGGTGCAATCCTTCTCCAGCAGCACCACCGCGCCGCCCCGTTCCTCCAGAACCCGGGCATTCTTCTCCTGGTGATTGTTGGTCACATTGGGAGAGGGTATCAGGATGCAGGGGGTGCCGGAGGCACCGATCTCATTGCAGGTGGAGGCGCCGGAGCGGGCAATAATCACATCCGCCGCAGCCATGACCGTGGGCATATTGTAGATGTATTCCCGCATATCAATGCTTTCACAGCTTTCCCAGTCCACGCCCTTATCCTTCACCAGACCGGGCATCCATTCCCAGCCAAAGCTTCCCGTGGCGTGGATGTGATGGAAAGGAAATCCATCCTGCTGCTCCATGGGAAAAATCTCCGCCATGGTCTCATTCATCACCTTAGCTCCCAGGCTGCCAAAAGCGGATACCACCACCGGCTTTCCGGAAAGGCCCAAAGTCTCTTTTGCCTGAGCTTTCGTTGTGTAAATAAACTCCTTCCGGATTGGCATACCCACAACCTCTACAGGGCCGGAATAGTATTTGGCACTCTCCTCAAAGGCCACCAGCACCCGGTCAGCCTTTCTGGCTGCCATTCTGGTGGTCACGCCGGGAACGGCGTTGGCCTCATGTACGCAGGTGGGAATACCCATGGACTGCGCCGCGTAAAGAGCCGGGAAGCTGGCATAGCCGCCGGTTCCGATTACCGCATCGGGCTGAAATTCCCGGAATATTTTCTTACAGGCGCTCACCGCGCTGAGGACGCACTTCACTGCGTACAGATTCTGCTTCAGCCCCGCCAGATTTTTCTTCCGGCTCAGGCCCGACGCGGGCAGGCATTTGAGTTCATAGCCCGCCTGCGGCACCAGCTTTTCCTCCATTTTTCCGGTAGCGCCGATAAAAAGTATATTGCACTGCGGATGACGTTCCTTCATCATATTGGCAACCGCAATGGCGGGGTTGATATGCCCCGCTGTGCCGCCGCAGGTAAAAATCAAGTTCATAGAGAAACCTCCTGTTTCTTTCTGTCGTTTCTGTGCCTGGAAATGCTGAGCAATATGCCCATCTCCCCCAGGTTTACTGCCAGGGCCGTGCCGCCATAGGAGAAAAACGGCAGTGCGATGCCCGTAGATGGCAGAAGATTGGTAACAACCCCCAGATTCAGGATCGTCTGGAGGGCAATCAGGGTCGTCAGCCCCGCCGCCAGGACTGTGGAGAACCGGTCCTCCGCCTGCAGGGCAATCCAGTAGCCCCGCAGAATGACCGCCGCGAACAGTGCAATCAGCATCAGCGCGCCGACAAGACCCAGCTCTTCGCAGACCACCGCGAAAATATAGTCGTTATACTGGAAAGGAAGATACAGATACTTCTGTCTGGATTTCCCATAGCCCAGCCCAAACAGTCCCCCGGAGCCAATGGCGTAAAGGGACTGGAGAATCTGGTAGCCCGTATCCCCGGGGTCCTGCTCCGGATGAAGCCAGGCGCTCACCCGGTCTCCGGCATAGCCCATAAGGGAAATGTACACCAGCACAAAAATCAGCGCTCCCGCCGCTCCCGCCAGAAGCCATCTGGCACGGGTTCCTGCCACGAACATCATCACCACGGCAACCATGCCCATAAGCATGATTGCCGACAGGTGCTTTTCCAGCGCCAGAGGCACCAGAATTCCCAGCAGGGCACAGCCAAATCCCAGAACGCCATAGCGAATCGTCCTTGCGTCCGGCCCAAAGCCCCGGGTCAGTCTGGCAAAGAGAAGAATCAGGGTAAGCTTTGCCACCTCGGAAGGCTGGAACTGGATGCCGGCTATATTGATCCAACGTCTGGCCCCGTTGACCTGCTGCCCGGCAACCAGAACGAGCAGCAGCAGGCCGATGCTGATTCCATACAGCTGCCAGGCCCACCGATACCACACCCCCGCCGGAATCCGACTGAAGGCATACATGGCTGCCAGGCCTACGGCGGCGCAGGCCGCCTGCTTTTGCAGATACTTTGTGGAAATTCGGTATCCGGTATCGTATTCACTCTGGGCGTAGCTTGCCGAGTACAGCATGATAAGCCCCAGCGCAAGCAGTACCAGCACCAGCACGGAAAACAGAATATCCACACGCTCCCCCGTCCCGGGACGGCGGTCCTCTTTGGCACGCAGATCACGCTCTGCTGCCATAGGAAGCTCCTTTCAGGCTTTAATGGAATTTTCCGGAAACGCTGAGCCAGCCGATCAGGCACATGAACGCGGATACTGCCGTAAAGCTCAGCACGATTTTCTCTTCCTTCCAGCCGCACATTTCAAAATGATGGTGGATGGGAGACATTTTAAACAGCCGCTTGCCGTGGGTCAGTTTGAAATAGGACACCTGCAAAATCACAGACAGCGTCTCCACAATGTAGACAAAGCCCACGAAAATCAGCACCAGGGGCATATCCAGGGCAAAGGACATGGCGCAGACCACGCCGCCCAGGAACAGGCTGCCGGTATCGCCCATGAACACCTTTGCCGGGTGCCAGTTATAGAACAGATAGGCAATCAGTCCGCCGGTCAGAGAAGCAGGCAGCAGTGCCAGATCTTCTTTTCCCATGGCGACAGCCGCCGCCGCGAAGAATATCATGACCGGAATCGTCACGGAGCTGGACAGGCCGTCCACCCCGTCCGTCAGGTTCACGGCGTTGTCACACCCCACCATAACAAACATGGCGAAGAAAATATAGACAATGGGATGCATATGAAATTCCAGGTCAAAGAAGGGAATGTACAGCGGAATCAGGCCGTTTTCCACCTTCATGCCGCCGTGCTTATACATCAAATACAGGTAAAGGGCGGAAACTGCCAGCTGAAGCAGAAACTTCTGGGCGGAGGTCAGGCCCTCATTCTGGTGCTTCTTCATTTTTGCAAAATCATCCAGAAAGCCCACCGCGCCAAAGCACAGGGACAGCGCCAGCACGAAAAACACAGTGTAATCCCGCATAAAGGGGATGTTGCACAGCAGCACAATGATAACGGCAAAAATAAACATCAGGCCGCCCATCATCGGCGTACCGGCTTTGTAATTATGCCAGGTCGGGCCGATTTCCCGGATGGACTGTCCCGCCTTCATTGCCCGCAGGACGGGCAGAAGCAGGTAGCCCAGGCCGCCGGACACCACTGCGGAAACCAGCGCGGTTATCAGAACTTTCGTCATATTGTATATTCCTCCGTAATCTATCTTTCTTCCAGGAACTGCTCCAGAATCTTTTCCATACGCATTCCCCGGCTGCCCTTAAACAGGATAACATCCCCGGGCCGGGCCACTTCCCGGAGCCATTCGGCTCCCTCAGCATGGGTGGCGCAGCTGTGCCCCCGCAGACCGCCGCTTTCAGCGCCCCGGAGGGTATGTACACCGTTGGGCCCGTAAACAAGCAGGATATCCGCCTTTTGCGCCGCCAGTATGCCGATCCGGTAATGGGCCTGAGGTGCCTGCTCGCCCAGCTCCAGCATATCTCCCAGAACGGCAATTTTACGTCCCGTCCGGGCCGCCAGCACCTCAAGGGCCGCCGCCGTGGATTCCGGTCCGGCATTATAGCTGTCATTGATGACGGTATAGCCGTTCTTTTCAAAAACTTCCTGACGACCGCCGATGTTTTTAAAATTCCACAGGCCCCGGCTGATATTTTCCGGGCTCACGCCCAATTTCAGTCCGACAGCCACCGCAGCCATGGCATCGGGGACAAAATGGGCCCCCTCCACCGGAAGGGCCACAGGAAATTCCCCGCCGCCGGTCCGCACATCGAAGCGGAGCACCCCCGGCTCCTGCCGGATGTTCACCCCACGGATGCCGCAGTCCCCACCGGAGCCGAAATAGGTCAGCTCCTGGGTAATTTCCTGATTCAGCGGCTTGAGCATATCATCGTCCCCACAAAGCAGCAGGCTGCCATTTGGGGGCATTCCCTCCAGAATCTCCAGCTTTGCCTGCCGGATTCCCTGCCGGGAGCCCAGATGCTCAATATGCATGGTGCCGATATTTACAATTACACCGATATCCGGCTGAGCAACCGATGAAAGGTACGCCATTTCCCGGAAGTGGTTCATCCCCATCTCCAGAACCATGACCTGCGTATCCTCCGGCATAGCCAGAACAGCCATAGGCATACCGATGTCGTTATTGTGATTCACCGGTGTTTTGCCTGTCCGATAAACGGTAGCAAGGACGGAGGCGGTCATCTCCTTTGTGGTGGATTTTCCGACAGAGCCGGTGATTCCAACCACCTTTGCGCCCAGATGCTCCCGAAGCTTTCGGGCAATGGCCCCCAGGGCCAGCCGGGTATCCTCCACAAGAATGCAGGGATAATCCCCGGTCCGGCGGCTGCACAGGCAGGCTGACGCACCCTTCTCCATGGCGGCGGGGATAAAATCATGTCCGTCCCTTGCGCCCTGAAGCACGATAAAGAGCTGACCGGGCTGAATCTGACGGGTATCGTTGCTGGCCCCGTCAAAGGTTATGCTTTCATATTTGGGCTCCACATAGCCGCCGCACCAGAGCGCAGCCTGCTTCAATGTGATTTTTGCCATTTTGCTTCCTCGATTCTACAGGTGGGCAGCGACCTCTTCCCGCTCATCCAGGTGATGCTTCACACCGTTGATCTCCTGATAGGTCTCATGGCCCTTTCCTGCCAGTACAATTATATCATCTTTTTCCGCAATGTCCATAGCATATTCAATGGCTTCCCGCCGGTTGGACACCACTTTATATTCCCCGTACTCCGCTTTTACGCCCTTCAGAATGTCCGCGATAATGGCATCGGGGTCCTCCGTCCGGGGATTATCCGAGGTAATAATGGCAATATCGCTGAGCTTTACACCGATTTCGCCCATAATAGGCCGCTTGATGGGGTCCCGATCGCCGCCGCAGCCAAACACGCTGATAAGCCTGCCCTTGCAGAAATCTCTGACAGAGCTGAGAACATTTTCCAGGCCATCCGGTGTATGGGCATAGTCGATCAGTACGGACCAGGGCTTTCCAGGGGTGGGAACCACCTCCACCCGGCCCTTGACACCGCTGGCAGTCTTCAACGCCCCGGCGCAGTCGGCAAGGGAAATCCCCAGCTGCTTTGCGATACCCATGACCGTCAGCGTATTGTATACGGTAAATTTTCCGGGAATGGGCAGGGAAACCGATACACTCTCCCCCGCCATTTCCGCGGTAAAGTGAATTCCCTCCGCGTGAAGCTCCACTTCCCGGGCATTCAGCGTGCCCCCGTCATGGACCGAGGTGGTGATTACCTGGCCCCTGGCCATTTCCAGCATCCGTCCGGCATAGGCATCGTCCGCATTGATAACTGCCTTGTCGCACCGGGCAAAGAGCTGCGCTTTTGCCTCACAGTAGGCATCCATGGTCTTGTGGAAATCCAGATGATCCTCCGTCAGGTTGGTAAAGGCCGCCACATCAAAGTGGATACCGCCCACCCGCTCCAGAGCAACGGCGTGGGAGGAAACCTCCATTACGCAGTGGGTGCAGCCCGCGTCCCGCATTCTGGCAAACAGGCTCTGCAACTCCAGACTCTCCGGGGTGGTCCGCTCCGTTGGGATTACCTCCTGCCCCACCATATTTTCCATGGTGCCGATAAGGCCCACCTTCGCCCCCAGACATTTTTCCAGAACCTGCTTCAGCAGCAGCGTAGAGGAGGTCTTGCCGTTGGTACCCGTAACGCCGATCATGACCATGTCCTTTGCGGGGCTGCCATAGAAAGTGGTGCCCAGCAGCGCCAGAGCCAGCCGGTCGTTTTCCACCAGCACATAGGGCACATTCTCCACCGGCCTGCGGGCCGTGACCACCACAGCTGCGCCTTTTTCCATTGCCATGGGGATAAACCGGTTGCCATCGGAGGCAAAGCCGGAGATGGCAACGAACAGGCTTCCCGCCGTGGCCTTCCGGGAATCATAGACAATGCTCTCGATTTCCAGCGTTTCATCCGCGTGGAGCTCCAGAACAGAGATATTTTTCAGCAATTCTTTCAGCTTCATGTTGCTTCCTCCTTGTATCTGTGCCGTAAACGCCGCAGAGGGTGCTTCAGTCCGCGGCAGCGGTATCTGTAAATGTCAGTGTCAGCATGGTTCCCGGCTCCACCGTTGTTCCCGGCGGAACACTTTGGGAAGTAACCGTCACACCGGGCGAATCATCCGGGTTCCCCGCCGCCAGAATATACACACCCAGCTGCTCTGCCAGCTGTCCGGCCTGCTGGCGGTTCATGCCGGAAAAATCCGGCACCTCCACACTGCGCTGCGGCGGTGTCTCTCCCAGGTAGAGAAGCACCTGGCTGCCCCCGGGAACCGGCTGGCCCTCAGCCGGAATCTGGGCGGTGACATAGTCCCCCTCACCCACAAACCGGGCTGTCAAGCTCTGGCTCTCCAGTGCCTTCTCCGCCTCCCGGGGTGTCATGCCCTGCAGGCTGCTCAAAACAACGGTTTTCCCCGCAATATCCCCCTCCGGGAAGGACTGGGCCACTCCCAGGTATGGCAGGATGTCCGACATGACCGCCCCAACGGTGGGTGCAGCCATAACACCGCCGGAAATATAGATCCCGGTGGAACGGGACGGGGTATCCAGCGCCACCAATACAATATACTCCGGATCCTCCATGGGTGCAATCCCCACAAATGACACGATTTTATCCAGGGTTTTGTTCCCATTCTCATCTAAAACGTCTATTTTTTCGCTGGTTCCTGTTTTTCCGCCCACAGAAAATCCCGCAACCCGGGCATTCTTGGCGGTCCCATCCGTTACAACGGACAGGATAAGCTCCCGCATAACGGCGGAGGTTTCTGCGCTCACCGTCTGGCGGGTAACCACCGGCTCCTGCTTTAAAACCACATTTCCCTCAGGGTCAATGACCTCGGATACGATATACGGCTCCAGCAGCTGACCGCCGTTGACCACCGACGCAATGGCCCGCACCAGCTGCAGCGGGGTTATTTTGAAGGTCTGCCCAAAGGAGCCGGAGGTCAGGGATGCCGTGCCCCATTTATCCGTGTCGGTAATCAGTTCCCGGCTGAAAAAAACGCCCTTGCTCTCCCCTGCCAGATCGATTCCCGTTTTTTCCAGGATTCCAAAGTGCTGAATGTATTCGTAAAACCGCTCTCCGCCCAGCTTCAGCGCAATATGGGCAAAGGCAATATTGCAGGAATTCTGCAATGCCTGGGCGGTGGTCTGGGCACCGTGTCCGGCGGAGCGCCAGCAGTGCAGCAGCTGGGCACGGCCGGGGATCTGCTCAGCCCCTCTGCAATAGAAGGGAGTCTTCAAATCGATGGCCCCGCTGTCCAGAGCCGCCGCCATGGTCAGCACCTTGAAAGTGGAGCCGGGCTCGTAACCATCGGACAGGACCCGGTTTCGCCACTGCTTCAGCCGGGCGGCGCCGAGGGCCTTTTCATAACGCGCCTTCCCGGAGGCATAGGCTTCGCTTCCCTCCGGATTCAGCTGATATTCCAGTTTCATCCGGGCAAGCTCCGCGGCGGCTTCACCGTCCCAGACCTCCAGATACGCATTGGGATCATAGCTGCCCAGTGTAGCCATCGCCAGAATTTCACCGGTTTTGCAGTTCATCACCAGGCCGAACGCCCCGTTCTGAACGTCATATTTGTCAATTGCCTCCTGCACCCGTTTTTCCAGGCAAGCCTGGACAGACGCATCCAGCGTCAGGATTACATCGCATCCCGGTTGGGCGGCAATGTAGTTTTCATAGGAGAAGGGCATATCCATTTCATTATTGCCCTTCGTTGTGATAACGCTTCCGGCGCCGCCCTGCAGGTAGCTGTTGTATGCCGCCTCGATACCCTCAGAGCCCTGATTGGAGGCATTTGTAAAGCCAATGACCTGGGCTGCCAGGGTGCCATAGGGATAGCTTCGCTGGGAGCTGGGCTCCAGATGGATGCCCGAAAGCCCCCCGCTGTTGATATACGCCCGGATCCGGGCCCCGGTTTCCGCGTCAACCCGGCTGCCCACCTGCTTGTAGCGCTGACGCAGATCCTTGGCCTGCTCCAGAATCCACCCCGGATCCCGATCCAGAATCTCCCCCAGGGTCTGGGCGATCCGGTTCAGGTCCGCACCGGACTGCTTCAGCTCCCGGGGATCCAGGTATACATTTTCCACCCCGCGGGACACCGCCAGAATATTCATATTCCGGTCGTAAATGGTGCCCCGGTCCGCTGTGACCGAAGTCGCCCGGGTCTGGTTTCGCAGAGCCAGGCTGGCATAGTAATCGTACTGCGTTATCATCAGCTGGTACAGCCGCAGGGCCACCGGCACGAAGGCCAGAACGCCCAGAAGCAGGCTGACCAGAAGAATCCTGCGGTGGTGACCGCTGTCCATGCGAACACGCTCATACCGCTTTTTCCCGGACTGCTTTCCCATATGTCACCGGCCTTTCCTCAGAATGAAGCCGTGAATGGGCAGCAAGGGAATCCCTCGCCGCCCATTGCAGCTGTATCCTAATTCAAATTGTATTGGCCGGGACAGGTTTTATTCAAACAATCCCTTTAAAAACCACGTAATATTTTCCAGCAGTGTGGGTTCCGGCTCAGGCTCCGGCAGGCTTACCGTAACACGGATGTGCTGTACCTCCGATACCGGCACCATTCCCAGCGCCCGTGCCTGGGCTTCCACTTCGTCCAGATCATAGCCGGACCGGTAGCTGTGCTCCAGAAGGGCATTCTCATCCCGCAGCTCCATAAGGCGGCTCTGCATGGCCTCATGCGCCGCGCAGACGTTGGCAAACTGCCACACCGCGCTGAACATCAGCACCAGAATCGCCACCGCCACCACAACGCTGCAAAGGGCCACCGGGTCCACATACAGCTTGACCTGCTTACGCTTCACATACCTGGGTACGGCGGGCCGGTTCTTCCGGAGCTCCGCCTGGGGAGCCAGCTGCCAGGCTTCGCTGCCGGGTGTATAGAATTGGGTGATATATTGAATATCATGTTTGTAAATCATGGTGTTCTCTCCCCGGTTCGGGCGGACTTAAATTTTTTCGCACACCCGAAGCTTTGCGCTGCGGGCTCTGGGGTTTCGCTCCAGCTCCTCATCGCCGGATACGATGGGCTTTCGGGTCAGGACCTTTACCTTCGGCTTATTGCCGCAGACGCACACCGGCAGTCTGGGCGGGCAGGTGCAGCCCCTGGCTGCGTCCGCCATTGCGTTCTTAACGATCCGGTCCTCCAGCGAATGGAAGGTAATGACCGCCAGCCGTCCGCCGGGGTTCAGGCAGGGAATCGCGTCACGCATCACCTTTTCCACGCTGCCAAGCTCATCGTTGACAGCAATACGGATGGCCTGGAAGGTCCGCTTTGCCGGATGCTGCTTTTCCCGCAGTGCGGCAGGGGGCATGGCCCCACGGATAATATCCACCAGCTCCAGGGTGGTGCAAATCGGTGCCGACTCCCGGCGCTGACAAATAGCCGCGGCGATTTTCGGCGCGTAGCGCTCCTCGCCGTAGTCGTACAATATCCGCTTCAGCTCCTCATAGGACCAGGTGTTTACCACATGATAAGCGCTGAGCCGGTCCTCGTGATTCATGCGCATATCCAGCGGTGCGTCCGCCATATAGGAAAAGCCTCTTGCGCTGTCGTCCAGCTGGGGAGAGGATACGCCCAGGTCCAGCAGAATGCCGTCCACGCCCTCAATGCCCAGTTCCTCCAGAACAGAAGCGATTTCGCAGAAATTGGAATGGACCAGTGTCACCCGGTCACCAAAGGGGGCCAGCCGCTCTCCGGCAGCCTTCAGCGCCACCGGATCCCGGTCAATGCCAATAAGCCGCCCGGTGGTCAGGCAGGCCGCGATCCGGCTGGAATGCCCCGCCCCGCCCAGGGTTCCGTCCACATAAATACCATCCGGCCGGATATTCAGGCTTTCAATGCACTCCTCCAGCAGGACGGAAACATGATGAAATTCGCTCACAGTCCAATCGCCTCCAGAGATGCCAGTAATTTATCCGGTGTCAGATTTTCCGCCTCAAAGGCAGCAAATTCCTTTGCGTCCCAAATCTCCGCCTGACCTGCCCGGCCCACGATCATAACCTCCCTGTCGATTCCGGCATAGTCCAGCAAAAACTGGGTCAGTCCAAAGCGGCTCTGCTTGTCCGGGCTGCACTCCGCCGCGTTCATAAAGATCAGGCTGGTGGCGCCGGAGCGCTGGGAAATGCTGAGGGCATTGTAATTATCGCTGAGGGTCTGCCATTCGGCGGCGGTGTAAACCGTCAGACACCGGTGTCCGCAGTTGACACCCAGCGTGACAAAGAAGGTATCCCCCAGCTCTCCCCGCAGGCGCGCGGGAACGAACAGACGGTTCTTATCATCCAGCTTTGCAGGGTATTTTCCGATCACAGGCCCTCACCTCCATTCCATTTCGCTCCACTTTACTACCCTTTTGTTCCATTTACTGACAGTATAACGCTTCACCCCAAAAAAATCAATCTTTTTTTCCAAATTCTACGAAAAACTGTCCTGAATTTCTTTTTCCAAACGTTTGTTTTTCCCGAAAAATCCGCCCTGCTCAGCTTTTCCCGAGCAGGGCGAAAATCATTCAGAAAACGAGCCTTCCCGCTTTCATAGCTGCCTTAATTTTGCCGGGCCGCCGTCCGCAGGCCAGCAGATAGGCCGAAAGTGGGCCCTCCACTTCCTCCTGGACCATTTTGCGAAGCTGACGTGCCCCGTCCCTGCTTCTGCACCGGGCCGCCAGCGCCGGAGCCAGCTCCTCCGGCAGCGACAGCTGGATGCCCAGACTGCCGGTTCTTGTCTGAAGCTCCTCCAGATATTTCCGGGCAACCGCCTCCATGGCTCCGCCGTCCAAAGGCCGGAAACGTATGATCCGGTCGAGACGGCCCAGAAATTCCGGGGAGAAGCATTGCCCAAGGGCATTTTCCAGCTCTGCTCCCCGGCCCCCGGGCTGAAAGCCCAGACCCTCTCCCCGGATCTGGCTCCCCGCATTGGAGGTCATGACAACAATTGCATTGCGAAAGCTCACTCTTCGCCCGGTGGAATCCGTCAGAACCCCTTCCTCCATGATTTGCAGAAGGATTCCGGTCACATCCGGGTGAGCCTTTTCCAGCTCATCCAGCAGCACCAGACAGTACGGCCGGCGGCGGACGGCCTCGGTCAGCTTTCCGCCCTCCTCATAGCCCACATAGCCCGGCGGCGCGCCAATGAGCCGGGATACCGACTGCTTCTCCATATATTCCGTCATATCCAGCCGGATCATTGCCTCCCGGCTGCCATAAATCTCCTCCGCCAGCACCCGGCACAGTTCGGTTTTTCCCACGCCCGTGGGGCCGGTAAACAGCAGGCAGGCAATGGGACGGTTTGGATCCCGGATTCCGGAATAGCCCCGGCGGACAGCCTCCGCCACCGCCTTCACACCCTCGCTCTGGCCCACCACCCGGGCTTCCAAAGCCTCTTCCAGGCTCAAAAGGCGCTCCCGCTCCCCGGCGGTCAGTCGCCCCACCGGGATTCCCGTCCGGGCCGAAACCACCCAGGCCACGTCCCCGGCAGTCACCGCCCGGGGACGGCGTCCCTCAGCCGAACGCTCCGCGATCCGCTGCATCCGATCCCGAAGCTGGGCCGCCCGCTCAAACCGGCTTTCCTTCACCGCCTCCTGAAGCTCCTGCTCCAGCTCCTGGCGATGGCTCGCCCCACGCCCGCAGGCCATTTCCTCCATTCTTGCCCGGGCAGCTCCCTCGTCCAGCAGGTCAATGGCCTTATCCGGCAGGTAAAGATCCGGCAGATATCGGGAAGACAGCCGCACCGCCTCCTTCACCGCCTCCTCTGTAATCCGAAGGCGGTGATGCCGCTCCAGTCCGGGCTTCAGGGCCCGCAAAATTGCCAGCGCCGTCTCCTGTCCGGGCTCCTCCACCAGCACAGGCCGGAAGCGCCGGTCCAGCGCCGCATCCTTTTCAATGAAGCGCCGGTACTCCTCCCGGGTCGTAGCCCCCAGCATCTGCAGCTCTCCCCGGCCCAGGGCAGGTTTGAAAATATTTGCCGCATCGATTGCGCCCTCCGCCGCACCCGCTCCCACGATGGTGTGCATCTCGTCAACGAACAGAATCACGTCCCCGCTTCGCCGGATCTCCCCAAGCACATCCCGCAGCCGCTCTTCAAATTCTCCCCGGTATTTGGTTCCCGCCACCAGATTTGCCATATTCAGGCTGACAAGCCGCTTATCCTTCAGCTGGGGCGGCACATTCCCCACCGCCATCCGCTGAGCCAGGCCCTCGGCAATGGCAGTCTTGCCCACCCCGGGCTCCCCGATTAGAGCCGGATTATTCTTGTTCTTCCGGCACAATATGCCAATGACCATATCGATTTCCTTATCCCGCCCGATCACCGGGTCCATGCTCCCGGCCTTTGCCACCAGATCCTCGCTGAATTGCTCCAAAAGCTTCGTAGCAGCCGCCTCCCTTTTCCGTCTCCCGGGGGCTTCCGCCTCCCGGCGCATATATTCCACCGTTTGGGTAAACAGCTCGGCGCTGTCCACCCCTGTGATACGCAGCAGCTCCGCTGCCGGTCCTTTTTTCCGCCGGGCCAGGGCAAGCAGGATATGCCCCGGCCCGATCTCCCGTTTTCCCTGGAGCCGGGCCTCCCGGGCGGCGCATCCCAGCAGACCTCTGGCCTCCGGGGTCAGCCCCTGGGGCAGCGGAAGCGCCGGTGTTCCGGTGCCATACAGCACGCAGGCCGTCCTCCGGGTCAGCTCCGGATCCATTCCAAAGGCCCGCAGAAGAGCTCCCGCGGCCCCGCCGGTCTCCAGCAGTGCCAGCAGGAGGTGGGCACTTCCCACATAGCTGTGACCCATATTCCGGGCATTTTGCCCTGCCGACCGGATCAGCTCGGCTGTCAGCGGTTGGTATCGCAAGCAGGATCCCTCCAATTCCATGGAATTGTCACCAGCGGAAGCAAAAAATATACCCTTCTTTTTTGAAAAAGGAATTGCTTTTTCGGAAATCCATGCTAGAATAAAGGTACGTTAGGAATATAACGTGCAAACACAAACATATGGAGGTAATACCATGGCTTACAACATTACTGACGCTTGCGTGAAGTGCGGCTCCTGCGCCGAGCAGTGCCCCGTCGAGGCTATTTCCGAGGGCGAGGACAAGTTTGTTATCGATCCCGATGTCTGCGTTTCCTGCGGCTCCTGCGCGGATCAGTGCCCCGTCGAAGCAATCGAGGAAGGCTAATTATTTAGTCCAACGGTTGGCCTGCGCCCCGGTATTCCGGGCGCAGGCTGATTTTCTGTCAGGAGAAATTTATGGAACAGCTTCCCATGGGCTTTACCCTGGAAATTCCCGAAGGGGTCTTCCCCCTGAGCACCGATTCCATGGTCCTTGCCCACTTTGCCCGGCTCCCTCAAAATTCCCGTGTGCTGGACCTGGGCTCCGGCTGCGGCACCCTGGGGCTTCTGCTCTGCGCCCGGGACCCCCGCTGCCGTGTGACCGGCGTTGAACTCAGTCAGCAGGCCCATCTCGCGGCTATGGATAACATCCGCCGCAACGGCCTTTCCGACCGCATGGCCAGTATATGCACCGACCTGCGCCATCTTCCCTCCCTGTTTTCCCCCGGTTCCTTCGATGTTTGCGTATCCAACCCGCCCTATTTTTCCGGGGGCCCTGCCAGCCGGAATCACGGTCTTGCCCGGCGGGAGGATTTCTGCGGTGCCGCCGACCTGATGCATGCCGCCTCCCACGCACTGAAATACGGCGGCGATTTCTTTCTGGTCCACCGGCCTGAGCGTTTGGCGGATCTGATCGCCCGGGCCGCCTGCTGCGGCATGGAGGCCAAGCGTCTGCTGCTGCTTCGCCACCGTCCATCATCGCCGGTCAGCATCATCGCCCTGCAATTCCGCAAGGGCGGAAAGCCCGGCCTCAAAATCGAGGAGACCGCACTTTACCACGAAGACCATTCCCCCACACCGTTTTACAACAGTGTGTATCACATAACCGAACCCACACCACCCATTAAAGGAGGTTCCCAATGAGCGGAATGCTTTACCTTGTCCCCACCCCCATCGGCAATCTGGGGGACATCTCCCAGCGGGCCAGAGAAACCCTGGAGAACGCCGATTTCATCGCTGCCGAGGATACCCGGGTCACGCTGAAGCTGCTGAACCATCTCGGCATCAAAAAAAGCCTTGTCAGCTACTACGAGCATAACAAGACCTTCAAGGGCGAAAAAATTGTTGAGCGGATCCTTGCGGGAGAGGTTTGCGCCCTGGTGTCCGACGCGGGCAGCCCCGCCATCTCCGACCCCGGCGAGGATCTCGTCAGGCAGTGTGCCCAGGCGGGCATTCCGGTCTGTGCCATTCCCGGCCCCTGCGCAGCGATTACCGCGTTAAGCATCTCCGCCCAGGCCACCGGCAGGTTCTGCTTTGAAGGCTTCCTTTCCACGGCGAAAAAGAGCCGCCGGGAGCATCTGGAAGCCCTGAAGGCAGAGACTCGGACCATGATTTTTTATGAAGCCCCCCACAAGCTCCTCAGCACGCTGGCGGACATGATCCCCGTGTTTGGGGCAGATCGGCCCATCAGCCTGTGCCGGGAGCTGACCAAGCTCCACGAAGAGGTGGTGCGCACCACCCTGGGTGAGGCGTTGCAGCGCTACAGTGAAAACCCTCCCAAGGGCGAATTTGTCCTCATTATTGCCGGTGCTCAGCCCGTTGTGGAGGAGACCCCCTCCGAAACCGATGTGGCTTTCCGGGTCGCCCAGCTGATGGAAGCGGGACTGAGCCGCAAGGACGCGGTAAAGCAGGCTGCGAAGGAGCTGAATCTTCCCAAAAACGCCGTTTACGACGCGGCACTGAAAATCCCGGAATGACCAAGGTCATTCCGGGATATTTTTAATATTCCACCATTATTTTCACGCATTCCTGGCATACATTTTTTCCGCGGTGGGAAATCAGGCCCTTGGCGGAGCCGCAGAAAATGCAGGCAGGCTCATATTTCTGAAGGATTATCTGATCATTCTCCATGTAGATCTCCAATTCATCCCGCTCGGCAATGTCCAGCGTGCGCCGCAGCTCAATGGGCAGCACGATTCTGCCAAGGTCGTCCACTTTCCGAATGATACCCGTAGACTTCATATTGCCAACCCTCCTCTGTTTCGTTATAAGCCCTGCCGCCGAAGCTGCAACGACTTATTTCTTTTATCATTATACCGTGATTACGGTTTAGTGTCAAACCCTTTTTGTTTATTTTGTCAGTTTTTGTTGAAATCAACCATACATTTTTTTCGTTAATCAGCATATTGTACACCACAGGAGGGTTGTACATGGTTATGAGCCGGATTTTTACTGTTTTCCTGGGCCTGTCCGTCCTGGCTGCCCTGATAACCGGTCAGGGCGCTTCCCTGAGCGCCTCCGTCCTCCAGGGTGCCCAGGCGGGGATCACCGTATCCCTGTCCCTGGCGGGAGCCCTGTGTCTGTGGTCCGGTGTCGGCGGACTGCTGGATGCCGCGGGGATTACCCGCCGGCTTGCTGCCCTTCTCCGTCCGGCGCTTTCCCGGCTTTTTCCCGCCTCCCGGCAAAACCCTTCTCTTGCCGGACACCTGAGCGCCAACATCTGCGCCAATCTGCTGGGGCTGGGCAACGCGGCTACTCCCATGGGCATCGCAGCAGCCAGAGAGCTGCGCAGCCGTCAGGATCCCTCCCGGGCCAATGATGAACTGTGCCGTCTGGTGGTGCTCAACACCGCCTCCATTCAACTGATTCCCGCCAACATTGCCGCACTTCGGCTTTCTCTGGGGTGCGAGACACCCTTCGACATTCTCCCCGCCGTGTGGATAACCAGCCTTCTGTCCACCGGGGCCGGGCTTAGCGCCGCCTGTCTGCTAGGAAAGGTATGGGACCATGACTGACTACATTGTTCCCGGGCTTCTGCTGTGTGGCTGCCTCGCCACCCTTTACAAAAAGGAAAACGCCTACGATATTCTCCTGGACGGTGCTGCCGGGGGGCTTAAGCTTCTGACCGACATTGTCCCCACCCTGGTGGTGCTTCTGACTGCCGTGTATATGCTCCGCGCCTCCGGTGCCATTGACCTGCTGAGCCGGCTGCTGGCCCCGGTATTCTCCTTCTTCAGCATTCCGGTCCAGACGGCCCTTCTGGTTCTGGTCCGTCCCATAAGCGGAAGCGCCGCGCTGGCGATTGGCGGCGAGCTTATGGCAAAATACGGCGTTGATTCTCAAATCGGCCGCACAGCCGCCGTCATGCTGGGCTCCACGGAAACCACCTTCTACACCATCAGCGTTTATTTCGGAGCCGCCGGGATCCGCAGGACACGGTATACCGTTCCGGCAGCTCTGTTTGCGGATTTCGTGGGCTTTCTGATGGCAAGCTGGACCACCCGTTGGTTTTTCGCATAAAAAGCCGGGCCTTCCCTGCGGAAGGCCCGGTTCGCGTTTTTTGTTATTCCACCGTCTTCTGGGACGCGCCGGATCTTCTTCTGCGGCGGCGTCTGGGCCGGGACTGCTCCTGGGGATCCGCCTTTTCCGCCCGCCGGGCGTAGGCCTCTGCTGCCTCGGAGGTGGCTTCATAGGTCAGCCGGCTGACACGGGTCCTGCCGTCAGGCTGCTCGGACAGTCTAACCCGGATCAAAAACTTACCGTGCTCCGGGCAGGTCGCCAGGTCCATGTACCGGTGCCCGGGCTGGGCAAACCACCGGGAGCCCAGCATTCTTCCGCCGCACTCCGGGCAGATATTTTCTTCGCCGGACATGGCGCTCAGCGCCGCCCGCTTATCCTCGTAATCATGGTAAACTCTCCGGCTGATGCACCCGGGAAGCTCTGCCCCATGGAAGCCGTTTTCATGGCTTTTCAGCGCCGCGCCATATTCCGCCATACCCCTTTTCAGGTCCAGCATGGCGCAGATCAGCGCCGTGTGGTAGGCATCGCCCAGCGCGTCATGGGCGGGCCGGGTTGCCTCAATGCCAAAGATCTCCATTGCGGTTTTCAGTGCCTTCTGGGCAGTGGAGCCGTCGGTCTGGGCATTGAAAATCATCTGGGCATTGTACCAGGTCTCCACCCACGCCGTGTCCAGGCCGAAAAGCTGAAGATTTTCCCGAAGAATCCCAATATCATCGAAGCCCCAGGTCAGGAAAACGACGTCCTCTCCGCACCACTGACGGAACCGGTCCATAGCCTCCGGGAAGGGCACGCCCTCATCCCGGAGCTGGCTTTCCTTGATGCCGGTCAGCTTACTGACCCGGCGGTTCAGATGCCGGTAATATTTGGGCTTTATCATGATCTGGAATTCATCCGTGACAAACTGCTCCTGGGTGACCCGGACAGCGCCGATCTGTATGATTTCTCCCCGGATCTGCACCGGAAGCACCTTCTTTGACGAAGGAGAACCCGGCCACGGCTGATTCCATTCCATATCCAAAACAATATAATTCATGCTGCGCAACCTCTAATTATATATTCCTGCCTGTTATCATATCACACAATCCGGCATTCTGTAAACACTCAGTTGCAAAATCCTCCGAATTTTATCCTCATTTGACCTGATACCAGCGGCTGATCTCCCGGGTTTTCACAAAGCCCAGGCTCTCGTAGAGTCGGACTGCCTTTTCGTTGGCTGAGGCCGCTGTCAATGTCACCGTGTCCTCCGAAAGCGCGTGGGCCAGCGCCGCAACCACATCCCGTCCGGCACCGGGGGCCACTGATGCCACCCAGTCGATACCGCCGCCCCGGGTCCGTCCGATTCCCAGCAGTTCCTCACCCCGGTGGACAAAATAACCGTCCCCCGTCTTCAGCATCTGCGCGCCGTCCCTCTCGGTCATCCAGGCTCCGTTGGGAACGCTTCTGACCTTACGGTTATAGATTTCCCGCCACCGGGTCAGGGTGTGCTCCTGCACGGGCCACAGTGCCGCATCCGTATCCGGCAAAGCCTCCCGGGGGCAGCGCAGCTCCAGCATGGCGGTAAAAAGGGGCAGCCGGGTCAGCATTTCATGCCCCGTGGCGTAAATCCGGTCCGCACCGCACATGGTGCAGAACCGGGCGCATTCCTCCAGGAGCTTTTCCGGCTCCAGTGAATCCCGGATTGTAATATAAGCCGCGGCCTGATAGGGTATTTCCTTCAGCACCAGGCTTGCCACGCCGTATTGCGTGGGAAAAATCTCAAAATCCCGCACCTGTGTCCCTCCTTTTTTCTCATTTTATCATGTTTTTCTCCCGGCTGCAAGGGGAAATGCCGGCCTTTGCCGGGGGGCGCAGGCTAAATTAATTGTGCAAAATATACAGTTAAAATCCTTTTAACTCCGAAATAATTCCATTCCATCGCACAAATATTTTGAAATAATTGAAATAACATCCATTTTTCCCTTGATTTCCTGACGAAAATATGTATAATATTCTCTGTGAAACCGAATTTGAAAGGAGGTTCATCTCATGAAAAAGATCATCCGCAAGAAAGAGTACGACACCGAGACGGCAACGCTCATCAAGGCATATTCTTACAGCTACCTGGGCGATCCCGCCGGCTACGAAGAGGATCTGTACCAGACCCCCGGCGGTCTGTATTTCCTGCACGTTGGCGGTGGTGAGACCTCTCCCTACCCGCAGGAGGATATTCTGCAGCTTGCCAAGGCCAAGGTCAACGCCTGGCTGGAGACGCACTGATTATCCGGTGGGCAATGCCCCGGTACATAGGAACGGAGTCTGCTTCGGCAGGCTCCTTTTTTCTTGACAAATGTGGTATTCTATATGTAAGATATGTTGTGGTTTTTCTTTTTCCGTCACTATATATCCGAACATTGCTTTAGGACTGATTTCATGAAACGACTTTTTTCACTTTTCCTTCTTCTGCTGCTTTTTTGCGCCGGCTGCGCCGCTGAGGCCCCACCGGCGCAGATAGCCGCCACGACACTCCCCGTCTATGAGTTCACCGCCCGGCTGTGCCGGGGGACGGACCTCAGCGTATGCCAGCTGGTTACCGAATCCGTTTCCTGCCTGCACGACTACTCTTTGAACGTCCGCCAAGTCAAGGCCGCCGAAGCCGCCGAGACCATTGTCATTTCCGGTGCCGGACTTGAAGATTTCATGGCGGACCTGCTGACAGGAAAGGACGCTCTAGATGCCTCCGCGGGAATGGAACTGCTGGAAGCAACCACCGAACACGACCACGGACACGATCATGGGCACGATCATGACCACGACCATGACCATGAGGCAAACCCACACATCTGGCTTTCGCCGGAGCGGGCAAAGCACATGGCACAAAATATCTGCGACGGGCTCACGCTCCGGTATCCCGCTTACCGGGAAACCTTTGACAGCAACCTTTCCCAGCTCCTTCAGGAGCTGGATGCCCTGCAGAGCTACGGTGAAGCCCAGCTGGAGGATCTTTCCTGCCGGGAGTTCATCACCTTCCACGACGGCTTCGGCTATTTTGCGGAGGCTTTCGGGCTGACCATTCTGGAGGCAGTGGAGGAGGAATCCGGCAGTGAGGCCTCCGCAAAGGAGCTGATTCACCTGATTGAGATTGCCCGTGAACACCAGCTCCCCGCTGTTTTTATTGAAACCAACGGCAGCGTTTCCGCCGCCGATGTCATCGCCCGGGAGACCGGTGCAAAAATCTACACCCTGGATATGGCCATGTCCGGCGACAGCTGGTTTGATGCCATGTACCGCAACATTGATACCATTAAGGAGGCATTGGGATGAGATCACTTTCCCACGGCGGTTCCTGCGGCGATTCCTGCTGCCTGCGGGTGCAGAATCTGTCCGTAACCATTGGCGGTGAAGCCATTTTAAAGGATGTGAACCTTCACGTCCACTGCGGGCAGATGGTTGCCCTGATCGGCCCCAACGGTGCCGGTAAAAGTACCTTTTTAAAGGCCATTCTGGGCCAGCGGGAGTATGACGGTGTCATCGCCTTTCACGCCCCCGGCGAACGGAGCCGGAAACCCCGGATCGGCTATGTGCCCCAGAGCCCCAATTTTGACCCCAGTGACCCCGTATCGGTGGCAGATTTGTTCGCCTGCTGCCAGAGCAGACGTCCCGCTTTCCTTGGCATCGGCAAAAAAATGCGGTCGGACATACTGGAATCTCTGGACATGGTCCACGGAACGGATTTGATTGACAAACGGGTGGGCACGCTGTCCGGCGGCGAACTGCAGCGGGTGCTGCTGGCCCTGGCGCTGGAGCCCCTGCCCAATATTCTCATCCTGGATGAGCCCCTTTCCGGCGTGGATGTGGAAGGAATGCAGTCGCTGATGGATATGCTGGACGAAATCCGGAAGGAATATGACCTCTCCATTCTGATGACCACCCACGATTTTTCCATGCTTCCCCGGTATGCCGACCAGGTGGTGCTCATTGACCACGGCATCCGAATCAAGGGTTCCCCGGAGGATGTGCTGCAATCCCCGGAATTTCTGGAAGCCTTCCACATGAGAGGAGGTAAAACATGAGCATCTGGTATTCTTTCTGCGGGCTTCTCCCCCTGGAAATGCTCCAGTGGGACTTTATGCGCAATGCGTTTCTGGCGATTCTGCTCATGGCGCCCCTGTTCGGCCTGATGTCCACCATGATTGTCACCGGACGCATGAGCTTCTTCTCCGACGCTTTGGGCCACTCCGCCTTCACAGGCATTGCCATCGGTGCCATCTGCGGTCTGGCGGCCCCCACCTGGGCAGCGGTTGCCTTCAGCGTTGGCTTCGCCCTGCTGTTTTCCTTCGTCCGCAGCCGTTCCAATCAGGCAGCGGATACTCTGATCGGCGTATTCTCCAGCACCGCTGTGGCACTTGGCATTTTTGTTGCTACACTGGGCGGCGGCAGCTTTACAAAATACAACAAGTATCTGATCGGTGATATTCTCTCCATTTCCCCCGCGGAAATCGGTGTTCTGGCGCTGACGCTGGTGGCAGTGGTGCTTTTCTGGTTTCTCGCGTCCAACCGGCTGACGCTGACCGCCATCCATCCCCAGCTGGCCTCCTCCCGGGGCGTTCCGGTGGAGCTGATTCAGACTCTTTTCACCGCTGCTATCGCGGTGGTAGTGACCCTGAGCATCTCCAGCGTGGGACTGCTGATACTCAACTCCCTGCTGGTGCTTCCTGCTGCCAGTGCCCGGAATGTATCCCGGAATTTGCGGCAGTACCACGCCCTGTCCGTGTTCTTTGCGCTGGGAGCCGGAATCGGCGGTCTGATCGTCTCCTATTATTTTGGCTGCTCCGCCGGTGCCGCCATCAGCCTGCTGCTGGCGCTGGTATTCTCTGTCACCTTCTGTCTCCGGAAAAAGAGGGCCTGATATGAACGTAGAAATTCAGGTCATCGCCCGGATGCACAGCGATTTCGCCACCAAGTTCGGCATTCCCAGGCAAAGCGGACTGGTAGAGGAATTACAAAGCACCATCGTCTTTGAGCCGGAATTCCGCAACACCGATGCCCTGCGGGGTATCGAGGACTTCTCCCACCTGTGGCTCATCTGGCAGTTTTCCGAGGCCGTCCGCACCGGCTGGTCTCCCACTGTCCGTCCCCCCCGGCTGGGGGGAAACACCCGGATGGGTGTGTTCGCCACCCGCTCCCCCTTCCGTCCCAATAATCTGGGGCTTTCCAGCGTAAAGCTGCTGGGGATGGAACATACCGCGCAGTACGGCACCGTACTCCATGTGGGCGGGGCGGATTTGATGGACGGCACCCCCATTTTCGACATCAAGCCCTATATCCCCTACGGGGACTGCCACCCGGATGCCACCGGCGGCTTTACGGATACCGCCGGGGATTTTCTCCTGACCATTGATTTCCCGGAATCCCTTCTGGCTCTGCTGCCGGAAGAAAAACGCAGTGCGGTGGTTGGCGTTCTCAGCCATGACCCCCGGCCCTCCTATCAAAAAAATCCGGATCGGATCTACGGTCTGACCTTCGGCGGCTTTGATATCCGGTTTCAGGTGCTGGAAAAGGTTCTTCACGTCCTTTCCGTAACGAAAACGCTCTGAAAAATCTCACCTTTTCACAGACAATCCCCAGGGGCGGAGGCATGACCTCCGCCCCTTTGTTCAAATCTTAATGAATACTTAATTCAGCCCGGATTGACTT
>CAZDFB010000019.1:0-24047 GCA_964504605.1 uncultured Oscillospiraceae bacterium | reverse complement strand
TTGGAACTCCGGAAGTTAATCGTGCAAACTGGAAGTTACTTTTGCAATCCACCCTGCGATTCGGTTGATGAGCCAGGCGCTGCCCCGGCTGAATACCAGCCCGGTAGGAAGCAGCAGAAGAAGCCTGCAATCCGGAGATTGGATGTGTATTCTCATTCCACCACGATCTCCACAATGTCGCCGTCCGTACTTTCCACCTCAACCAGCTTTCCGATCAGGCCACGCTCAGCCATCTCCACAGTTTTCTCCAAATCCAGTTTTTTCAGCATCTCCCCCGATTCCTGACCGACTGTGGGGATGGAGTGCACACCGATTTCCAGACCGAGCTTCACCAGAGACATAGGGAAGTTCACCCACACCTTGTCTCCGTCACTGCTGTCCACCAGAATCCGCAGCGTAAGGGAATCCAGGCTTTTGCGCTGCTCCAGGGGAAGCAACTGCACCTCGTCGCTTTTCCCCGTAAGAAGGGTATCTGTTGTGATTCCCAGCACCCGGCAAAGGGCTGGCAACAGGGTGATATCCGGGCAGGACGCATCGGTCTCCCATTTGGAAACTGCCTGCGCGGATACGCCAAGCTTTTCCGCCAGGCCCTCCTGTGTCAGGCCCTTATCCTTACGGTATTTTTGAACACGGTTTCCGATTGTTTCATTCATAACATAGCCGTGCGCTCCTTTCTTTTGATGGCTCCATTGTAGCCCCGGAGCTCTTGGGAAACCAGCGCCCGGCAGTTGGAAACGCCCAACCATCGGTAGAAAATCGCCCAACCGGCGGTTGTTTTCTTTCTTATCTGTTGTTTTCCCCACCGATGGACATGATATCATAGGGTGTTGTCTGATAAACAAAATAGTTCAGCCAATTGGAGAACAGCAGATTTGCATGGCCCCGCCAGCGGACAATGGGGTTCCGGGTATCGTCATCTCCCGGAAAATAGTTCTCCGGCACATGAATGGGCAGGCCCAGATTTTTATCCCGGAAATACTCCTTTTTCAGGGTATCCGGGTCATATTCAGAGTGCCCCGTGACAAAAATCTGTCGCCCCTCCTTGCTCATAACCGCGTATACACCCGCCTTCGGGGAGGAGGCCAGAATCTTGAGGCCGGGGATTGCCTCGATATCCTCCCGGCGCACGGTTGTATGCCGGGAATGAGGGGCATAAAATTCATCGTCAAAGCCCCGGAGCAGAATTGCCCGGTTGTAGTCCTTGTAGTGGGGAAACACGCCGAAGAGCTTTTCCGGCAGCTCCTGCTTGGGAACGCCGTAATGATAGTAAAGCCCCGCCTGGGCACCCCAGCAGATGTGGAAGGTCGAATGAACATGGGTTTTGCTCCACTCCATGATCTGGCACAGCTCCTGCCAGTAGTCCACATCTTCAAAGGCCATATGCTCCACCGGCGCACCAGTGATGACCATGCCGTCAAATTTCCGGTCCTTCAGCTCGTCAAAGGTCTTGTAAAACGCCAGCAGATGATCCTCCGACACATTTTTCGACTGGTGGGTCTTGGTGTGCATCAGCTCCAGGTGAACCTGCAGCGGCGTATTACCGAGAAGCCGGGAAAGCTGGGTCTCGGTGGCGACCTTGGTGGGCATCAGATTCAGCAGCACGATTTCCAGAGGACGGATATCTTGGGTCAGGGCCCTGTCCTGGGTCATAACAAATATATTCTCCTGCTGCAGCGTGGCAGTGGCAGGAAGATCATTGGGAATACGGATAGGCACGGAATTTTCTCCTTTTTTCGGTCAATTTTCTGCCATTGTACCCCATCCGGGAAGATTTGTCAATTATCCCCCAGATATGTAAGCTCCGTTCCCTGATAGTAATGGGCCAGTATCTCCCGGAAACCGCTACCCTGCACTGCCATGGCATCGGCACCGTATTGGCTCATGCCCACCCGATGACCGAAGCCCCTCGTTGTCACGGTGATGATATCCCCCTGCGCTGCCATGGTGAAAGCCGTGGACCGCAGGCCCAGCAGCGACCGAAGCCGGGTCCCGGGGTAGCTCTCGCCTCCGATCTTCATGGACGCAACGCCTCCGCCGGCGGTATAGGTTACTGCTCCCAGCCAGGAGGCCGGCGTGCCGCTGAGGCTTTTCCCAAGCTTCTCCTGAAATTCGGTGCCGGTGAAGCGCACCGTATCGGTATAGTGGGCAGCATTCTCCTCCCCGGGGCTGTCTGTTGCCCGAAGATAGGGGAAATCCGTCCCCCAGACCGCCACAGCATCCTCCGTGGAACCGCCGGAGCAGGAAAAGTAGGTGGCCTCGATCAGTGTTCCCTCATAGGTCAGCACATAACCCGATGTTGCCGCCACAGCCTGCCGGGCACTGTCCACCGCCTCCCGGGTTCCCCCCTGGGCGATATAGCTCTCCGGGGCTATGTAGGCCTGGCAGCAGGCGGATTCCGCGCACACGGAGCCATCGCCGTGCTTTCCGCCGGTAACAGCGGCTTTCTGTGCGAATGTCCGGGCAACCACCGCCTGTGCCTGCTTTGCCGCGTCCTCGAAGGAGGCCGGCATTTCCGCCAGAAGCACCCCTGTCAGGTATTCATCCATGTCCATGGGTTCCGGCTCATTGCCGTCCCGGCGCAGATACATAGTCAGATGGACGGGTGCCTTTTCCTCTGCTGCCTGCGTCTGGGTCTCACCGGGCAGGACCGGCCCGGACGGATCTTTCTTTCCATAGCCCAGGAGCAGGCAGGCCAGGAGCCCGGGCAGAATGAGGGCCATAAAGGCTGCCATGGCCAGCTCTTTCCAGATTTGCTTCATAGTGGAAACCTCCTTTTGTCAGTATCCTATCAGCTTTTGCCTTCAAATCCTGTCAAAATACAGTTTGCATTCATGCAATTCTTTTGCTATAATGGGCGGGTATTCGACAAAACCTGTCACGGAGGGTTCTTTATGTCAAAAATCAAGAAAAAATGGGGTGACCGGAAGGACGGTATCTGGCTCAAGGATATTCCCGCAATGAACCGGATCATGCCCGCACTGATGCCCAACCGGGCGGACAATGAGGCATACATCAGCATCGATATTGATGTTCGTCCGCTCAACGCCTATCTCGCCAAGCTGAACGAAGGAAGAACAGAGGATAAATACACTTTTTTCCATCTTATCAGTGCCTCCATCGGCAAGGCCTTCGTCCTGCGGCCCAGGATGAACCGCTTTATCGTGGGCAGCAAGCTGTACCAGCGCCGGGATGTAACGGTGGCCTTTACCGTCAAAAAGCGGTTTGACGACAAGGCATCGGAGGCTCTGGCCTTTTTCCGCTACGATTCCAAAGAAACACTGGAAAGCTTCCATGAAAAAATCATGGCGGAAATTCACAAAACAAAGAGCTACGAGGAAAAGGACACCTCCACCGGTGCCATGGATATGGTAAGCAAGCTTCCCCAGTGGCTCATAACCGCCATTGTAAAATTTGTACTGTGGCTGGATAAGCACGGCTGGGCCCCGGATTTTCTCATTGGCTCCGATCCCAACCACGCAGCCATTTTCCTGACGAATCTGGGCTCCATCGGCCTCCCCGGTGGCTACCACCATCTGGTAAACTGGGGAACCAATTCCTGCTTCATCGTCATCGGCAAGAAGTTCATGAAAATGAGCTACGATAAGGAGGGCAAGGAGGATCTTCACGAGGTCATTCCCATCGGCATCACGCTGGATGAGCGGATTGCCGACGGCTACTACTACTCCGGCACCGTTGCTCTGGTTCAGGAGCTTCTGGAGCACCCGGAGCTGCTGGAGCTGCCTGCGGACGCGCCCGTGGAATATTCCATTCGCAGATAACAAAAACTTGACAAACGTCTCAAACCGCGCTATAATCCTATCGTTGACCCCGTTCCGGATGGGCCTGTAGCGCAGCTGGGAGCGCATTACATTCGCATTGTAGGGGTCGTCGGTTCGAATCCGATCAGGTCCACCAGCAAAAAGCTCTTTTGTCCTTTTGGGCAAAAGAGCTTTTTTTGCATATTCAGGAGCTTATTTCAGCACATAATGATCCTTAACAGACTGGGAGCAAATGACCTTTCCCTTCACTTTTATGCCCGTGACTGTGCTGAAAAGCAGCGTCTCATCAATGCTTTTGTCAATGACAAGCACACCGTATCCGGTGTAGGTCAGGGTCTGCCCCTGATTTCTGGCCTCTTCCAGCTCATAATCTTCTATAGAATAGACTCCCACGAACCAGTTTCTGGGGCTTTGCTTCTCCAGTGACATATGCCTTTCAACAATTCTGTCAATGGTCACCTGATGCCGCTGGAGTCCCTCCCGGAGTGCCTGATTGATAAAATCACTGCGGTTTGAATAGTACCCGTTGTCCACCAGCAGGTCGATGCCGGACAGTGTGGATGAATTGATGTTTACAGAAACCTTTTCGCTGTAGCTGTCGTTTGCCATACAATCGTCGCCCTCTCTAAATATGCTCCATTTGGAGTATATTTAGATTATCGCGCATTTCATTGTTTGTCAAGCCTTTTTGTAGTAGGCTGGCATCCGGGGCCGGGTAACCCAGCAGGCTAATTCCGCTGCAAAAGAGCTTGCCGGGCAGGCTTCTGAGGTTCCCGGGAATGTCGGGGTGTTTTTCCGCTTCCGCTTGACTTTTTTTCCCGGAGATGATATCATAACCGGGCATATGGAGAGTTGTCCGAGCGGTTTAAGGAGCCAGTCTTGAAAACTGGTGATTCCGAAAGGAACCTAGGGTTCGAATCCCTAACTCTCCGCCATTTCCAAGCGCCTCTTCTGTCGTCATGGCAGAAGAGGCTTTTCTGCTTTCGGGAGGAAACCAGTTCCGGGAAATACGCATTACCGGGCTTCCGTCTCGATTTTCTTTACCAATGACCATTTTCGGAAAATATGTGATATACTGTCCTTGGTTTAAATCTTTGAACGAAAGTGAGGGATGTCTATGGAAATGCATGAGCAGGTTGCCGCCCTGGCTGAGCAGCTTTCCTCCTGCTCCACGATTTTGACTGCTCTGGGGGACGAAACCCGCCAGCATCTGATTTTCACCATGATGCAGCTTGGCAATTGCTCCGGTGTCCGGGTCTGCCAGATCACGGAAAAGACCAACCTCTCCCGCCCTGCTGTTTCCCATCATCTGCAAATTTTAAAGCACACGGGAATCGTGAAGGTCCGCAAGGAGGGAACAAAAAATTATTACTATTTTGACCCCGAAACAGAAGCCTTTGAACGGCTCATCTCTGCCCTGCAGCTTGCCGTGACTCTCTCAAAAGCCCTGCCGGACCGAAGCGGCAGCGATGAATAGTCTTCCCCACTTCTCAACACAGATTTTTCCGGGCCGACACCGCCCCGGATGTAATAATTGGAGGTTCGCTTTATCATGGAAATTCTTGAAATCATGCAGCAGCGCCACAGTGTCCGCCAGTATCTGGATACACCCATTGAGCAGGAAAAACGTTTGGTTCTTGACGGACTGGTCCGCGAAATCAATCGGGAGGCCGGGCTGCACATCCAGATTGTTTACGACGATCCCAAGTGCTTTGATTCCTTCATGGCCCACTACGGAAAGTTCACCGGTGTGCGCAACTACATCGCTCTCGTGGGCAAAAAATCCGCCGGGCTTGATGAATCTCTGGGCTTCTTCGGGGAACAGCTGACCCTGAAGGCCCAGGAGCTGGGGCTGAACACCTGCTGGGTTGCTCTGACCCACGGAAAGAGCAGAGCCGTCATCGACAGGGGTGAAAAGCTGGTTTGCCTGATTGCATTGGGCTATGGTGCGGTCCAGGGTACCGCTCACAGCAGCAAGCCCCTGCAGGAGCTGTGCACCCCCGCAGTGCAGGCGCCGGATTGGTTCCTGACCGGTGTGAATGCCGCCGCTTTGGCGCCGACGGCGATGAACCAGCAGAAGTTCCACTTTACACTGATGCCCGATGGCAGCGTGAAGGCCACCTGCGGCGGCGGGTTTTATACCAAGCTGGACCTTGGCATCGTCAAATACCACTTTGAAGTGGTAACCGGGAAAAAGACGGTTTGATTTTCAGCCCCTTCCTTTTTACAAACAAGGTATAAAAGTCCGTGTCCAAACCTGCTTTGGACACGGACTTCTTCATCAGAAAAAGCTTGCCTTTGAATCCCTTTGGCGGTATAATGCCATATATCCCACAAACAGGAGGTCAAAACCATGCGCAAAAAGCTTCTGTGCGCCATTCTGGCTTTCGCTCTGCTTGCCGGAGCCGTTTCTGCCGTCATTCTTTCCCAGCCCACCGGCAGCCGGGAGGTTTCCGATTATTTTTTCGTCCAGCTTTACAGCGCAGATGACCAGATTCTTTCCAAATATAAGATTTCTTTGACCGGAACCATTTCCGGCTCTGAGCGGTTCATTCTTTCCGTAACCCCCTCCCATGAGTCCGGCGATGAATGCCGGACGGAGTGCACCATTACCGGATACAACGCGGTGGTCACCGTCACCCATCCCACCCAGGGCTACTGGGAATACCGCTTTATTTTAAATACGGACGGTACCTTCTCCGGCCTTTAAGGGGTTTCCCATTCCAGCCATTTCCCGTCTGTAATCCCACAAAATGGTTATAATAGAAAAAAACGGAAAGGATTGATTGGATGCTATACGCAATTGCAGGCCTTTTTCTCCTGCTTCTGATTCTGCTGCTCAGTTACATCTGCTACCGGATTGCTTTCTTCTCCCCGGATAAAAACCGGGAAGGCATCCCCGAAACAAAGGGAAAGCAATATGAGCCCCACCGGGACACTATGCGCCGGATCTTCTCCCAGCTTGCCGCCCGGGATTACGAGGATGTGACCGTCACCTCCCGGGACGGTCTTCTTCTGGCAGGTAAATATTACCATGTCCGGGATGGCGCGCCCCTTGCCATTGCCTTCCACGGCTACCGCAGCTGCTCCTTAACGGACTTTGCCGGCGGGGCAGAGCTCTGCTTTGAAATGGAGCAGAATCTCCTGCTTGTGGACCAGCGGGCCCATGGTCGCAGCCAGGGAAAGACCATCACCTTTGGCATTGAGGAGCGGTATGACTGTCTAACCTGGGTCAATTACGCGGTTGACCGGTTTGGCAGTGATGTTTCCATCTTCCTCTACGGCATTTCCATGGGTGCCGCCACCGTGCTGATGGCCTCCGGGCTCCCTCTGCCGGACAATGTGAGGGCCATTGTCGCAGACTGCCCCTATTCCTCCCCCTCCGCCATCATCCGCTCGGTATGTAAAAAGCTTCACTATCCCCCCAAACTCACCTATCCCTTCGTGGTGCTCGGCGCAAGGCTTTTCGGTCATTTTGATTTAAACGCCACCACCGCCGCCAGCGCCGCAGCCAATGCAGGGGTTCCCATTCTCATCATCCATGGGGAGGCAGACAGCTTTGTTCCCGCCACCATGAGTGAGGAGATTGCCCAGGCCGGTCCATCCCTCGTCCGCCGGGAGACCTTCCCCGGTGCCGACCACGGTATCAGCTTTCTGGTGGACGAAAAACGGTACAAATCACTGGTGAAGGCATTTATTCAGAGCATCCCGGAGAAATAAGAAGATTTATCTTGATTTTCCGGGGATTTGGCATACAATGGAAGCTATATTTCAGGAAAGCTGGTGCGAACTATGAATCAGATTTTCATTCCTGCGGGCTATGTTCCCGTTTTGGATGCCTACGATACCCAGCGGGCCATTGCCTATATCAAAAGCACCTTTCAGGAGGAGTTTTCCGCCGCTTTGAATCTGAAGCGGGTGTCCGCTCCCCTGTTTGTCGCCGGAGGCTCCGGCCTGAATGACGATTTGAACGGCTACGAGCGTCCGGTCGGCTTCGATATTCCCGCCGTTGGCACCGATGCTCAGGTGGTCCATTCTCTGGCAAAATGGAAGCGGCTGGCCCTGAAGCGCTACCATTTCCATGTTGGCGGCGGTCTGTACACCGACATGAACGCCATACGCCGGGACGAGGAGCTGGACAATATCCACTCGATCTACGTTGACCAATGGGACTGGGAAAAGGTCATCACACCGGAAAACCGGAATCTGGACTATCTGAAGCTGATTGTCCGCAGCATCGTTAAGGCGATCTGCACCACCAACGACCGTCTTCACGTCCGCTATCCCCAGCTTCGGGTCAAGCTTGAACCGGAGGTTTCCTTTATCACCTCTCAGGAGCTGGAGGACCTTTACCCGGAGCTGGAACCTGCCCAGCGGGAAAACAGCTATGTCCGGGCCCACCCCACCACCTGCATTCTCCAGATTGGCAGGCCCCTGCGCTCCGGAAAGCCCCACGGCGGCAGAGCTCCGGACTATGATGACTGGGAGCTTAACTGCGACATTCTCTTCTGGGACAGCCTTTTGGACCGGGCGCTGGAGATCTCCTCCATGGGAATCCGGGTGGATGCCCAGTCCCTGAGCCGCCAGCTTCAGGAGTCCGGCTGTGAAGGCCGCCGGGATCTTCCCTTCCACCGAATGCTGCTGAACGGTGAGCTTCCCCAAACCATAGGCGGTGGAATCGGTCAGTCCCGGCTCAGTATGCTGATGCTGGGCTGCACCCATATCGGTGAGGTTCAGTCCAGTATCTGGGACCGGAATACCATTGAAAAATGCGAGCAGGCCGGCATCCGGCTGCTGTAATGCCAGTCCATACAAAAAGCAGGGCGGAAAACCGCCCTGCTCTTTTTTTCAGCCGCCCAGGTTTCTCAGGAAAGCCTCTTTTTTCGCTTTCTCATAGGCCGCATATTCGCCGGAGCGAAGTTTTTCATAGGCTGTCCCGGAAGCCTCCGTCCAGCTTTCCCGCTCCTGATTAACCAGAATGGGATAGAAGTGCACACCGTTCCGCTCTGCCGCGTCACAGTCTCCGGGGGCATCGCCAATCATCAGCACCTTATCAGGGTCATAGCCGAATTTCAGCATAGCCTGGATGCAGGCCGCCTTACTGCCCACATCCTGAGCCAGCACAATATCCGTATGCTCCAGCAGGCCGAACTTGCCCCACTCGTCCTCCACCGCATCCCGGTTTGCGGAGGAAACCATAGCCACATCAGCAAAGCTGTGGGCAGCCGCCAGCCCCTCCCGGGCGCCGCCGTAGGGAACCTTCTCCTCCTCCGGCAGCCGCACTATGGCAGCGTTTACCGCCTTTGACCAGCTGAGGGCCTTTCGGAAAATTTCCGCCGCTTCCGGATCAGCAGCGTCCTCCGCGGCAGCCGCCACCCCGTCGTTGGACAGTGCGGGGGCCGTTTCCGCCCAATGCGCCAGCGCCTCCACGCCCGGAATGGGCTTGTAGATGGCATTGATCTCCGTCAGGGCCATTGCCAGCCCCTTGAAGCGGTTGATGCCCCGGGTCATTGTGAAGAGATTGATCTCATTCCACCGCTTCAAAATCGGCTCCTGCCAGTCTTCCAGCTGCCACTGAGCCACCATGCAGGGCCCGAAGCAATGAAAATGCTTGCAGTTCATGGTATCCATAACGCAGCCATCGGAGTCTACGCAGACAAGATAATCATGCTTTCGCTGAAAAGAATCAAAAATAGACATAACGCTCACCCTTTACATATGCGTATCGACCATTCCGCAATAGCTGTCGATGGGGTCGGTGCCCCGGAAGGCCTCCGGGCCGGTGAGCAGTGCCTCCACCAGCGCGTCCATTGTGTCATCATTGGAATCGTAGGCATTGATATAGGTTTGCAGCATGGGACAATCTGCCAGCATGGTGGGCTTGTTTACGGAAATGCCAACCACCGGGATTTCATGGACATACCAGGGAATTTCGCCGCCGCCCTTGCTCATTCCAAAGGCGGGATGACCATTTGCCACATTGAACAGCGTAATGACCAGGTCCTGACCGGCGGTAAATTCGGAAATGGCATTCTTGCCAGCAAAATACAGGTTCAGATTGAAGGGCTTGCCCTGTTTCACATCCTCCAATATCTTGTCCAGAGGGCTGACATAGATAAACGCGTCAAAGCCCTTTTCGATCAGCCGGTCCCGGAGCTTTTCCGCAGGGGATTTTTTCGCTCCGGCGCCGCCCATAGCCATAGCCGCCAGTGCCGCCATGGGGCCATCAGCACCCTTGACGGAAACAATCATAACGCGCTTGGTTTTTTCGGGACTCAGGGGAAGCACGCCGGGCTGCTTATTCTTGACCAGGGTCAGGCAGTCACGGGAGATTGCGGGAGCAACTGCCCTGAAGGCCGGGTCAGCCAGTACGCCGGGCAGGTCCTCCTGGCTGGGGCAAAGTGATTCCCGGGGTTTCTTTGTCAGTCCCATTGCCACCTTCAGACCCAGAATCCGCTTCAGGGCCTCCTGGATCCGCTCCTCGGAAATGATGCCGCTTCTGTAGGCATTCAGCATGGAGGAGAAGTCCTCCTCCGGATCGTTGAAGAACAGGAACATATCGCATCCCGCGTTGATGGCGGCAGGAAGCATTTCCGAGCGCTTCATCTGGTTGGTCATGGCAACCATGTGGGACGCATCGGTGACCACCATACCGTTAAAGCCCAGCTTGTCCCGGAGCAGACCCTTCATGATCTCCGGGCAGAGGGTAGCAGGCCGCAGCTCCTCCGGGCGAATATCCGGGTAAAGCTCTGCCATGTACGTGGGCATCAGGATATGACCGCCCATAATGGCAGGCAGGCCATTGTCAATCAGCGTCTGATATACATGACCGTAGGAGGCCATCCAGTCGTCCAGCCCAAAATGATTTACATTGTTGGACATATGGGCATCCCGGTAATCCTGACCGTTGCCGGGAAAATGCTTGGCGCAGGCGGCAATTCCGGGGTTCTCCCCCAGGCCGTCCATGAAAGCCTTGCCCATCCGGGCCACCAGCTTGGGGTCATCGCCGTAGGCCCGGGAAAGAACCTCCTCACACTCCCAGTTATAGGTAATATCCACCACCGGGGAAAAGGCCATATTGCAGCCCGTTGCCGCCATCTGGGCTCCGGCGACCCGGCCCATGGCCTGGGCATACTCCGTCTTGCCTGTGGCGCCGATCTTTATCTGACTTGCCACAAAGGTTCCGTCGAGGCAGACACCGCTGCCGCCCTGCTCCGGGTTGCAGGCAATGAACACAGGAATCTTTGCGTATTTCTGCAATGTCCGGTTCTGCTCCAGCACCTTCGCGCCGGGCATACCGTTGTACCGGCAGCCGCCCACATGGTATTTTTCCACCAGTTCCCGAAGGTAATCCTCATCCTGGGAGGCGGTCAGCTGCCAGAAGAGCTGACCGACCTTTTCCTCCTCCGTCATCCCGGCGATGGTATTTTCCACCCAGTCAATATCCTCGTCTGTCAGATAATAAGGCTTTGCCCGTAAATCCACCATATTGCTTCCATTCCTTTCCTTGTTATAAGAACAAGTATACTATAGCAAAGGGCAGAGCATTTTGCAATAAAGAAGTGGTTTTTATTTGCGTTTATTGGTCAGAATCAACAACAAATCCACCATTGCCACATTTCCTCCCCTATGGTATAATGAAGAAAAAAGAGATAAGGAGCACACAGCCATGGAGCATAAATCCATTTTGTTTGATCTGGACGGCACTCTGACCGACTCCGGCGAGGGAATCATCAACTGCGCCGCCTATGCTTTGGAGCATTTCGGCCTTCCCGTGCCCAGCCGTCAGGAAATGCGGGTATTTGTCGGCCCGCCCCTTCACGAAACCTTCCAGAAATTCGGTGTATCCGCCCAGGATGCCGAGGAAGCGGTCCGCGTATACCGGGAGCGCTACATTCCCATCGGAAAATATGAGAATACACCCTATCCCGGTATCCGGGAGCTGCTGGAAAAGCTGCTGGCGGACGGTCACCGACTGTATGTAGCCACCTCCAAGCCGGAGCAGACCTCTGTGGAGATTCTGGAGCATTTTGACCTTGCCAGATACTTTACCCGGATTTGCGGCGCTTCCATGGATCTGTCCCGAAACACCAAGGCCGATGTGATCGCCTATCTTCTGGAGCAATGCGGGAATACCGAAAACGCTGTTATGGTGGGTGACACACCCTTTGATGTGATTGGGGCCAGGGCCCACGGAATTTCCACCATCGGTGTCAGCTGGGGCTATGGCATCGTCAGTGAAATGGAGCAGGCCGGTGCAGCTGCCATCGCACACACCATGGACGAGCTTTACACGCTTCTCAGTAAGTAAAAAACTCAGCCACCGGCTTTTTGCATTTGGCAGAGAAAAAGCTGCTCCCTTCAAGCTCCCAATCAGGTTCTTTTACACGCAACGGCGCACTCCCGGAGGAGTGCGCCGTTTTCTCAGCCCTTCAGCTGATTTCTTAAGTATTCTCTTGCCTTCTCAAAGTCAAGCTCCAGCACCGAGGCTATCTCGCTGCAAAGGAGCCTTTCCGCGTCCCGAAGGAAATTTTCATCGCACAGATGTACCTTCCGCCCGGCTGCCGCCTGGGCCGTCTTATGGCGGTAGAGTGTGCACACCTGCTGCAGCAGCTTCTGACGGTCACCGCTGCTGATCAGCTCCCGGTAGAGCTGCTTGCGCTGGTTTTCATCCTGAACCCATCCGTTTTCATGGACAGCCCCGGAGGTAATCAGCGTCTCCAGCGCCTCCCGGCTCAGCACCGGGCGGAGCTTTGCCATAGCCGTCTGGTTATGCGTCGGAACCAGGTAACGAGCGCCGGACTGTCCCTCCGGCTCCAGCACCAGATACGTTACCCGCTTTCTGTCCACTGTCTGCTCCTCCTGCTCCACGATCCGGCATATGCCGTGAATACCGTAAAGCACCCGATCCCCAACCTGGTACATACCCATTAACCTCCTGTAAAAATGGCACATTTTCCTTTTTCCAGATTATTATAGCATTTTTTCAGTGCTATTTTCAAATGGGGAAAACGCCGAAAAAGTCAGGCCGTTTTTGGGACTTCAATCCATAAAAATCACCGCTGACGGTATCTACGTCAGCGGTGATTTATTTCAGATTCTTTCCAGCTTGATGGTGTTGGTATTGCCCGTCTGTCCGTTCACCGGGCCGCCGGTCAGCACCACATTATCGCCGCTCTGCAGATTCAGCGCGGTCTTTGCGCTGTTCAGCGCATAGTAGAACATCACATCCATGGTGGGGAACTTTTCTGCCATCACCGGGATCACGCCCCAGCTCATGGACAGCCGCCGCCAGATCTTCCGGTCCGTGGTCATGCCAACAATATCCACAGGGGTACGGAACCGGCTGACCAGCATAGCCGTCTTTCCGGAGGCAGAGCAGACAACAATGGCCTTCGCCTCCATATCCACCGCCATGGAGCAAACGGCGTGGGACAGGGAATCCAGATTGTCCTTGCCCTTGTATTCCGTGGACAGGAAACGCTGCTTGTAATCCGTGTGCTGCTCCGTGTACTCGGCAATCTGTGCCATGGCCTTCACGGCCTCCACGGGGTACTTACCGGCAGCGGACTCACCGGACAGCATGATGCAGGAGGTTCCGTCATAAACCGCATTGGCTACGTCGGAAATTTCCGCACGGGTGGGCCGGGGGTTCTGAATCATGGACTCCAGCATTTCCGTAGCGGTAATGACCCGCTTGCCCAGCATACGACACTTCCGGGTCAGCTTCTTCTGGACTGCGGGAACCTCCACATAGGGGATTTCCACGCCCAGGTCACCGCGGGCGATCATAATGCCGCCGCACGCGGAGCAGATATCCTCCACATTGTCCACACCGGCCTGATTTTCAATCTTGGCAATGATCTCAATATCCTCGCCGCCGTTGGAATCCAGCAGCTGCCGGATGTCCAGAACATCCTGCTTAGTGGAAACAAAGGATGCGGCAATAAAATCGACACCCTGCTCGATACCGAAGAGAATATCAGACTTATCCTGCTCACTGAGGTAGGGGCCGGACATGACTTTGTTGGGGAAGGACATACTCTTGCGGTTGCTCAGCTCGCCGCCAATCAGGCACTTGCAATGGATATCCGGTCCCTGAATCTGCTGAACCTCAAACTTGACCATACCGTTGTTGACCGTCACGATATTGCCGGGCTTCAGATCCCTGTTCAGCGCCTTGTAATTGACGGAAACCCGGGTCTCATCACCTTCGATATCGTCCACGGTAAAGGTAAAATCCGCGCCCTCACGGATGGTAACCTTTCCGGCGGAGAAGGTCTTGATGCGATACTCAGGGCCCTTGGTATCCAGCATAATGGCAATGGGAAGACCCAGCTTTTCCCGGACCCGCTTAATCAGCTGAACCTTGGCCTGATGCTCCGCATGGGAGCCATGAGAAAAGTTCAGACGGGCCACGTTCATGCCGGCCTGACACATTTGGGTCAGGGTCTCTTCGTTCTCGCTGGCGGGTCCGATGGTGCATATAATTTTTGTTTTACGCATAAGGAAGCCTCCTGTGTATCAAATGCGGAATAAATGTATCCAATTCGGGAGAAAGGAGCAAAAATGTCCCACACTCCCGCATTTTATTCCTGTATTCTATCACATTTTTCCTTCTGCGTCAATTCTAAAATCAGGTGAAGATTTCTTTACCGCCCGGGACTAAAGCAGAATATCCACCCGGTAATGCCGTAGCCAGAAATCCAGCTGCAGGAAATAGGCCATCATCTGCGGTCGGCGCATAAGCTGCCCATACCAGGGCCAGCTCTGCTCTGCCTCAGCCATGTTCCGGAGGGCATCCCGGTCCACCATGGCAAATACAGGCCCTCCGCTATCTGCCAGGAGCGCCTCAAAGCGCTCCCGGATCAGGGCCTCATACCGTGGGTCAAAGGTCCTTGGATAGGGGCTTTTCTTCCGCCACAGCACCTCCTCCGGCAAAAGATCCGCCACGGCATGGCGCAGGAGCCCCTTTTCCTTCCCGTCCCGGTCCTTGAAGGCCCAGGGCACCCCATACAGATACTCCGCAATCCGGTAGTCGCAGAACGGCACCCGCACCTCCAGAGAGCAGTGCATACTCATCCGGTCCTTTCTGTCCAGCAGCGTCTGCATAAACCAGCGGAAGTTCAGATTGACCATTTCCTTCATCCGCCGCTCCTGGGCGGGTGTCCCCGGAAGGATATCGCTGCTGCGGCAGGTATCCAGATAGGCATCCATCACCAGCTCCCGGGGATTGACCCGGTCCCGGATCAGCGGGGATAGTAGCCGGACCCGCTGGCTTGTATTCTGAGCCCAGGGGAAGCCCTCCCGGTCCCGGACCTCCGGATCCCGGTACCAGGGATAGCCACCAAATATTTCGTCGGCGCACTCCCCGGAAAGGGCAACCTTAACATCCTTCCGGATGTCCCGGCACAGGGCCAACAGAGAAAAATCCACATCCGCCATTCCCGGAAAATCCCGGGCGGCGGTGGCCTCCTCCAGTACATCTGCCAGATCTTCAGTGGACAGCAGCGTGTCGTGATGCTCCGTATGGAAGGTCTCCGTCATCCGGCGGATATAATATCCATCCGTATTGGGCTGAAATTTATTTGCCCGGAAATATTTCTCATTGTCCACATAGTCCACAGACCAGGTTTTCAGGGTCTGGCCCTTCTCTTCCATTTCCCGGGCACAGACGGCGGTAATAATGCTGGAATCCAGCCCGCCGGACAAGAAGGTGCCTATGGGAACATCCGAAACCATCTGCCGCCGGATGGCATCGGTGACCAGAAAGCGAACGCGCTCCACCGTTTCTTCAAAACTTTCCCGGTGCTCCCGGTCCTTCAGCATCCAGTAGCGTTCCAATGTCATTTTCCCCTGCTCATAATAGCCGCAGCACCCCGGCTCCACCTCAGATATCCCCCGGAGGACACCGCTGCCGGGCATCCTTCCCGGGCCCAGCATCAGGATTTGGGCGGCTCCCTGGGCATCCAGCTCAGCCCGGACTCCCGGGCAGGCCAGAATGGTTTTGATTTCCGAGGCAAAAAGGAATTGGTCCCCGGTCTTACGGTAAAACAAAGGCTTCACACCGATTCGGTCCCGGGCCAGAAAAAGCCGCTGTCGGCGCTCCTCCCAGATTCCGAAGGCGAAAATGCCGTTGAAGCGGTCAACGCAGCTCTCGCCCCACTGGACATAGCTGTGCAGGACCACCTCCGTATCCGAGTGACCCACAAAGCGGTGGCCCAGCCTCTCCAGCCGGTCCCGGAGCTCCCGGGTATTGTAAAGCTCTCCGTTATACACCATGCAGTACCGCTCCCCCGCCCATTCCAGCGTCATGGGCTGCCGTCCGCCCTCCGGGTCAATGACCGCCAGGCGGGTGTGAAGCAGCGTGCAGTCTCCATGGGCATACACGCCCCGGTCGTCAGGCCCCCGGCGGGCCATGGTTTCCAGAAGCCGTTCCCGCTCAGGACCAGAAAGCTCCACCCCGATCAATCCGGCAATGGCACACATAACCATCACATCCTTTCCATCCCTTAATTCTATGCGCCATGGCGCGGATTTGCCAATGTATGTTTTTTCATTGGCGGGCGCATACTATACCCGGTGATGAAACGATGAAAAACGGAAAAGAAATGCTCTGCTCCCTGTTAAAAACCACCCAGATGGGCCAGGTCGGTATCCGCTGCGTTCTGAATACAGCCATGCGCCCCGGGCTTCGCAAGGCCCTGGAATCCCAGCTGCGGGAATACGATGCCATTGAGAGCGAGGCCCACTATATTGCCTCTCAGCGGGGCTGGGAGCTTCCGGAATTGCAGCCCGGCGCCCGTTTTCTGGCGGGAATGTCTGCCCGGATGAAGCTCCGCTTCGGCAATACCGACTCCAAAATCGCCGGCATGATGATTCAGGGCAACACCCGGGGCATGATTACGGGTCTGAAAAACGCCCATCAATACAGCGCCCAGGATGAGCCGGTCAGCATTCTCTCCCAGAAGCTGCTGGACTGCGAAAACGCCAATATCCGGCAGATGCAGACCTTTCTGTAGCAGCGGGGCACCCGGCGGTGCCCCGTCACCTTTTTCCGCTCCGGCGCATATCATACCCTGAATCCAGCGAAAGGAGCGATTCTCTTGTCAGCCACAGGCTACATACAGGTACACGCCTACGCAAGCTATGCCCAGCTTCCGCTGAAGGATGTGGCAGTTACCGTGACCGCCGCGGATGGCACAGCAATCGCCATGCGCCTTACCGACCGCAGCGGACACATCTCCCCTGTGGAGATCCCGGTGCCGGACCGGGCAGAAAGCCTCAGCCCGGACTCCGGCGAAAAGCCCTTTACCTCCGTGAATCTCTATGCCCGCAAAAAGGGCTATGAGCAGCTGGAGGCCGAAGGCCTTCAGGTCTTTGCCGATGTTGTGACGGATCAGGATCTGGTCATGATCCCGCTGTCCGAGCTGCCCGGGAGCTGGGATCAGATGGCTGTCTTCCCAACACCGCCTCAGAATCTGTAGGAGGTAGCCTATGCCCACCGTAACACCCTATATTCCCCAGCGGATCACCGTACATCTGGGCAGGCCCGATTCCGATGCCCAGAATGTGACTGTTTCCTTTGTGGATTACGTTAAGAATGTGGCATCCAGTGAGATATACCCCACCTGGGACGAAGCCGCCCTCCGGGCCAATATTCTTGCCATAGTTTCCTTTGCCCTGAACAGGGTCTACACAGAGTTTTACAGAAGCCGGGGATACGATTTTGACATCACCAGCTCCACGGCCTTTGACCAGTTTTTCGTAAACGGACGCAGCTTTTTTGAAAATGTTTCCCGGCTTGTGGACTCCCTTTTCAACGATTATCTGCGGCGGCCCGGGTTTGTGGAGCCTCTGGCAGCAAAATTCTGCAACGGAACCACCGTTACCTGCGAAGGTCTGAGCCAATGGGGCAGCCAGAATCTGGCTCAGCAGGGCTACAATTCCACCCAGATTCTGCGCAGCTACTATGGCGATGTGGAAATCGTCAGCAACGCGCCCGTCCGGGGCATCACCTCCTCTTATCCCGGTTATCCCCTGCGGCGGGGGACCTCCGGCCCCAGCGTGGTCACCATACAGGTGGAGCTGAACCGGATTTCCCAGGCCTACCCCGCCATTCCCAAGGTACCCTCCGCCGACGGTATATTCGGCGGGGCAACGGAAAACGCCGTTCTAAAATTCCAGGAGGTTTTCAATCTGGACACCGACGGTGTTGTGGGAAAGGCCACCTGGTATGCGCTGGTCCGGCTGTATACGGCGGTGACCTCCCTCTCCGAGCTGCGCAGCCAGGGGCAGCGGTTCTATGTCAATTCCTGGGCAAACGCTTCGCCCCTGCGTCAGGGAGACCGGGGTGTTCGGGTCGAGCATCTGCAATATATGCTCTCTGCCCTGGCGGCCTATATTCCGGAGCTGCCCCCTCTGACCATCGATGGCATATTCGGTCCCGCCACACGAAACGCCGTGGAGGCTGCTCAGCGGCGTTTCGGGCTTCCTCAAAACGGAACCGTGGACGGCCCAACCTGGGATGAAATCTATGACCAGTATTCGGGCATTGAAACTACCAGCTGGCGAAATCCGGAGGATTTCCCCTATACCCAGGCGCTGATTTCGGGCACCCAGCCCCGGAACCGCTATACCCGTACCTCCACCATGACCCAGTTCCCGGGAGCCGATCTCCGGCTGGGCAATCAGGATCCACAACGTCAGGAGGTGATTCGATGAGGCCACCGGAATCCTTTATCGGTCAGCCCATCCGCAGTCTGCAAACCATGCTTCGGGTCATTTCCGAGCAGGATCCCCGGCATCCTAGCCTGATCCCGGATGGGATTTATGGGCCGGAGACCCTTTCCGCCGTATCCGCCTTTCAGCGTCTTCACGGTCTGCCGGTCACCGGTGTCACCGATCAGCAGACATGGGAGACAATCCTCGCCCACTATGAGCCGGCCCTGATTGCCGTAGGGCCGGCGGAGCCAATTGAGGTGATCCTCAATCCCAATCAGATTATCCGGAGGGGGCAGGCCCATCCTGCCGTCTTTCTGGCCCAGGGAATGCTGCTGACGCTGGCCCGGGCCTACAGGAGCATCGGCCTTCCGGGTATGAGCGGAATTCTGGATGACCCGACCGCGGACGCGCTGGCCTCCTTTCAGGCCCTCAGCAGTCTTCCCATGACCGGAAATCTTGACAAGCATACCTGGAAGCATCTGGCACTGCAATATCCCCTGGCCTCCACCCGGCTGACCGGGGCTTAATGGCAGGCCATTTCCCGGTAAAATATTGATAAATTATTAATTTTTCCCACAAGGGCAAGGTTTCACTTGATTCATGGCGAATTTCTGTCTATAATATAGTTTAGTCTTGAGACTGAGGCCGGAAGCCTCGGCTCTGCGGAGGAAGTTTTAATGTTTATCAAAGATTGGAAAAAAGAGGTCTTTACAATCCCCAATCTGCTCAGCCTGTTCCGTTTGGCTCTGATCCCGGTATATGTGGTCATATACCTGAACGCGGAGGAAGTTTATGAATACTGCCTTGCCGGCGGTATTCTCGCGGTTTCCTGCCTGACAGATTTGATTGACGGAAAGATCGCCCGCCATTTTCATATGATCTCCACAGTCGGAAAGATTCTTGACCCCATTGCGGACAAAGCCACCCAGTTTACCCTGACGCTCTGTCTTTCCGTGCGGTATCCCGTGCTCCGTCCGGTTCTGATTCTGTTTGTCGTGAAGGAGGGCTTCCAGGCCATCGTCGGGCTGATAAATCTGCGCCGGGGAAAAATGCTGCCCGGTGCGCTGATGGCTGGCAAGATCTGCACCACAATTCTGTTTGTCAGTCTGATTCTGATGGTATTTCTTCCCGATTTGCACCCGGATGCTGTGACTGTCATTGCGTTTGTTGACAGCATTTTCCTTCTGGTTTCCTTTGTCAGCTACATTCTGGCCTATTTCGGAAAGCACAAAAAAATCGAGGATATGAACTGAGCTTCAGCCGTGCCGCCTTTGCGGCACGGTTTTTTTGAAAAAAACAGCGGCTCAAAGCTGAGCCGCTGTGTCTGCAATATTTCCTCTTCCTCCGGACGCGGCCTGTCACAGGTACGCCGTCGGGTCATCCACAGATATTTCCGTGGCATCGGTTTTCCCCACCCCGTCCGTTCTTTGTACCTGTATTGTACCATAGCTGCCGGGCGATTGGTGAAGAATCCTTGAACAAACAAAAAAGATTTCCGAAATTTTTCCTGGCGTCAGCCACCGGAGGAACCCAGAAGCCCGGAGACCAGCCCCAGAACCGTATCAATCACCGGCTGCATTACTACCAGCGCACCGTCGAGATTGTTCATAGCCAGAATCAGCACCGGAAGGGCCAGGGTAAACAGGCTGATGATCCAGGGATACAGGGTCCTTCTGGAGCAGAACATCAGCAACAGGCAGGCCATAGTCAGGGCAAAGGGGCCATACACCGCCACACTGCGCTCCGCCAGCATGGCAAACTCGCCATTGGACAGCAGGTTGATGCCCACCTGCTCCGGTAGATAGGTAAAGCCTGCTTTTGCCAGCTTGATGGCGGCATAAAGAACCGGAATTGCGAGAAAAATCTTGCGAAGGCGCATAATCCACAGCCAGATAATATCCATTACCTCACCGATTTTCCGAAGGACTCCATCCACCGCCCCGAAAAAGGGAGCAGCCTTTTTGGTAAAATCCTTCCATTTCTGCCTGATATCTACAGAATTTGTCATATGCCACCTCCGGGAGACTTGAATTTTGGTTATCATATCATATTTTCATCCATGATGCAAGCGCCGGAATCTCTTCATCCAAAAATTCATAATTCCTTAATCGGTCCGTTTTATTGGCCTTTTTCCTTAGTATACTTGGTTCATAAAGTAAAGGAGGCAGCCAATATGAAAGCAAACAATTGTTCTTCAGCGCAAACCCGTCATCGGTATCCCAACGAGGGAGATCCCCGATATTTTCAGCAGAAGCTCCTGGATGCCGTTACATCCGCCATCAGCGCCATGGGGGTCATAACCATTTTATGGTATTTCCTCCTGCTGTAACCGCGCAGTCAGCGCTTCGCATTGTCCCGGTACAGGGAAACCAGTCCCTTAATAACCAGGTCCCTGTCGTAAATCATTTTTCTTCTGCAAAGGGGCACCACAAATTTCCCCATACCACCGGTGACAACCACTGTAGCCGGGTATCCCAGCTCCGCCTCCATACGCTCCGTCATACCATCGAGCATGGAGGCCGCACCCAACATAATGCCGCTGCGCATAGCGTCGTCGGTGTTGCGTCCAATGGTGCGCCGGGGCTGATCCAGGCGCAGGCCGGGCAGCAGGGCCGTCCGGGAGGTCAGAGCCTCCAGGGATATCTTGATACCGGGGCTGATGGAACCGCCCACCAGGGCACCATCCCGGTCCAGCACCGCCATCGTGGTGGCAGTACCCATATCCACCACGATCAGCGGGGGCTTATACTCCCGCAATGCCGCCACACCGGTAACCACCAGATTGGCACCGGTCTGGGCCGGGTTTTCAATGGCAATATTCAGCCCGGTCTTCAGGCCCGGCCCCACAACCAGCGCATCCTTGCCGGTCAGCTTCCGGATTGCGGTTTTCATGGTATTGAGCACCTGGGGCACCACAGAGGCCAGGATGCTGCCCTCCACATCTCCGGGAGAAAAATGGTGAACCTCCATCAGCGTTTTCAGGTCGATGCAGTATTCATCGGATGTTTTTGTGGGTTCCGTGCGGATTCTGGCCTGGAAGCAGATTTCATCGCCCCGGGCACCGCCGATACTAATGGTAGCATTCCCAATGTCCACAGCTAAAATCATGCAAATGCCTCCAAATCTTCCTGCTTCAGGATCCGGCAGGAGGTTATTTTTTTATTTTCGATCTCTATAAGCCCGGCGCTGCCCCCGAAGAAGCCGCTGCTGCCCGGGTTCAAAACCCAAAGGCCATCCTCTTCCCGATAGCAGTTGGGAATATGGGTGTGGCCGTAAAGAACCGCCTGAACCCCCGCCCTTCTTGCATCGGCAAGGAGCCTTCCCAGATACTGCTTTACTCCGTGGCGGTGACCGTGGGTCATATACAAATCCGCCCCGAACATCCGCACAATGGCTATTTCGGCGGTTCCCGGCGGGCAGCGGCAGGCATCACAATTTCCGGGAACCTGATAAAAAAGGATATCCGGGTATTCTTCATGGATTGCTTCTCCATCGTCAAAGTGATCCCCCAGATGAACGAGTCCATCTGGCTTTACCGCGTCAATGCACCGGCGCATAAAGCTCAGGGTCGAATGGGAATCGGAAAGCACAAGAACGGTCATAGGGTTATCCATCCTGTCATTGATACTAAAAGCGTTCCGCTTTTGAGCAAGTATAGCATATCCCGGCGGATATTTCCAGTGACAGAAGCCCTTTCTCCTGCACTTTTTCATCCATCTGTGCATATACTGCCCTAGAACCGAGACAAGGACAGGAGGGAATCCTATGCAAAAAACGCCGGAAACCTCCGGGAATATCTCCCTGGAGCAGGCAAAGCGGCTGGCTAAGACACCCGCCGGCAGTCAGCTCATTGCCCTTTTGCGTCAAAATGCCGGGCCAGAGCTTCAGTCCGCCCTGGAAAAAGCCGCCGGGGGTAATTATTCTCAGGCCAAAGCCATCATCGACCGCTCCCTTTCCTCCCCGCAGGTTCAGGAGCTCCTGAAAAAGCTGGGAGGTTAGCCCATGGAGGACATGGAACAGAAGCTGGGCGCAATTTTAAACGACCCAGGAATTATGGAGCAGCTCATGTCCATGGCCCAGTCCCTTTCCCGACCGGCGGAACCGACCGGCACGCCCGAGCCGCCTGCCGCCGCCCCGGAGGGCCCTGCCTCCCTTCCCCAGCTGGATGCAGCCGCCCTGGGAAAGCTGGTGGGACTGGCAGGACAAAGCGGAATCGATGCGAATCAAAGGGCGCTTTTGCGGGCCCTCTCCCCCTATTTGAGCCGGGACAGAATCCACCGGCTGGAGCGGGCCATGCGGGCCGCAAAGACCGCCCGTTTGGCCTCCTCCGTTCTGGGGCAGGGCGGCCTTTCCTTTCTGATGGGGAGGTGACCGAATGTATAATCGATATATTCCACAATCCGACGGCTCCTATGCCCGCAGCCGGATGCCGGATGCCGCCCCTCCGGGAAACGGGCCCCAGACCCGATGCGAAAATCCCGGGACGTCTTCCCCTGCGCCGGTGTGTCCCCCTGAGCCGGCGGCTGACCGCTGCCCGCCTCCGGCCCCTGCCGGCGGCTTTCTGCGGCAGCTTCTGCCCAAGGACCTGGACACGGGAGATCTTCTGATTATTGTCCTGCTTCTTTTGATGGCGGGAGACTGCCAGGAGGATAAAAACATCATGCTGCTGACCCTGGCCCTGTATCTGTTCCTGTAGCCCCGAATTTCATCTGCCGATTGCATTGTCCGGCCCTTTCTGCTATAATACAGCCATTCCTGTTAAGGAGCTGATTATATGCGGATTCGCCGTATTTTTAAAATTATTTTCACCCTGCTGCTGGTCATCGGAATTCTTGCAGGCGGACTTTGGCTGTATCTCGAAAATGCCCAATGGGGATTTTCCCGGGAAGTCGGTTCCCGGGAGCAGGCCCTTCGGCTCTCTCTGGTTGCCCAGGCAGAGGACTGGCTTGGCTGTCGGGAGGAAGACGGCTCCCACCAGCCCATTATCGACCTTTACAACAGTCACCAGCCCCTCGCTCAGGGGTATGCCGTTACATACACCGACAACTGGTGCGCCACCTTCGGAAGCGCTGTGGCGATTCAGTGCGGTCTTACGGACATCATCCCCACGGAATGCGGCTGTCAGCGGCAAATCGGCCTGTTTCAGGAGCTGGGGCGATGGGAGGAGCGGGATGATTACCTTCCCCTGCCTGGCGACTATATTTTCTACGCCTGGGGCGAAAGCCCCTTCGGAGACAATACCGGCTGGGCAGACCATGTCGGAATCGTTGTCGGTACCTCCGGCCCCTTTATCCGGGTAATTGAAGGAAACAAGGATGATTCCGTCGCTTATCGGACCATACTGGTGGGTGATCCCCGGATCCGGGGCTTCGGCCTTCCGGATTACGAAGGTGCCGCCGGCTGATTGCTCAAAAAAAGCCCCATGGTGCGGTTTCTTCCGTCCCATGGGGCTTTTGGTTGAAAGAAATGGGGCTTTTCCGCCGCTGCCGCCCTTTCCGGGCCAGCATATAAAAAAGAGACATCCAAAGGATGTCTCTTTTTTGG
>CAZDFB010000018.1:0-26241 GCA_964504605.1 uncultured Oscillospiraceae bacterium | reverse complement strand
TCAAGAAGATGATTGAGGCTTACGAGCAGGGTATGCAGTAATCCAAAAGGCGGGCATTCCAAAAGGGAATGTCCGCCTTTATTATTTCCACATTCTTTGGGAAGCCCGCGGGTTTTCCCAAAGAATGTCTCCGTGGGGCAAGTGGGTCCTGCAAAGTGCGGTTTTCGCCTGTTCAGACAGGCAATTCTTCGGTTTACAGGGGACAAATCTGTTTTTTCGTTGACTTTCCTTCGTGCCGGGTGTATAGTTATGGAATCACCCACGAAATAAGGAGAGCCCTATGAATCGAATTGTCACAATGGTACTGAAAAACTTCTGGAGAGTTCCCGGTCTGTATATAAAGCTTTGCCACTACGCAAAGCACACAGAAAAATACGCCGAAAGCGTCAAATACGCCCACATTCAGAAGATTATGAAGCTGGCTGTCAAGTCCGGAAATGTCGATCTGGCAGTCTACGGCCGGGAAAACCTCCCCCAGCAGGACGGATTCATTCTCTACGGCAATCATCAGGGCCTTTTTGACGTGGTGGCACTCACCGCCAGCTTCGACCGCTGCCTTGCGGCGGTATTCAAAAAGGAGCTGGAAAATGTGCCCTTCCTGCGCCAGGTCATCGCCTGTACCCGCTCCTTCGCCATGGACCGGGAGGATGTCCGGCAGTCCCTTACCGTCATCCAGTCGGTGACCAGGGAGGTATCCGGCGGTCGGAACTATCTGATCTTCCCCGAGGGTACCCGCAGCAAAAACGGGAATAAAATGGGACCCTTCCACGGTGGCAGCTTCCGGGCTGCGGTAAAGGCAAAGTGTCCCATTGTGCCGATTGCCTTTATTGACAGCTTTAAGGTCCTGGATCAGAAGGGCTCCAAGCCCGTTTCCGTCCAGCTTCACTTCCTTCCGCCGATTCCCTATGAAGCATACAAGGATATGAAGACCGTGGATATCGCTGCCCTGGTTCAGCAGCAGATTCAGGATGTTATCGACCGGTACGCCCCGGAAAATTCTCTTTAACAGGACCGGCGGTGCGGTTCAAAGGCCGCCAGCTTTTTGCACATTGCCACCGGGAGCTTTTTCCAGCCGGTCTGCCGCCTTAAAATTCTGATTTCTGCAATGAAATGTGTATGAGAGCAGTTCCCTCAGGGGAAACTGCTCTCATTTTATGATAGTATCCAAAAACCATGTAACCACAGCGGTTTACGTTTGAATATTCACGCTTTGTCCGGCTGTTGTCCGTCATGTGCCATCCATTTACATTCCGTAATTTCCATATTTGTGAATGTTGCCTTAAATGATGAATCTTCCGGACTACACGCATAAATACCAAACCGAATGACTCCATTGCCATTCCACATATGACAAATACGCATCTGCTTAAATGTAATACCATCTTCTGAGCATTCAATAAAGAAATCTACCGGCTAAGCAGTAACCGCCCGAACGTTTTCGTTCGGGCGGTTCTGTTATCCATCTTAAATTACGCAAGCTTCACGGCAGCTTCCGGGAAGTACCCTGCAAGGCTTTCCCTTCGGTTTTCATTCCGGCTGGGCCCTGATTGTACAGTCACCGCCCCATCCGGCAGGCTCTGTATTTACAGGATTCCCCGCTGCTCCATTTCCTGTCTCAGGGCCAAAACATCTCCCCGGAAAACCGTTGCCGCCATTCCGGTTCGCAGTGCGCCTTCCACATTGGCAGGACTGTCGTCAATAAAGAAGCACTCCTGGGGCTTCAGCTCAAACCGAACATACAGCGCTTCAAAAATCTCATGCTCCGGCTTCAGCAGCTTTTCCTCGGCGGAAACCATCAGGCCGTCGAAGAAACCGGATCCCGGAATCCGCCCAAAGTACTCCCGCAGACGCAGGCTGGCATTGGAAAGCAGGTAAATGCCATAGCCCCGGTCCTTCAGCTCCCGGAGCAGCTCCTCCATTCCCGGCATTGGAACCAGAGGCCGCTTCCACCAGTCAAAGACCAGCGTCCAGGCAGCCTGATGTAAGTGGGCCGGTAGGCGGCGGCAAATCGCCGCTGCTGCATCCGCTTCCGAAAGAATCCCCCGGTCCAGCTGAATCCATTCCACGCTGCGGAAAACCTCCCGCAGAACCAGGGTCTGGTCCTTTTCCGTCAGGGAAAGCTCCCGGATCAGAAGCTCCGGATACCACTGGATCAGGACCTGCCCCATATCAAACACAATATTTCGGATCATAAGCCGGCTCCCGCCTTTTTCTTTCCGGTAAAGCGGCTGCGCAGATGCTCCATCCGCTTGCGGCGGCGATCTTTGGCCTCCAGCCGTTCACCCAGATCCCGGCTGCCGACACCGTACACCAGATACAGAATCACGCCGGACACCACCATGATAAACACCGTGGAAGCGCAGCGCCGTCCCGAAGCGTTGACATTGTAGCCGTACATTCCCTCCTCCGCACACATACTCTGAATAATCATGGCGTAAGTGGTGCCGTAGGAGCTGGCGAAGGTAGCCGACATATCATACTCTGTAAACAGGGAGTTGAAGTTCAGGGCAAACACCGCCAGCACGCTGGGCAGGATAATGGGCAGCTTCACCTTCAGGAAGGTGACCAGAGGGCTGGCGCCCAGATTTTTCGCCGCATCCTCCAGTTCCTCATCGATGGCATAGAAGCTGGCCTTAATCATCCGAAGAGAGAAGGGCAGCTTGGTCACGGTATAGGCCAGGATAATCAGCAGCCTGACATTCTGCGCGTAGTAGAGGTTCGTGCAGCCCACATAGAAAATGCTGTCCGAATTGAAGAAGGTACGGTAGGAATAGCAGATCAGAATGGTGGGCAGCAGCCAGGGGAACAGCAGGCTGTATTCCAGCAGAACACCGGATTTTTTCTTGCGGTTCTTGAAGATATAGTTGCAGGCCACAACCACAATAATACAGGCCAGTGCCGCCGCAATGGCAGACATGATGAAGCTGAGCTTGATGCCGCCCAGAGTTGCCTCATTGGAGAAAAGACCGGAAATGGAGCCCTTGCGGATCTTGTAATCTCCCCGGGAGGTCAAGTAGGCATAATCCCGGGAGCCGAAATAGTTCAGCAATGTCCAGGCGCTCAGGTCCAATGTCTTCATCCGGATGGCCTTATAGGTCTGGAAGGAGAAGAGCACGATCATCACCACGGGCGTCATGTAGATGATGAACAGAACGTAGGCGTAGATATGGGCCAGCACATTGGCAACGGGATTGGTAATCTTCTGCTTCTGGAGCTTTGCCTTTGTCTTGGACACAGACAGGTAGTGGCCCTTGCGCTCATAGGAGGAGAGCACCGTCAGCAGAATGATGGTGAACATCGCCAGAATCACGGAAAGCAGCGCCGCCCGGGCCTGGGGAAAAGCCTCGTCCGCAGTGGAGGAACCGGCGAGACGGACAATCTCCGGGTTGATAGAGTCATAGCCCAGCAGCGTGGGCGCAGACATGGCGCAAAGCCCGGTGATAAAGGTCATCACCGTCAGGGAGAACATGGTGGGCATCAGTGTGGGGAAAACCACCTTGAAGAGCACCTTTAAGGGGCTTGCGCCCATGTTTCTCGCTGCCTCCACGGTGTTATAGTCGATTCCCCGGATGGCATTACGCAGGAAAAGCGCATGGTTGGAGGTGCAGGCAAAGGTCATGGTAAACAGCACCGCCCGGAATCCGGAAAACCAGTCCTTATTCATATCCGGGAAGATTTTCACCAGCTGTGTGGTGATAATACCGTCATTGTCATACAGGAACAGATAGCCGGTAACCAGCGCCACGCCGCTGTAGATCATGGTGGTCATGTAGCCCAGCCGCAGAATCTTCGCGCCCTTGATATCGAAGTATTCCGTCAGCAGGACGATGGACACGCCCACGATATTCACGGTAATCACCAGGCACACCGCCAGCTTCAGGGAATTGAGCACATATTTGCCCATATTGCCCGCAAAGAAGAAGCGGATAACCGCCCAGGGATCCCTGGAGCCGTCGGGATTCACCGTGGTGAAAACGCTGGTCAGGGTGTTGAAGCAGGGAATGACCATAAAGCCCAGAAAAAAGTAGGCATACAGCAAAAAGCCGATGGTCTTCGTTATGGATCTTTTGTCCAGGCGAATGGGGGTCTTATTTTTCATACGTTCGCCTCCCCATCCTCCGTGGGGGGATATGCCATTACATCTCTGGGGTTCAGAACGGCCCTGACCGTCTGGCCCGGCTCATAGATATTGATGCCGTCATTCTTTTCAATGACCTTGATGATCTGGCTGCCCAGATTAATGTAATACTTGATGTAGAGGCCGTAATACTCCCGGCTGTCCACTCTGCCCTCCAGCACCACATCACCGGCCTTGGGCGCCACATTCACATGGATCCGCTCCAGGCGGATGTAATTGTGCATGGCAGGGTCCGCTCCCAATGCCAGAGAAACAGCATCGGACAGGCGGTTAATATCACCGATGAAATTACAGACAAACTCCGTGCTGGAATTGTTGTAGACCTCATTGGGGGTACCGATCTGCTCAATGTATCCCTTGTTGAACACGGCGATCCGGTCGGAAAGGGTCAGGGCCTCCTCCTGATCGTGGGTAACATAGATGGTGGTAATGCCGAAGTCCTTCTGCATCCGCTTCAGCTCATTGCGCAGCTGGACACGAAGCTTGGCATCCAGATTGGAAAGGGGCTCGTCCATGCAGATGATGGCAGGACCGGTGACCAGCGCCCGGGCAATGGCTACACGCTGCTGCTGACCGCCGGAGAGCTGGGACACAGCTTTTTTCAGCTGCTCGTCTGTCAGGTCCACCTTTTTGGCAATCTCCCGAACCCGCTTGTCAACCTCAGCCTTTTTCAGCTTCTTGATTTTCAGGCCAAAGGCAATATTGTCATAGACCGTCATGGTAGGAAACAACGCATAGCTCTGGAAGACAATGCCGATATTGCGCTGCTCAATGGGCACATGGGTAATATCCTCCCCCTTGACACGGACTGTGCCGGAAACCGGGTCAATAAAGCCGGTGATTGTGCGCAGCGTCGTGGTTTTTCCGCAGCCGGAGGGGCCCAGGAAGGTGAAAAATTCGCCTTCCTTCACATGGACATTGATATTATGCAGGGCGGTAAAATCATCAAACTTTACCACAATGTTTTCGAGCTGAATCATCTTTTCTCAGCACCCTTTCTGATCTTTTTATTGCAGGGCGGGGGCCTGCTTCCGCAGCGTCAGCCCTTGGCTCCCCGCTTATGCGGGCGTACGCCCCTGCCCTGTTTTCCGGTTCCGTAACAGAAGGTATGGCGAGCCAGACCGGCTCGCCATACACAAACTAGCGAATGTTCGCGCCTCGTAAGGCTTAGCCGGCAGCCTGGGTCAGCGTAGCCCAATCCAGGTTGTCCCAATCGGGCTCGGAAGCAGCGGCAGACTGGTCAGCCCAGTAGAAGCCCAGGTTGGTCATGATGTTGGTCCACTCGGAAATGTGAGCGGCAACATACTCGGCGTAGGTCATCTCAGTGCCCGCAACGTTAGCCAGGGCAAAGTTCTTCAGCGTGTAGATGGCGGGAACACCATCGGGATACAGGATGGAGGCAGATGCCTGGTTGCAGGGATAGGAGTCGAACTCCTCACCCCAGGCAGCCTGGACCTCGGCGGAGCCAAACCACTCAGCGAAAGCCAGAACGGCAGCGGTCTGCTCATCGGTACGGCCGTCCTTGTTCAGGATGCCCAGGTACTCAGCGATGTAGTAGGTGCCGTCGGCAATGTCAACCAGAGCCCAGTTCTCGGGAGTCATGGTGCCAGTCAGAGGATGCTCGGAGCCCTCAGCAGCGGCATCGACCTTGCCGTACAGGGAGGAGGAATAGAAGGTGGAAACCTGAACGTCACCACGGTTCAGAGGATCGAAGCCATAGCTGTCGCCGGTGTAGTAGCCGCCCTGGCAGTAGGCCCACAGGGTCTTCCAGCCGTCAACAGTGATGCCGCCTGCGGGAGAGGCAGGATCGGTAAAGGCGTAGAGCATGGCGGAGTTGATGTTGGTATTGGTGGTGCCGCCAACCTTGCCCTGACGATACCAGGTATAGCCGCAGTCAACGATATCTGCCCAGTGCTCGAAGTGGAGCTCCTGACCGTTGGTGCCCAGCTCATCAGTACGGTAAAGCATCAGGACGTTCTGAATGACCAGGCCGTAGGCCAGACCGTCGTAAGCGTACTCGCCCACATCGGGAGCCCAGACAGGGGTCCACTCAACCAGGGACAGGTTCTCGTACTGACCGCCAACCAGCTGGCTCCAGCGGTTCTCGTTCAGGCCGAACATAATGTCGCCGTCCTTGTTTTCGTTGGCGGACTGGATGGCAGCGGTATCGCCGCTGATAACGGAGTTATCGTCCAGAGAAATGCTGAAACCAGCATCCTTTGCCTCCTGGATCAGCCAGGTGGTACGCTCGGTGGAGTTGGAGTTGGAATAAATACGGATGGTATAGCCGGAGTAGTCCTTGCCCTCTTCATAATAATTGAAGGCAGGCGCTTCTTCGCCCTGATTGTCGCCGCCCTGGGGAATGTCTTCCTCATTGCCGCCATTGTTGGGGGTAACAACGTTGCCGTCCTCACCGAGGATCTGGTCATCATTGCCGCCGTCAGCACAGGCAGCCAGGCTCAGCACCATGGCAAGCGCCAGCAGGATCGCAAGCAGTTTCTTCATCTTTCGTCTTCTCCTTTGTTGGTTTTGAAGGATACCCTTCTTTGAATATTATAACGGATGGTCTGCGGAAAAGGAAATGGGACAATTCTGCGATTGGGTTTAAAAATACTGTCATAAAAACGAGTATTGTAAAATTATACGACTATTTTTTGTGCATATTGCACATTTTGTCACATCCGCTCCACATACTCCGAGGGGCTCAAGCCTGTCAGCTTCCGGAAGGTGCTGCTGAAATAGGTCACGTCCTTGTACCCAACCTGCTGGGCCACCTCGTAGACCCTGCTTCCGCCCTCCCGCAGCAGCTCCATTGCCCGCTCGATCCGGTATTTGGTTAGATAGGAGATCACCGTGCTTCCCGTCTCCTTTTTGAACACATGGCTCAAATGACCCTCGCTGACCCCCAGAGAGGCCGCAATGGTGGTTATGGAAATATCGTTATCCCCGAAATGCCGGGCAATATAGTCCATTGTCTGGGCGACGTAGCCGCTTTTGCTCCCTCCCGTCTGGCTCAGGGCCGGATGGACCCGATTTCGCCCGCTCTGCTTCTGCCGGACCCGGGATATGGCTGCCTCCAGCTCCTGATCCCGGAAGGGCTTGAGCAAATAGTCATCCGCTCCCTGTTGCAGCGCCCCGCGGACATAGGCAAACTCACTGTAGGCAGTCAGGACAATGACGTGAACCCTGCTGCCCCGCTCCCGAAGCTCCGTGAGCATTTCAATGCCGTCCATCCGGGGCATTCTCACATCCGTAACAATCAGATCCGGCCCCAGGCTTTCCACCGCTGCCAGAGCCTCCACACCGTTGGCGGCTTCCCCAACCACTGTACAGCCCATGGACTGCCAGTCCACCCCGCGGATCAGCCCTCTGCGCACCGTTATTTCATCGTCCACGATCAAAACCTTAAGCATGTACATTCTCCTCTGTTATCATTGGCAGACGCAGCCGGACAACGGTTCCCTCTCCCCGGGCAGATTCCACCGTGATGCCGTATTGGCTTCCGTAGTGGAGCTTGGCAATCCGGTCCACATTGTAAAGACCCAGATGGCCCTCCGGCAGATGCTTATCGGGATCATTGAGCCGCTGAACCTGGTCAGGCGCCATGCCGCAGCCGTTATCCGTCACCGTAAGCACCAGAGTATTCCGTTCCTGCCCACCGGTAAGCTTGATATAGCCGTCGTCCTGATCCGCCACACCGTGGATAATAGCATTTTCCACGATTGGCTGCAGGGCCAGTTTGGGAATCCGGCAGTGCTGAAACTGCTCAGGTATGTCAATTTCGCAGGTAAACCGGTCCTCAAACCGGATGTACTGGATTTCCAGATACCGCTCCAGCAGCTCCAGCTCCTGTTCCAGCGTTATCACGTTCTCCTGGGAAATACTGAAGCGAAGCAACGCTGCCAGGTCCGTTACCATGGTTGCCAGCTCCGGTGCCCCATGGTTCAGGCCCATCCACTTCATGCTGTCTAGGGTGTTATAGAGAAAGTGGGGATTGAGCTGAGCCTGCATCATGCGGATCTGGGTCTGCTGTAGCTCCTGCTGACGCTGCAGCGTTCGCTCCAGATTGTCCCGGTAGCCCGAGGCCATCCGGTTGAAGGATTCCGCCAGCATTCCCAGCTCATCCTCCCGGGTCACCTCCAGATGAACGTCAAAGTTTCCCCTGCGCACCGCACCCATGGCATCGCTCAGTGCCCGGACCGGCTGGGACAGATGGCTGCTGAGCCACAGCGAGCTGACCAGGCAGAGCAGCAGACACATGATTCCCAGTGTGACGCTGATGGAATAGAAGGTATTTACCGCCTGACCCGTAAAGGTCAGGGGCTGCTCCAGAATCAGGATGAAGCCGGTATTGGCCTCCCGCTGCACATAATAGCCGCATTCACTGGCACCATCCGCCAGGCTTTCCCCATCCAGCAGGCGGCTGCGCAGCATGGCAGTGGTTTCCCGGGCCTTTGCCCCCTGGGAGCAGTACACCGCCTCCCAGAAGCTGTCCAGCAGAATCACATTGCACACCAGACTGTAGTCCTTTTCCAGCAGCGAATCCAGCGCCTGCTGGGTGACCGTAAAGAAAATATAGCCCAAAACAGTTCCGTCCCGGCCCCGCACCGCCTGGGCGGCCTCAACCGCGCCGCCATTTTCTCCGGGCCGCCAGACCAAGCCCCCGGCCTCTCTGGCAGCGTGCAGGATGCCCCAGTCGGTATTCAGGAGCCGGCTGCCGCCGGTTCCCTCGCTGGTATAGCAGCTCAGTCCGGAGGCTGTGGTCACCTCCACCGTGGCAAGGCCCCGGAGCTCCGATGCCACCCGGGACAGCTCCTGATAAAGGATTCTGGACTCTGTTTTTTCCCGGCGCAAAACGCTGCGGACAATGGTGCTGTCCGCCAGCGTGTGGGATACCTGGGAGATGTCTCCGAAGAGCCGGCTCAGGCTTTCATCCACACCGGCAAGCTGTGCGCAGGCTGCCTCCCGCTGATCCACCCGGCTTCGCTGAATCTGGATTTGCAGCATCAGATAGTTGCACAGGAAAAGGGGCAGCAGGGTGACCAGCAAAATTGTGGCAAACAGCCGGTTTCGGAAGGAGTGTCGGATCCAGTTTTTCATGTTCCCGCCTCCCTGGTGCTCTCCCAGACGCTCTGCCAGCAGGACATATCCGGTTCCCGGAAAAGCTCCCCCGGCACATCTGCCATGGTATCCTCCCGGGGTCGGCAGCAGCCGTGGGTCTGAAGGTAGCTCTGGGCATCATCACCCAGAAGAAAATTCAGAAAAGCCCCGGCATTCTCCCGGTGCACTCCCCGCTCGCAGAGCTGCGCTGTCACCTCTGCGGCGCAGGTTCCCTCTCTGGGATACAGCACCGACAGGCTGTAATTCCGGGACTGGGCAATCAGAGCAGTGCTTTCCGTCACGATGCCCAGGCAGCTGCTGCCATCCGCCACGGCCTCAATCACTGCCTGCTGGTCTGCCAGCAGAACCGGAACATTGACTGAAAAGGCTTCGATTCCCTCTTCTCCCAGCAGGCTGTGCATCAGCGCCAGTGCCAGTGCGCTCGTCACATCGGCATCGGGATCCGCGAAGGCAATCTGTCCCTGCCAGACACTGTCCAGCAGGCTTTCCCAGCCGGTGGGGATCTGCATACGGACCAGCTTGGGATTGTAAATCACCACAAGGGGGCTCCGGCAAACCGTATTTTCCTCCGAGCCGGCACCCAGGGTCAGGTAAATATCCCAGCCATCGTCCCGGTCGGAAGCCTCCGAAGCCATCCGAACCCAAATTCCCGTCCTGCTCTGGAATTCCTTTGCCACAGACTCCCAGCAGCTCCCATCCAGCGCCGCCAGCACGTTGAGCCGCATCTCCCCGGAGGGCGCAAATATCCCAATATCGGTTTTTTCTCCGGCGGAGCAGCCGCATAGCAGAACCGCTATGCAAAAATAAGCCAAAATCCGTCTCAATTTCTCCCGCCTTTCCGCCTTTTTCCCTATTTTACCACGTTGCAGCCCCGGTAGCAAGCAAAAAAAGCCACCGCACCCGGTCCGGTGCGGCGGCTCTGTGGATATCTTACAGGACGCTGTTGCTGACACTGCGCATAATGGAGATTTCGTGAACGCCGTCCTCGTCACGCAGGGCGGTCAGCTTTTCCAGGCCGCTCTTGCTCAGCCGAAGCTCTGCCACCAGCTCGGTAAAGTCTCCGGAGACGGTCATATTCTTCAGCTGATAACCGGGCATAGCGGAAATTTTTCTGTCCACGCCGCAGCCCTCGTCAAACCGGGCCACTACCATGTAGCTGTTGGAGACAGTCTTTCTGCTGAAAACAAACACCGCAACGAACAGCAGGCCCAGCATCAGGGTACCCAGAATGGAGACCGTCACATAGCCGGCACCGCAGATGATGCCCACCGCAATAGCCCAGAACAGGAACGCGGTATCCGTGGGTTCCTTCACAGCGGTACGGAACCGGACGATGGACAGAGCACCCACCATGCCAAGGGACAGGACCACATTGGAGGTGATTACCAGAATGACCATAGTGGTGACCATGCTGATCATGATGAGGCAGCCGGCGAAATTGGGATTGAAGCTGACGCCGGAATAGGTAACGCGGTAAATGAAGACGATAAACAGGCTCAGAACAAAAGACAGAGCAATAGCGGTAATCATCTCATTGAGGGAGATGGCAGAAAACTCCTCCAGGAATTTTCCCTTGATAATGTCGGTGAAATTGATCATTTTTAAGGTCCTTTCCGTTAAATAATATTCAGGCACATTGCGAATTTGGAAATTGCCATTGGAGCTTTGGGAATATCAGCCAGCACATCGCTAAGGTAGCCCGGAAGGAAATCGTCGAACTTGACCTCCAGGATCACCTGTCCCGCCTCCATCACCGGAACCATTGCATGGATCGGTCCGAAGATGTCCCGGCAGTAGGGAACCGTCCGCAGGTTTTCATCCAGGGTAATGCGGGTATTGCCGCTGTTGCACACGAAGGGGGTACGGTCATAATCCACCAGAACCATGGGCCCCGTGCCGTTTTGCAGGCAGTGAAGCCGCAGTTCCTCGATAAGTCCCTCCGTTGTTTTGGGGCAGCGCTCCCGGGGATTTTTCTGCAGGGCCATCACATCCGAGGCCCGGATGGTCTGTCCCGTTTTCCGGGTCAGCTCTCCCCGCTTCTCCTTCTTTTCCAGCCGGAAAAGATTGGCCTTGTAATCATAGCAGCGGATCCGGTATTTTGTGCGGTTGTCCACGCCGGAAACCTTTTCATAAAAGGCGCCGAAGTTCGGATCGTCAAAGTACAGGCTGCGGATGGTATACTGGCCTGTGGGCCCCGCGTGGGGATCCCGCTGCATGAAATGGGGCAGCCGGCATTTGAGCAGCTCCGCCCCCTCTCTGGAAATCAGATATTTAAATTCATGGCGGTAATTGTCTTCCATTTTTTCACCTCCGGCACATCCTGCGAATCAATTCAGCAGGTCACCGAAATATTTCATTTTTTCTTCCCGGCTGAAGCCAACCTGGGCGCAGAAATTGTTAATCAGATAAACGCTACGGCCGTCCACATAGTCACGGATTTCCTGAACAAACCGGTTCCAGACTGCCGGTGTGTATCCCCAGCGCTCCGACTCCATGGGAATCTCGTCCTCGATGGTATCCACCATCATTTCCAGCGTCGCCAGCACATTTTCATCCGAGAGGGGCCCTGCCAGCAGCTCAGCCAGCCGGGTGGCGATCAGATCCTGGAATTCCTCGTTGCCCAGGAAGGCGCTTACCAGCCGCCCGTGGTGGAAGCAGTCCGCAATCTCATCAAAGCCTGTTACCAGGAACATTCCCAGATCCACGTCTGCCAGTCCCATGCGCCATATATTGTCCGCCGTACTGTAGTAGTAGCGTATGTTTCCGTAAACGTCCAGGTTACAGACGTAGGACTCGAATATGATCCAGTCCGCATAGCTCTCCACGTCCAGCACCGACTTGGCGTATTCGTAATTTTCCCTGGATTTCAGATTGTTGTCCTTCAGGAACTGGTAAAGGTCATACAAGCTGTTCTGTTCATCAATGCAGAAGCGGACGGTATGCACCGTGTCTGCGGGAACGCCCATATAGGCTGCATAGTGCTCCGCCGAGTGCCGCTCCCGGAAGGCATACAGGCCCCAATATTCGCCGTTGATATAGAGAGCCACATATTTGTACTTCTGGCTGAGCATGGCATCGCTGCACTGGGATGCGATGTGGCCCATAAGTGTATCGCGCATATGGGTCGAAAAGGTACTTTCGTGGGAGGCCCGGATAATCAGGGAGCGGTACTGGGTAACCTCGCCATCCTCAAAGATGTCGTAGTTCAGCGCCCCGTCGCAAACATCCAGGAAGCTGACGGTAAAGGACTTTTTGCTGAAGGCCGTCACCGAGGTGGCACCGTGGAGGTTGATCCGGCAGTCCATGCTGAAGCTGCCGTCCTCCCCCAGGTAAGACACATTGGCAAAGCGGGTTTCCTCCTTGATGTCGATGTCGCCACTCTTATAGATACCACGAGGGCCCCACAGATTGGCGGGATCCGTCACAAGGCTGACGACCGGAATACTGTGGGGCTCCTGAATGATAAAGGTAGCGGTATAGATATCGCTGATCATCTTTCCCTCTTCCACGGAGGCTGCCCGCAGCACGGTGGTTTCATCGATCTGAATAGGGCCGCTGTACACCAGAGATTTTTCGCTGGGGTCGCTGCCATCGAGGGTATAATATATGGTCCCGGAGGAGGTCAGCGGCACGGTGTAGCCCGTGTCGCTGGTATACACACCCGGAATGATCTCCGACGTGGGCTCCGCACTGATCTGGCGGTAGCCGGAGGCATTGGCCTTGCCGGGGGTGGGCGTCATGTAGAAGAAGCCGCCGTTGCTGTCCGACCGGCCATAGCTGCTGTGCACCGGAATGTCCTTCAGGAACACATAATCCAGCAGCTGCTCCTCCGGGCCGAACAGGAACAGCTGATCCTGCGCCGCGTTCAGAGCAAAGCCTGCATGGGGGTATCTGGCTGTGGACAGGGATTCATCGCCGGAGAGGATGATCGTGATGTATTCGCCCGGTGCCAGCGTCTTATCCGGGAGCACATAGGTTCCCGGGCTGTCCGGATCGTCGGAAATGCTGTAGTCCGACAGTCGGATTGTTTCATCAGACACATTGCGCACTTCCACCCAGTCGTAGCATTCGCCGGTAGCCTGCGCCAGGTACCAGTCGTTATAGGTCATAACCTCCCAGATTGCCATGGGACCCCTGGGAACCATGGCGGCACAGAACTGCTCATAGCCCTCCGGATCGTTGGTGTAGCCCGGGGTGGGGCAGTCTGTCAGCACCGGCTCAGCGCCGTCGCAGACAAAGGAGCAATTCGTTTCCGAGGGGCCGAAGGTTACGCTGTCCACCTCCGTCACCATGCAGGAGCTGAGAATCAGGCTCTCTCCGCTGGCGGAAAGGGAGAAATTGGTATGGATTTCACCGCCCTCGGTGGTATCCCGTCCGGAGAGGAACACAATCATCCGCTCACCGGGCTGAATCTGCACCTGGGGGAACTGCCATTTCTGGGGTTCGGAGGGATCATCGGAAAGGAACCACCCCTCCAGATTCACCGGTTCGTCTCCGGTATTGTAAAGCTCAGCCCAGTCAGGGAAATCACCGTAGGAATCCGGCAGAACGAACTGCGTCGCCGCCGCCAGCTCGCTTATGACCACGGTGCCCACATCCGCGCCGATGCTGTGCAGGAAATCGGCGTGGCCCTGGGGTGTATTTTCATAGCCGGGAGAGGCTGTCTGGGTAATGGACCAGACACCGTCCCCATCCAGAGCCATTGCGCTGCCGGCGCTCATGGGACGGCTCTCAATGACCTCAATAATCTGCCCCTGGGTGTTTTTCAGGACCAGAGTCTCACCGCCCAGCTTGGACAGGCCAAAGGGCGCTACCTCCGCGCTCTCCAGCTTATCGGTGCAGTAGACCACCAGGTATCCATCCCCGGGGATCACCGTTCCCTCCGGGAAGCGGTATTTGTCGTTTCCGGGGTTATCCGAAAGAATGAAGCCGGAAATATCCACAGCGGCAGAGGCGGTATTATGCAGCTCCACCCAGTCGCACATCAGTCCGTATTCCGCCAGGTATCCGGTATTGACCGAGGAAAACTCCGATATTCGGACGGGAGATACGCCGGCATTGTAGATATCCTCCGTGTTCTTCCCCGCTTCGGTATTGGCATAGCCCGGAGTCACCGCGTTGGAAACACCCCAGGAGCCATCCTCCATCAGGATCATGGCCTGATCCATATCCGTCGCAACGGTGGTCACGCTGTCCACGATGGCACTGTTGGAGGCAATCAGGTAAAATGTCTCACCGCCGCCCCGGGAAATGCCGAAGGAAGCGTATCCGTCTCCCTCCGCCGTGCTGTCACAGTAGACGACCAGGTAGCTGTGGGGCTCCATCGTTGTACCATGGGGGAAGGCATAGCGTCCGCTTCCCTCCAGGTCCCCCAGCTGGAACCCGTTGAGGCTCACCGGGTAATCAGCACTGTTATACAGCTCAATATAGTCGCAGCAGCGCCCATCTCCGTTGGGATAGCGGGTATTGGAGGCCAGAATCTCATTGATGTAGACCGGGTAGGTCCGGTCGCCGTCCACGGCGGTCATCGTCAGCACAAGGCAGCAGATCAGGACAAATACTGCCGCGCCGGCGCACCACAGGCCAATCTCCTTTTTGGAAAGGGTGCCCTTCTTTTCTGTTGGTTTCATGAATTTTTTGCTCATATCGATCAACCTTCACTGGGTAATTCCTTTTACGAACGGGCACTCGGCCCCGATTTTGACACACTCCTACATTATACAGTCTTCTTCCCATATTTGCAACAAAAAGTTTCCCTCCGGTTCTATTTCCCATAATCCGGGCAAAAGGGGGCATACTGATTGCAAAAGGAGTTGGAGCCATTGAAAAAAAGCTATTTATCCGGATTTCTCCCCTATGCCCTGTCTGCCTCCCTGATCGGCCTGGTGGGGGGCTTTTCCACCGTACTGGGTCCTGCATTTGTTCAGGAAATGGGGCTTGATTACGTCAATACCACCTGGACCGCGCTGGCCCAGGCCATGTCCACCGCCGCCTGTGCGCCTGTTCTGGGCAAGCTGGGGGACGTATTGGGACGGCGAAGAACCCTTCTGACCGGCCTGCTGCTGTTCACTCTGGGAAATGTTCTGACCGCGCTGGCCCCCTCTCTGGTGGCAATGCTTCTGGCCCGCTTCCTTGTGGGCATTGGAACTGCCGCCATCACCCCGGTGGTGATGGCCTATATCGTTACGGAGTTTCCCCAGGACAAGACTGCCCGGGGCTTCTCCCTGTATATGCTGATTTCCAGCATATCCGTTATTTTTGGACCCACCCTGGGAGGCCTGATTGTTGCGACCCGGGGCTGGCGGAGCATGATGTGGCTCTGCAGCGCCCTCAGTGCCGCGGGACTTCTCATCTGCCTGGCCCTGAGAGAAAAAAACAGGCCCCGGACCGGTGCCCCGGGGACCTTCGACAGTCCCGGAGCTGCCCTGGTGCTGGTTTTTTTCAGTCTGACCCTCTGCGTCCCCTCCTTTGGGCAGAACTTCGGCTGGGGATCGCCGGCATTTCTCGGTGTCCTGGCAGCGGCTCTGACAAGCCTTGCCGGGCTGATTCTGGTGGAGCGGCGGGCAAAAAATCCCATTCTCCCTGGTCACTTCATGGGCCGCCGGGTTTTCATCCTCAGCGTGGTCATTCTCTTCCTGACTCAGGGGCTCATGCAGGCCAACATGACCAATGTAATCGTCTTCGTCAATTCCGCCCAGCCGGAGAACAGCCTGATTTCCAGCTGGTCCATTTCCCTGATGTATCTGGGGATGTCACTGGGAGCTCTTATTTTGGGTCCACTGGCAGACCGGCTTCCTCCAAAGGCCGTGCTGGCGGTAGCTCTGGTGCTGACCGGGACCGCCTGCGCCCTGATGGGGCTTTTCTCCCGGGAAACGGCCCCTCTCCTTCTGGCCGGGGCGCTGGGGCTGCTGGGCTTCGGCCTTGGCGGCAACGGAACAATTCTGATGAAGGTGGCGCTGTCCGGCCTCAGCGCCGGGCAGGCCGGTGCGGGAACCGGCACCTACGGTCTTTTCCGCGATCTGTCCGCCCCCTTTGGTGTTGCGGTTTTCGTTCCCTTGTTTACCAATCAGGTAACCGCCCTGACCGCCGCAGGTTTTTCCCGGGCCGATGCCGCCGTCAGCGCCATTCATACTCTGGCAGGGGCGCAGCTTCTGTGCGTGGCACTGGGGCTGGCTGCCGTCTGCTGCCTGCCGAAGCAGCGGAAACCGGATGCCCGGGGTGGATGATTTTCTCTCTGTACTTTCTCCGAAAAAGCGTGTATAATGGGGAAAGAAATTAAGCACAAGGAGAGATCCCTATGACCGTAACCCAAGATATCCGATATATCGGCGTAAACGACCACGATGTGGATTTGTTTGAGGGGCAATATGTTGTCCCCAACGGAATGTCCTACAATTCCTATGTGATTCTGGATGAAAAAATTGCCGTTATGGACACGGTGGACCGCAGCTTCACCCAGCAGTGGCTGACCAATCTGCGGGAAGCGCTGGATGGACGGGAGCCGGATTACCTGATCGTGCAGCATATGGAGCCGGATCACTCCGCCAATGTGGCTGTCTTCCTGGAGACCTATCCCAAGGCCGTAGTGGTAGCCTCCGCCAAGGCCTTTACCATGATGCAGGGCTTTTTCGGCACGGATTATGCAAGCCGCCGGATCGTCGTCGGCAGCGGGGACACCCTGTCACTGGGCCGCCACACGCTGACTTTCGTTGCGGCTCCCATGGTTCACTGGCCTGAGGTCATTGTAACCTACGACGCGCTGGACAAGGTGCTTTTCTCCGCCGACGGCTTTGGCAAATTTGGTGCGCTGGATCGGGCAGAGGACTGGGCCGACGAAGCCCGCCGCTACTACATCGGAATCGTTGGTAAATACGGTCCCCAGGTTCAGGCGCTGCTGAAAAAGGCCGCCGGGCTGGATATTTCCATCATTGCGCCCCTGCACGGCCCGGTGCTCCGGGAAAATCTGGGATATTACCTAAATCTTTACGATACCTGGTCCGGTTATCGGCCCGAAGAACCGGGTACCGTTATCGCCTGCTCCTCGGTCTACGGCAATACCCGGGCCGCCGCTCAGATGCTGGCGGACCTGCTCCGGGAGGGAGGCTGTCCCAAAGTGCGTCTTTACGATCTGAGCCGGTGTGACATGGCTCAGGCCGTAGCGGATGCCTTCCGCTTCAGCCATCTGGTGCTGGCTACCCCCACCTACAACGGCGACGTTTTCCCCTTTATGAAGGAGTTTATCAATCACCTGACCGAGCGGAATTTTCAGAACCGCACCATCGGTCTGATTGAAAACGGCTCCTGGGCACCCACAGCCGCCAAGGTCATGACCGCCATGCTGGAGAAAAGCAAAAACATCACCTTCACCGCCACCACGGTCACCGTCCGCTCTGCCCTCAGTCCGGAAAGCACTGCGCAGCTGCAGGCGCTGGCCCGGGAAATTCTGGAATAATCCACATTCTGTTCTTCCATAGAAAAGGGACCGTAAAAAGCAATCCGTTCCCGGCACGTCAAGCGCCGGGACGAAGAGGCCGTACCCCTCTCCGCCCCATAGGGGCCAAGCTTTTCTTCTTTGACACACGAAAGGGGCTGTTGCGATTTTTGCAACAGCCCCTGAAATATTTGATTATCCGCATTCCGCGGCGGTCACTTCATATAGAACATTCCCAGCAGGTCCCGCATATCATAGTAGTTCTGGGCCTGCCGCCAGCCGCCCTCTGTGGGATGGGCAGAGGTGGTATGTACCACCGTATTGGGCAGGGCCGCCTTCAGCTCCCGGTTCTGGGCCTCGGTCATTCCCACCCGGGTAATCCAGATTCGCTTGAGCCAGGGCATTTCCTTCAGCAGTTCCGGATTTTTCAGCGGTGTCCAGCCGATGTTCAGGTCCTCCAGCTTGGTCATGCCCAGAAGCAGGCTCACATCCTCAAAATCACTGCGGAAGAGCTCCAGATAAACCAGCTCCTTCAGCTCTGCCAGCACGGAGAAATCCTTCACCACGATATCCGCCAAAATCAGGTACTTCATCTTCGGCATATAGTGCAGGAAGGAAATATCCGTCATGCGCATATGACCCAAGTCCAGGCAGATCAGATCCACACAGTATTTCAGCTCCCTGAGCTGGGAATCATAGCAGGGCCGGTCAATATTATAGCCCACTTTAAAGGGAATAAAGGCAATTGCGTCGGTGCGGACGCTGCCGGAGCCGATGTGAATGCTCCAGACAAAGCGGGTTTCGGGATGGCGCTGGCCCAGTGCGTCCATCTCCTCGCTGGGGATACCGCATTCACACATTTCCACCCGCTCCAGGGCGTAGAAGTATTTCAGCGCCTCCTCCACCGCTTCCGTGCTCTCCATGGGGATATTGGAAAGAATCAGTTCCGTAGCCGTGGAACTGGTCTGAACCCCCAGCACCTGGAAATCCCAGTGGAAGGTCACCTCCGGCCGGGCCTGCATCATTGTGTAGATGATTTCCTTGTCCGGAAGGGTTCCCGTCAGGGTCACATCGGTCAGTTTGGGAAGATATCCGAGCATTTCAATCAGTTCCCCGCCATCCACATTCTCCAGCGTGATCTGGGTGCTGTCTCCCGGCAGGTCAGTCCCGGCGATGGTAACGCTGTACCGGACCTCCAGCTCCGGGCGGGCCTCCTGAATAGCCATCAGGCTTTCGTAATCGGTGCACGCCCCGGCGTCCACGCTTTCCAGCTTATCCAGTAGCGGCAGCAGCTCCGGCAGCTGTGAGGCTCCCCGGTCACCGACGGTCACATGGGTAGCGTTTTCCCGGAGGGTCTGGTCTTCCACGCACACCGTGTACATGACCGTCAGTTCCGGGCGGCGTGCCTTCATTTCCAGCAGCACGCTGTAATCGGTGCAGCCTCTGGCATCCACCGTTTTCAAATCCGCGAAATACGCAAGCTTATCCAGATCCTCCATATCCAGTATGGTGACAGTGATTTCCTGTTCTGTATTGTCCCAGGAGCCGCCGCTCAGGGGGACCTTCCACAAAATTTCACATTCCGGCAGCCCTTCCGCCAGCGCCTCAAAGGCCTCCGGCTCCACCGGAATCTGCCGGACATCCAGCAGCTGCAAATTTTCCAGTGACCGGAGTGTATCCACCTCCGGCAGTGCCTCGCCGGACAGTACGATCTGGGTTGATTCTCTGGCGTAGAACCGTCCGTTCAGAAACAGGTAGGTGCTTCCGGCCCAAATCAGGCCCAGCACAAAGCACAGCAGCACCGCCCCGCCGATCAGGATCCCCTTACGTTTTCTCAGCATAGCAATCCCTCTTCCCCATATTTTGTCGAATTTTCGGTTTTTACCCGTAAATGCGTAAAAACACGCCTCTCTCATCGGAAAAAGCGTGTTTTTATGGTGCCGGCAACCGGACTCGAACCGGTACGCCTTTTACAGCGAGGGATTTTAAGTCCCTTGTGTCTACCGATTTCACCATGCCGGCATGATGACCTGACAATATTAGCATATTTTGGGCCAACCGTCAAGGCATTCTGCCTGCGAAAAAAGGTCAGAATCTGCCGTTTGCCCCATTTTCCTTTTACAGCTGGTCCAGATTCAGCCCATAGGCCCCCAGGCAGTTATCCAGAAACCAGTCAAGCTCCGGCAGGGCCATGGCCTTCATAGCCTCCCAGGTCTGGCGGGCGGCGGAATCAAATTCCGTATTCCCTGCCTTCTGCTCCTCCAGACATTTGATGTGGGCGCTGAGCTTGTCGGCGGCCTTGACGATGGGGTTTACACTTTCATCATCCTCCAGTACCAGATGCTCATAGCTCCCCCGAAGCGCCTGGGGCAGCATATCCAGCAGCCGCTGACCCGCAATATGCTCCACCTTCTTATAGGCGGACTTGATATCGGGATTATAATATTTGATCGGCGTAGGCAGATCGCCGGTCAGAATTTCCGAGGCATCGTGATACAGCGCCGCCACGGCGCATCTGTCCGGGTCCGGACCCGGAAGGGCCAGAATGTCCCGGCGGATCAGCGCCAGGGCGTGGGCCAGCACCGCCACCTGGTGGGAATGCTCTGAAATATTCTCGGAAAAGGTATTGCGCATCAGTCCCCAGCGGGTAATGTAGCGCATCCGGCCCATCAGGGCATAAAATTCATTGGCCATATTTTCCTCCCTAACGGCATTTATCCAATCATCGCTGCCAGAAGCTCCGGCAGCTGCCGGGGATCCCGGCAGAAAGCTGTCCCTCCGGCCTCCCGGATCCGGTCCTCATCCCGGAAGCCCCAAAGCACCGACAGGCAGGGCACGCCGGCCCTCCGGGCCGTCAGCACATCCACCTCACTGTCGCCCACATAGACGCAGGACTCCACCCCCAGAGTCGCCATGGCCCGGTATACCATATCCGAGGCAGGCTTTCTGGGGCATCCGGCCTGCTCCCCCAGGGCAAAAACGCCGGGGAAATAGTCCGCGCAAAGGCTTTTCACCACGCTGTCCGGCTTATTTGACACAATGGCAATGGGGTATTGCCTGTTCAGGGCCTCCAGGGCCTCCGGAATGCCGGGATAGGGCGCGGTTTTGATCCGGCAGTGCGCGTCATAGTAGCTTCGGAACACCGCAAGAACCCTCTCCGGATCCGGGTAGCCCTCTGCCGCCCGGGCGATCAACTGGGCGGCACCGTTCCCCACAAAGGCACGGATCTCCTCCAGACTGCGCGGCGGAAGGGAAAAGCGGGAAAGGGCATAATTTGTGGCATCCCGCAGATCCTCCAGCGTGTTCAGGAGCGTGCCGTCCAGATCAAATAAAATTCCTGTTTTCATTTACAGTCCCTTGCTTTTGAGAACCCGGATGTCCTCCCCCAGGAAGGTCAGCCGGGTGAAGCTGCCCTCCAGCCGGGAGCCGATCTGGGGCGAATACCGGCGCTTGATTTCTTCGATATTCAGGTTGGTGGAAATCACCATGGGTTTCCCCGCCAGAAGCCGGTCATTGACCAGCGAGTACAGCGCCGCGGTCACGAACTGCCCGGGCATTTCCGTACCCAGATCGTCCACGATCAGCAGGTCGCAGGCCGTGTATTTCTCCGCCTCAGCCCGGGCATCCTCGTCATTTCCGAACTTGGCCCGCTCCAGCTTGCCAAACAGATGGGCAGCGGACTCATAAACCACGCTGTATCCCCGGTCCGCCACCGTTCTTGCAATGCAGGCCGAAAGGAAGGTCTTTCCCAGACCCGTTCCGCCATTGAACAGCAGATTGCCGGAGCTCATTGCAAAGGTTGCCGCATAGGTGCGGCAGGTGTGGAAATTCCGCTCCATAACCTGCCGGGGGCTGACTCCGATCTTAGGCTCAATCCGGTCCGGGTAGTAATCCAGCCGGAACTGGCTGAAGCTTTCCTTGCCGCCGGACAGGAGACTCAGCTCCTTTTTCTGCTCCTGACGGCAAAGCTCCCGCAGGCACTCGCACATGGTGCTTCCCACATATCCCAGTCCGCCGCAGCGGTCGCAGATGGGGCTGTCATCCAGGTACCCTTCTTCAAAATATTCCATTTCCAGCGCCGCCCGCTCCCGCTGGAGGGCCTGGTTTGCCTGCTTTGCTTTTTCCAGAGCGTCCCGGCTGTTTCCGGCGAAAACCGCCTGGGCCGCCACTGCCATGGTCCGGCGCAGTTCCATATCAATCTGGCGCAGCCGGGGTACCTGCTCATAGGCTCTGGCCAGATGCTGACGGTTCTCCGATTCCCGGTCCTCCCGGGCCTGGGCCAGCCGGGCCCTCGCCCGGCGGATCACTTCGGCACTGTATCCCATGGCTTATCACTCCTGCAGAACTTTTTTAATGGCTTCCAGCTCAGCCGCGCCAAGCTCGCCGCTGGCACCCTTGGGTGCGGGCTTCCGGTCGCCGGTGCGGATTTCCTCCACGGTGTGAAGCCCTGCCTCATGCCACCGCTGGAGAATTTTGTTCATATAGGCCCAGTTGAGGCCGCCGGTGTTCAGGCAGGTCCGCTCATAGGCCATGGAAATGCAGCCATCCTCGAAGCCCATATCCAGCCACGCCGTAGCATAGCGCTCCTCCGCGGCGGTCAGGTGTCTCCCCTTGATCTGCAGCACTTCCTTCAGCGCTACAATCCGGGAATTGTGGAGATTCTGGGCCTGAATGAAGGCCGCTGCCTCCTCCACCGTGTCGATTCCCCGCTCCGCCCAGGCATAGGCCTCCTTTTCGATGGACCGGAGGCTGGTGTTGCGCAGCTTCCCCTTCTGTCTGGCCCGGTCCCGGCAGTAGCAGATCAGCACCGAGATTACATCGGCTCCCAGTCCCAGATACCGGGTAAAGCCCAGCAGAATCTTCAGTTCCTCCGTATTCAGATTCCGGCCCAGCAGCCGCTGCACCTCACCATACAGTGAGCGGAAGGATACGTCCCCATCCATTGCCTCCAGCACATCCCGTTCGGAATACTGGGGCCGCTCTCCCGGGGCGATATGGCTGACCTTCTCCTCCGGCCACAGGCCCAGCTGGCGCAATGTCGCCGCAGCACAGTTCAGCCGGGATTCGCTGAGCTTCAGATCCGCAGCGGCCTTATCGGTGGGATTTCCGCTGTGGATGTATATGTAGAGCAGCACCGCGTCACCACTGCAGGCAGAGAGCAGCCTGCGCACATCCGCGGAGCCGATTTGAATTGGTTCGGTATACATGGAGTCCTCTCCTCAAATTTCGTCAATTGGGGATATTATAACACAGTTTTTTCACCATAACAACGTTTTTCACAGAAACTTTTTCCGAAAAGCGACTGTGTTTTTTGTAATACCACAGCATCTTGTGCCCCTGGCCCCGGGCTGCCCCAATTCTCCGGGAGGGCGCACAAAAACCGGGGCCGAAGCCCCGGTTCCCTTCTGTGGGCCGTTTTTGCCCACTTGCTTTCCGTCATTTATCCAGATGCACATTCAGGTGGGGATAGGTCATGGGAATTCCCTGCTCCTCGAAGATCTTGCGGACCTTCTGCAAAATGGTAAAATACACATCCCAATAGTTTTCCGTCTTCACCCAGACCCGGAGGCTGTATTTAATGGCACTCTCTCCGTATTCGCTGATAACCGCCATGGGAGCAGGCTCCAGCAGCACATTGTCCACCGTTCCCGCCAGCACCAGTGCATCCAGGACCTTTTGGATTGGGGCGCTGTAGGAGGCATTGACCACCACCTCCACCCGGCGGGTCCCGGTGGTGGTATAGTTCACGATTTGAGAGGCCACCACCGAGGAATTGGGCAGGGAAATCAGCTTGTTATCCGGCGTTGTCAGCTTGGTGTAGGCAATGCCGATCTCCTGAACGGTTCCCGCCTGTCCCGCCACTTCCACATAATCCCCGGAAACAAAGGGCTTGGTGTACAGCAGGGTGAAACCGCCGATGACATTGGTCAGTGCGTCCTGGACCGACAGCGACAGTGCCAGAGAAAGCACACTGGCCAGGGCCACAACCCCGGTCACATCGATCCCCAGGCTGGAAGCCACCATGAGCCCCAGCAGCAGATACAGCACCACCCGGATCAGGGAGGTAATCAGGCTGTGTGCCGCCTTCTCCAGCCTGGATTTTTCCAATGTCCTCTTCCCCAGCTTCATAATCAGCCGGATCAGCGTAATGCCGATTACCAGAACCACCGCTGCTCCCAGCACCTTGGTCATAGCACCTGTGCCCAGGCCCCTGAGCCATGTTTTCAGCTCGTCCATATTGTCACGTCTCCTTTTCTGTATAATGGCATTATATTACGTTATCGCAAAAATATCAAGCCGCCCCGGGCCGAATCGGTCCAGGGCGGCAGTCTGTTTTTCTTATCCCGCAGGGAAAATCAGGGTAACCTTGAACAGGTCGCCGTCCACCAGCAGTTGAAGCTGACCCTTTTGCAGCTCCATCAGGCTCTGGGCAATGTTCAGGCCCAGGCCGCTGCCCTCAGTATTTCGGGAGGAATCCCCCCGGACAAACCGCTCCAGCAGCTCATCGGCGCTGACATTCAGCTCTTCCCGGGAAATATTCTTCAGGGAGATGACCACCTTTCCCTCCAGCTCCATCAAATCGATGTACAGCCGGGTTCCGGGCAGTGCGTATTTCACCGCGTTATTGAGCAGATTGCTCAGCACCCGCCAGGCCAGTCTTCCATCCGCCCACATGGAAATCTGCTTCTCCGGCACCCGGAACACCGGGGTCAGATTGGCTCTTTCCAGCTTGTCGGCAAATTCGCCCAGGGCCTGATTCACCGCCTCGGCGGCATTGATGCGGGTGATTTCCACCGCCAGGTTGCCGGTGCTGGCCTTGCTCATCTCCATCAGGTCATCAATCAGCTTTTTCAGCCGGTAGGACTGCCGGGAAAGGACCTCCAGATAGGCCTCCTGCTCCTCCGGGGAGTGGGGCTTCTGCATCAGGTCCACATAATTGATGATGGAGGTCAGCGGGGTTTTGATATCATGGGAGACATTGGTAATCAGCTCGGTTTTCATCCGCTCGGCCTTCATCTGCTTCTGGGCCGCCACCACGGCAACCTGAGACAGATCGTTCAGGTCCCCGGCAAAATCCCGGAAGGCGCCCACCAGCAGCTTATCCTCCACTTTGGAGTCCAGATCGCCGCTGCTCATCCGCTTGGTACCCTCCGCCAGGGTTCCGAAGGACTGGGCACCGTAGAGCACGATAGCAAGATAGCCCCCCAGCAAAAGCAGCGTCCAGCCCAGGCTGTCGCAGGCAAAGGCGGCGCAAACCAGCACAATGGTAATAAACGCCGTCAACAGCCATTGCCAGGTCAGCGGAAGCAGACCGTAGATCCGCAGGATATGCTTTGTAATCCACTGGAACAGCCCCCGGATCCAGCCCCACACCACCAGCACCAGCTTTTTCACCAGGCTGAATACCCCAAGCAGGCATTTTTCCAGCACACGGAAGATAGCCTTCGCGGCGGCGGGTGCCGTCTTAACCAGCTTTTTCAGGCATCGCCAGCACCAGCGCAGGATTCTCACAATCAGCCGGCAGCAGCCGCAGATCACGGTATTCCGCCACCAGAAGCCCCCGGACATCTTAAACTGCGCTGCCAGGGCAAACAGGAAACCCACCACCGGCAGACTGCAGCAATAGCCCACCACCAGGACCACAGGCAGGGCCAGCCGGGTCATATTCCGGACCAGATACTCTGCATAGGCACTGCACATATACACCGCTGCGACAATGCCAACGATATCTGCCACCAGGTACAGGTCCAGAGGCAGCCGGTTCAGGCCATCGGCCCGCAGCTCCTCCCGGCCCGGCTTTCTTCCGGCGGCACAGCAAAGGTAGACCATCAGGGCGGCGAAGCACAGCAACCCCAGCACCAGCACATAGAAAAGCTGATAGCGCACATTCCAGATGCCCTCCAGCAGGGTCCACATATATTCATCCTGCACCGCGTCGGAAAGCAGGTACAGCTCCACGGTATAGGGTGGAAGGCGGGCATACTGCCACTGCAGCTCCACATAAGCCCCCTGCTCCGAATCCCAGTACCAGTCCGTCTGGATATCCTGCTCACTGTCAATGATCCAGGCGGATTTCTGGCTCTGGGGCTCTGCCACCTGCTCCGTATCCACCGGATTCTCCCCGGCTGATGCAGTCTCCTCAGCGGGCTTCGTCAAATCGGTGCTGTCCTCCTCGCCGGTGTCTCCGGCGGTGTCATCACCGGTTTCATTCCGCTTTGCAGCGCCTCCGCTGCTTACATCGGATTCCGGTTTTCCGTCCGTCTCCGGGGGCTGAGATGCTGTATCGGCGCTGTCATTCCCGGTTTCCGGCAGTTCGTGGACAAGCCGGTGGAACAGGATGTTGGTGACCTGAATGGAATAATGGGCGGCATCCTCTGCCGGCTCCCCATCCAGGGTGGATTCCACAACGGTGCCGTGCTCGTTGCGGATTTCATAGAAGAAGCTGCCATAATTGAAGGTATCATAGTACCAGGCATTTCCCCAATAGGAATCCAGGTAATCCTCCGGCAGCTGTCCCAGCTCCAGCGAGGCATAGCGGTGGGCCAGCTGC
>CAZDFB010000017.1:8818-26314 GCA_964504605.1 uncultured Oscillospiraceae bacterium | reverse complement strand
GGGGGTCATCATAATCAGTCCCTCAGCCAGGGAGGTATCAAAGCCATCCACCGTCAGAATACCGTCCATGCCGTCGCCGCCCAGGAAGGCCGGGGAATAACCCATGGAATGGGCATTGTTCAAAACCACGGAGGCCTCGGTGGCGTAAATCGGCAGGAACACCAGGTCGCAGCCCGCCTCCTTGCATTTGGTAAGCTGGGTGGTCATTTCGCTGGCAGAATCGGCAGTAAAGGAGGTGACCGCGTCAGCAACCACATTCAGCCCCAGCTTCTCCGCCTCGGCCTTAAAGCTCTTCCATACACCGGTGGAATAGTCCGTGGAGGAATCGTAAATCACACCGATTTTCGTTCCCAGGTTCTGGGCGGCAATCAGCTGAGCACAGGCAGCACCCTGGTTGGGGTCGGTAAAGCACATCTGATACACATTTTCCCGGTTCATGACGATGGATTCCGCCGAGCCGGAGGGTGTCATCATAAAAATCTGATCCTCCACAGCCAGGGGGCCGATGGTATTACAGGGGCCTGTTGTGACCGCTCCGGCAAAAATCTGCATCTCCCAGTCCTTCAGTTTGTTGTAGGCGTTCTGGGCAGTTTCACCATCGGACACGTCATCCTCTGTCCGGAATTCAATTTTTAGACCGTTCTCACCGGCTGCCGCATTGATTTCTTCCACCGCAACCTCCATGCCCCATTTCACCGCCTGACCGTAAACCGCGTTGCTGCCGGTAAACGGCCCGGTCATACCGATCCGGATGGTGTTAGGATCCCGGGATGCACCGGAGGAGCAGCCCACCAGCATCGAAGCTGCCATTACAGCCGCCATTGCGAACGAAATAACCTTTTTCATAACCAAGTCTCCCTTTTTCATTTTCTGCTGTAAAAAAATGGTTACGCTTCTGCGTAACCATCTCTTTCAAATAGAAAGTCCCGGTCACGCCCGCCAGTGCCGCAGTCGAAGGGAAATAATGGGCGCAAAAATGGACACTGCCAGAATAACAGCAGTGTCCATAAGGGACGATATCCGGGCGCGGGCACACGCCGCGGCGGGCATAGTGCCACAGTGGAAAGCCGGATTGACGAAACCAACGCAAGCTTTCATATTCGTGTACCTCCTCTTGAATTTGAGCTAATTGTACACCAAGGAGAGACATTTGTCAACGTAGCATAAACTACATTTTGCTGTCCACATTTCGTGGATTTTTGTGCATCCTACACAATACCATTTTCCCGATCCAGCACAGTTTTGCAGGCCTCAAGAACCTTGCTCAGGATTGGGACACAGGTCGCGCTGCCATATCCGCCATTTTCAACCACCACAATAAATGCCAGGGGATATTCTTCATCCGCCACAAATCCGGCAAACATGGCGTTGGAGGTCTGACCACCGCCCAGCTGGCTGGTGCCGGATTTTGCGCAGACCGTTATGCCCGGGAAATTCTGGTCACCGTAAACGCTGAGCACATTATTGCGCATATATTCCGCCAGGATCCCGGCGGTTTCGCCGGACATCAGCCGGTCTGTATAGGCAGTTTGTGCCTGATAGGTCACCTCATCGTCCACCCTGATCCGGGAAACCAGATAGGGGCTTGCGCCGGTGCCGCCACCGGCCACCGCCCCCAGAAAGGTCATATAGGCACAGGGGTTAATCAGGTCGGTATACTGACCGATGCAGCTCCAGGCCAGCTCCACCGCGGCAGCATCAGAAATGTCATAATTTCCCTTTGCGGTGGTAACGCCGTCAAAGCAAACGCTGTCAGCCACGCCGAATGCCTCGGCATAGCGGGCCATGTTTTCCTTGCCGATGAGCTGCGCGATCTGGGCATAGCAACAGTTACAGGAGGCCGCCATTGCCCCTTTCAGGTTCAGCGTGCCGTGGGCCCGTTCGCAGGTCACCCTGTCCACACCGAATTCATATACCCCGGTGCAGGTAAACTGCATATCCGCAATTCCCTCTACTGTCTCCAGCGCCGCCGCAGTGGTCACGATTTTGAATATTGAGCCAGGAACATAGGCAGACTGAATAAACCGGTTCAGGTAGATTCCCTCGTAGGCGCTGCCCGGATCCGACTGGATATCCGGGGGGGATTCCGGGTCGAAGGTAGGAGTGGTAATGGCACAAAGAATCTCACCGGTTTTATAATTGTATACGCCGATGGTTCCCTTTCTGTCCCCCATTGCTTCCAGCGCAGCTGCCTGAACACGGCCCGAAAGGGTCAGCTCCGCCTGCCCGCCGGTACCGGCATAGGAATAGACCCCGTTGACTCTGTCAAAGCCCGACATCTCTCCAGCGTAGCCGGAGATTGCCGTGGCGCTGATATAGCCGTCCGCGTCGCCCAGCCAGTGGAGGGTAGCACGGCGGATTGTCTCGTCCTCACAATAGGTCCGCTCCTTCCGGGTATCCAGCAGCAGAATGCCCTCCCGGTCTGTCACATAGCCGCAGCCCAGATTTTGGGAATTGTTGTACAAATGAGGAGACCCCGCAGAAAGGACCCAGGTCCGGGACTGGGTGGCATATTCACCCAGAAAAAAGACCATTCCCCCTGCCAGAATCAGGATGAAGACCACCATAATCCAGGCCCGCTTTGTTACTCTATTCATGCTCCGACCTCCCCGGACGCTTCAGCCGCACCGCAAAGCTGGCATTCTGCCGGGTATCCGCCGCCTTCACGAAGGCAAGCAGTCCCCAGGCACCGATCATGCTGGTGCCGCCATTACTGAGAAACGGGAATGTGACGCCCGTAAAGGGCAGCACATCCAGCATTCCAAGGCAGTTTAAAATCGCTTGAATCAGCAGAATGCTGGCAGCCGTACAGGCGCCTATGGTATAAAAGCTGCTGCGGGCCACCCGGGTGGTTCTGAGGGTGAACAAACCCAGAACCAGAATACAGCACACCATGGACACCGCCACAATCAGCCCCCATTCCTCCGAAATGGTGGCAAAGGCAACATCCGAATCCGCAGCAAAAACACCTTTCATATAGCCGTTTCCGGGTCCCAGCCCCAGAAGGCCTCCGGCTGCAATGCACATCAGGGCCCGGGTCTGCTGGTAGCCGCTGTCCAGCGGATCCTCCCAGATATGCCGCCAGGCACCGAATCTGCGCAGGGCATGAGGGGCGATCCGCAGGGCAATCACCCCGGCAAAGGCCAGTGCCGCGCAGGCCAGCGCAATGGTTCCCACGCTGCCCGAGCGCAGATAGGCAATGACAAGGAAGGCACAGAAAAACACCAGCGCGGTTCCGAAGTCATTCATCAGGGCCAGGCATACGCAGACCAGGGCGGAATAGACAATAAACAAAATCAGATTCCGCTTGTTCATAATCCGGTCCATGGTGGATGCTCCCGCAAATACGAAGCAAACCTTGGTCAGCTCCGACGGCTGCAGGGACATTCCCTGGATGATAAGCCAGTTCTTCGCGCCGTAGAGCTCCTTGCCGAAAAGCAACGTTACCACCAGAAAGCCGATACCCGCCGCCACTGCCAGATACCGGATTTTTTTCGCCCGCTCCAGGTCCCGCAGAGACCATCCAATTCCCAGGAAGGTAACGACACCCAGCACCAGTGCCGCCAGCTGCTTCGTGGCCTCCAGCGGCCTGACCGTGGCAATGGCAGACATACCCAGCGTACACAGGAAAAAGGCTATGGTCTCCACCTCAAAGGAGGGCCGGTTTATCACAACATAAAACAGGTACAGCAGCCACTGGCAAATCGCAATGCCGCCAAATCCCTGAAGAATGGAGAGCATATTCTCCGTGTTTTCCTCCAGCAGGAACGCGGTACAGGCCATAACCTGCAGAAGGGTCAGCAGCACCAGATTCACCACGCTGTCCCAGCCGGAGGAGGCCTTGCTGCGGACCCTTGCCTGCTTGCGCTCCTGCTTATCCGACAGGGGCAGCAGCATCATTTCTACGCCGCCAATACTGATTACATCCTCCGGCTCCAGAGCCCGGATGGATACCCGGCGACCGTTGACCAGCACGCCGCTCTTGGAATTGGCATCGGTAATCGTCCAGCTGCCATCGTCATACCGGGTCAGAACCGCATGATTTCTGGAAACTGTGGAAAAGTTGATCTGGATATCGCTTCCCTTACTGCGACCGATAACATTTTCCCAGTGGGTCACCGAGACCCGTTTCCCGTCCCGGAAAACAAGCCACGCCCATATTTCCGGCACCCGCCTGAAAGTCAGCAGGGGCTTAAAGCAGCGCAGCAGCAGTATTATCACCATCAGCGGGCCGGCAATGCGGAAAAAGCCTGTAAACACCTGACTGTAGGTTTTCTCGGCACCGGTGAGCGCTTCAAAAATTGTCTGCACAGCTTCGCCTCCTTTTCCGCGAAATGGCATACGCCATCCGCTGCATTTCGTATCATTTTACAGCCGGAGCATACCCCGCAACGTGCAAATCTCCCGCGCATAGCCCGGCAGTTCATTGGGGGTCTCCAGAATCATGGGCTTGTCCCGAAGCGCCGGATGGTTTACGATCGCTTCAAAGGTACTCAGGCCCAGACTTCCCTGTCCCAGGCACTCGTGCCTGTCCTTATGGCTGGCAAAGGGATTCCTGGAATCATTCAGGTGCAGCGCCTTCAGCCTGTCCAGGCCGATTACCCGGTCAAATTCCGCCAGCACACCGTCAAGATCATTTACAATGTCGTATCCCCCATCGTACACATGGCAGGTGTCCAGGCAGACCCCCACACAATCGCTGCCGACAGCATCGATAATCGCCTTCAGCTCTCCGAAATTTCCTCCTACCTCGCTGCCCTTTCCTGCCATGGTTTCCAGCAGCACCGTAACCGGGTAGCCGTGACGAAGCACGCCTCTCAGGGCCTGGGAAATATAGTCCACAGCCGCCTCCACCCCCTGGCCCACATGGCTGCCCGGATGGAAATTGTAAAAATTCCCCGGAAGTGCCGCCATCCGCCGCAGGTCGTCCTCCAAAATCTCCGCGGCAAAGGCTCTCGCCTCCGGATCCCCGGTGCACAGGTTCATGGTGTAGGCTCCATGGGCAACCAGAGGACCGAAATTCCACCGGTTAAGGGCCTCCACGGCCCGGGCTACATCCGCCGGATCCTCTTTTTTCGCTTTGCTTCCCCGGGGATTCCGGGTAAAAAACGCAAAGGTATCCCCGCCGATGGTCCGTGCCGTCTCCACCATAGCAGCATACCCGGCAGAAGCGGACAGGTGGCATCCTAAAAATGCCATAGCATCGCCTCCTTTTTTGATAGTTTACCATACTCTCAGCAAAAATGCAAATTTCCTGTTCCCACCGGGCTGCCTGTGTGCTATAATTGTGTAAATTGAGCCCGGAGGTGCCGCCATGCCAAAGTCTGACAATCAAAAGCTGAAGATTTTTTACATTCTGGACTATCTGCAAAGAAACTCCCACCAGGATCACCCGGTGAGAGCGGCGCAGCTGCAGGCCATGCTGGAGCAGCACAACATTGCCTGTGAGCGAAAAACCATCTATTCCGACATTGCCGCATTGCAGGATTACGGCATTGATATTGTATCCATTCCGGGCAAAGGCGGCGGCTACTACATTGCCTCCCGGAATTTTGAGCTGCCGGAGCTGAAACTGCTCATCGACGCGGTTCAGTCCAGCCGGTTCCTGACAGAGAAGAAGTCCCGGGAGCTGATTGAAAAGCTCTGCACCCAGTGCTCTGTCTATGATGCCCGGCTTATGCGCCGGGACGTGCTGGTTTCCGGTCGGGTCAAAAGCATGAACGAAACCATCTACTACAATGTGGACGCCATTCAGGAGGCCATCGCCCAGAATGTGACCATTTCCTTCCGGTATTTTGACTGGGGCATGGACGGAAAGCGCAAATATCGGGAGAAAAATTACGAGGCCAGCCCCTACGGCCTTTGCCAGGATAACGAAAACTGCTACCTCCTGGCCCATTCCTCCCGCCACGGCGTTACCTCCTACCGGGTGGACCGAATGAGTGACATCCGTCCCACCGCCACCCCCCGGACTCCCTGCCCGGAGCTGACGGGAAAGGCCCTGACGGCCCACGCCAACCGGCTGTTTCAAATGTATTCGGGTGACCCCACCACCGTGAAGCTTCGTTTCCACAAAAGTCTGGTAAACGTAGTCATTGACCGGTTCGGTCGGGATATCCTGCTGATTCCTGACGGCGAAGAGCACTTTGTCTTCACCGTGGACGTTGCCGTATCTCCCATGTTCTTAAGCTGGATCATCGGCTTTGGCAGCAAGGCAAGGATTCTCTATCCCCAGAACGTAGTGGAGCAGTGCAAAAAAATGTGTCAGGAGGCACTGGAACAATATTAGCTCAGTGTCACAGAGCGGAACATCTCATCCCAGTACACCTGATTGTCCCGGGCATGGGCCGCATCTCCCAGGACACTTACGCAGTAATGCCAGCTTCCGTCGCTGAGTACCAGTCCCCGGCCCACCAGGTCCCCCGCTTCCCCCGCACTGGCCCAGACGAAGGTATAGCAGTCAAAATCATCCCGCCGGGTCTGCAGGACCGTCAGGCTCTCCGCTTCATAGCCGGAAAGGGTCCGGATGGTCTGTCCCAGGTCGCCGCCCTCCAGCACCTGTACGCTGATGTCATAGCTTTTGCACTGATACAGCCGGTCGGAGCCGCTTTCCACCGCCGGTGAGGCCGCCTCCTCAGGCAGCTGCAGGATAATTTCCCTGCACTGGGCCAAAGCGGGCTGCAGTGCCTCGTCGGCAACGGTTTCAAAGGTTTCCTCACTTCCGCAGCCTGCCAGCAGCAGGGACAGCAGCAAAATAACGGCACCAAGTTTTCCCATAGAATCCCCTCCAGAAAGGATATTGATATGAAGCTTCTGTTACTCTACCTCCTTACAGTCAATGCGGCAGGCTTTCTGCTTATGCTTGCGGACAAGCGGAGGGCCCAGAAGAAAATGGGGCGGATCCCGGAGGCCACCCTGATGACCGCAGCCGCGGTGGGCGGAAGCATCGGATGTCTTGCGGGAATGTATACCTTCCGGCACAAGACCCGTCACCCGAAATTTACCCTGGGTGTTCCCGCCCTTCTGGCGCTCCAGCTCCTGGAGGGCTGGCTTCTGTATCGCCTGTTTTGAATTTCAGCAAAAAAGTCAGACTGCGTACCTTCGCAGTCTGACTTTCCCTTATTTTTTCATACTCTCCAAAATGGCCTCCGCCGTCTGGATGCCGTCAATTGCGGCAGACATAATACCGCCGGCATAGCCCGCTCCCTCGCCGCAGGGATAAAAGCCCCGGAGGGCGGACTGCCTCGTTTCGTCGCGCAGGATACGCACCGGAGAGGAGCTTCTGGTTTCCGGCCCGGTGAGCACCGCATCCGCTCCGGCAAAGCCCGAAAGCTTCTGCTCCAGCAGTGGAAGGGCCTCCTCCATGGCCCGGGTAATGGATTCCGGCAGGACCTCATGGAGGTCACACCAATGCACCCCGGGCCTGTAGGTAGGAATGACCGCACCGGGGCCGGTGCTGGGCACTCTCTTCAGGAAATCTGCCACCTTCTGCGCCGGGGCCCGGTAGCTGCCACTGACCCGGAAGGCCTTCTCTTCCAGCTCCCGCTGCCAATACATTCCCCCCAGAGGGCCATCGTAGGGAAATTCCTGGGGATTGACGGTTACCAGCAGAGCGGCATTGGCATTTTCGCCATCCCGGTCGGCATAGCTCATGCCGTTGGTCACAATCCGCCCCGGCTCCGAGGCTGCCGCCACTACCTGCCCGCCCGGGCACATACAGAAGGTGTACACCGTCTTGTCCGCCAGATGCTGAACCAGCTTGTAGTCCGCCGGGGGCAGCACCGGGTCCTCCCGTCCATACTGGGCCAGATCGATTTTGCTCTGCTTCTGCTCAATCCGGGTGCCCATGGCAAAGGGTTTGGGCTCCATGGGCAGCCGGTTTTCCCGCAGCATCTCAAATGTATCCCGGGCGCTGTGTCCAATGGCAAAAACCGCTGTATCGCATTCAATCCACTGCTCCGCGTTGACCTCCAGCGCCGTAAGCCGGTCTTTCTCCGTCCTGATTCCCGTGACCTGGGACTGGAAGCGCACTTCACCGCCCAGGCTTTCGATCCGCCTGCGCAGATTCTGTACCACCTCCAGCAGCACATCCGTGCCCACATGGGGCTTTGCGTCGTAGAGGATATCCTCCCGGGCACCTGCCTTGACAAATTGCTCCAGAATCCATCCAATTCTGGGATTATGAACGCCGGTATTCAGCTTTCCATCGGAAAAGGTACCTGCACCGCCCTCGCCAAACTGGACATTGCTCCGCGGATCCAGCTCCCCCGCCGCCCAGAAGGCCGTCACCTTCTCGTGGCGCTTTTTTGCGTCATCGCCCCGCTCCAAAACCAGCGGTCGGCATCCTGCCATCGCCAGAATCAGGGCGCAGAACATTCCCGCCGGGCCAAAACCCACCACCACAGGCCGCTTTTCGCAGGAAAAGCCTCCCTTCGGCGGCTTGTAATATTCCCCTCTGGCAAGGGATGCCCGCTTGCAGCGGGCGGCCCGGAGAATTTTCTCCTCATTGCCCTCCACCGCCACATCCACGGTGTAAATAATCTTCACGTCCGGCTTTTTTCGGGCATCCACGCTTCGCCGTACGATCTGGACCTGCCGGACCCTGGAATTGGGAATCTTCAGCAGCTGCGCTGCTTCAAACCGGAGCTGATGGGCGTTGTGCTCCGGGGGTAGCGCAATATCTCGAATCCGAATCATTCTTTTCCTCCCGCATGAAGCCCTGCCAGACGGCCTGAGCTCCATGCCCACTGTAAATTATAGCCGCCGCAGTCACCATCGATATCCAGCACCTCGCCGCAGGCATACAGCCCGGGCACCAGCCGGCTTTCCATGGTTTCCCGGCAAAATTCCTCTGTCAGGATGCCGCCGGCTGTGACCTGGGCGCTGTCCATGCCCATGGGCTCAGTCAGCGCAATGTCCAGAGCCTTGACCGCATGAGCCACCTGCTCCAGCTCCCGGTCCTCCAGCTGGGCAATGGGCACATAGGCCGGAATCTGGCAGTTTTGAACCACCACCCTGCCCAGCCGGTTGTGAAGGATTCCCGTCAGCAGCTCAGCGCAGGGCAATTGAGTTGCTCTTCTGCGGGCCAGGGCTTCCTTCAGCTTCTCCTCCGGCACATCCGGCAAAAGGTCCAGGCGGCAGAGCCATTCGCCCTTCTCCCGGCACACATCCCGGGAAACCTCAAAAATCACCGGTCCGCTGATGCCATACTCTGTAAACTGAATTTCGCCCCGGCTGTGGGCAAATTTCTTACCATCCCGCAGAATCCGGGCCTCGCAGTTGGCCCTGACCCCCTTCAGCCCCGCACAGCCGCTCCAGGAGGCCCGCAGCTGCACCAGAGCAGGCCGAAGCTTGCTACAGCTGTGGCCCAGGCTTCTCAATATCCGGTATCCGGACATTCCGCCGCCCAGCTTGGTTCCCGCCAGGCCGCCGCAGGCCACAATCAGCCTGTCACACCGGAGCTGCTCCTGGGCACTCTCCACCAGAAAGCCGCCGGAGACGGACTTCACCTTTTCCACCTCGAAGCCCAGCTTCACCGTAATATTGGGCTTTTCCAGACCAAACCGCAGAACATCCACCACGGAATTGGCCTGATCCGAGTAGGGATATACCCGCCCATTCTCCTCCGCCACGGTAAAAAGCCCCAGCTCAGCAAACCAGCCCAGGGTCTTTTCCGGGCCGAACAGGCCAATGGCGGTATCGGCAAAGGCAGCATCCTCGCCATGGTAGCCCCGTTGCCCGGCGTGCAGATTTGTCAGGTTGCAGCGTCCGTTTCCCGTGGCGCTGAGCTTGCGGCCCACCCGGGCCTGGCGCTCCATAAGCACCACCCGGGCCTGGGGATTTTCCGCGGCAGCCAGAGCCGCTACCATACCGGAGGCACCCGCGCCTATGATTCCTATGACCATTTTCTCTCCCCTTCAAGTACTTTTTCTATATTATACCTTAGAATTCTCTCCGGCACAAGAAAAACTTCTTTTCAACGGGCAAATCCTATGCTATAATGCAAGATGGTGATGAAATGGACCGAAGTAATATTGAAAAAATCGCCCAATCCGGCGAGGACAGAATGCTTCTCGCAAAGATATGGGACAAAATAAATAACGGAATCCGAAAAAACATCCCGGCATTCACCTGCTTCCTGTCTCCCCGGGAGGTAGATATGAGCCGGTATCTGTTCGGAGACCTTCCGGGCCTTTATGCCTTTGGCGGCTATCCGGAGGCTGAGCGGGTCATGCTGGTGTATCTGCCGGATTATCTGGACGATACCGCCCTCTACGAGGAGGACAGCCCGGTGGTATGCCTGCGGGCTGAATTTTATCACACGGAAAGTCCCAGCCACCGGGATTTTCTCGGCGCTCTGATGGGAGCCGGCATCGGGCGGGAAACTCTGGGAGACATCTGCGTCAACAAAAGCAGCTGCGATTTCTTTGTTACAGCGGAAATTGCCCCCTACATTGAGCAAAGCTTCACCAGCGCCGGGCGGACCCACCTGCGGATTCATCGGATTCCCCTTTCCCAGGCCAGTATTCCGGAGCCGGAAATCAAAGAAATCCGGGATACGCTGGCATCCCTCCGGCTGGACAGTGTGATTTCCTCCGGCTTTCGGATCAGCAGAAGCCTTGCCGTTCAGTATATCACCCAGGGAAAGGCGGCAGTGGACGGTCTTCCCTGTGAAAAGCCGGACAAGCCTGTGGGAGAAGGCGCAAAAATTTCTGTAAGAAGCCTGGGCAAAATCAGGCTGGCCTGCGTGAACGGCCGAACAAAAAAAGATCGGATCTCCGTAACGATCCATCGCTATGTGTGAGGTAAGAAATATGAACATGAACGAAGTGATTGCAAGGATCAACGTCCTTGCCGCCAAGGCAAAATCTCCCGAGGGACTGACACCTGAAGAGCTGGAAGAGCGGGCCCGGCTTCGCCGGATATACATTGATTCAGTCAAGGCAAATCTGGTGGGTCAGCTGGAAAACACCTACATCGTCCGGCCCGACGGTACAAAGGAAAAGGTCCATCACAAATAACCCTTTTGCCCCGGTTGCACATTTCCGTGCAACCGGGGCTCCTTTTTTTCGCTAGGTTGAAAGGAGCTGTTTCTTATGGGTAAAATCTGGTACCTGAGTCCATCCAATCAAGCCGGAAATCTGGGATTCGGCAGCTATGGAAGCGAGCAGGAGCAAATGTATCTTCTGGTCAGCGCCATCACGCCCCACCTGGATCGGGCCGGTGTTTTCTTTCATGTGGCGGATGCCGATGCCTCCGGCCCGGAGCGCTGCCGGGAGTCCAATGCCCTCGGGGCAGGCTTTCACCTGTGCCTCCACTCCAACGCCGGCGGCGGTGGGCTGGCCCGGGGACCGGTGGCGCTTTACTACAGCGCAGCCGGAAGGGCCTTCTGCCAGGGGCTGGTTGCCCGTCTTCTGGCCCTTGGGCAGGAAAACAACCGGGCACAGAATCTTGTGGAGCGAAAAGACCTGCTTGAGCTTTTCGGCACCATTGCGCCGGCGGCACTTCTGGAGGTTGATTTTCATGATTCCCCCGCCGGGGCGGATTTCATCGTCTCCCACCGGCAGCAAATTGCCCAGGCCATTGCGGAAGCCATCATTCAGGCCGACGGGAAGGAATTTGTTCCGGTAACGCCGGGAGAATACATCGACCGGGCGGTTTCTCTGGGACTTTTCCCCCAGGATACCGATTGGGCCGCACCGCTGACAAAGGAAGAAGCAGCCACCCTTGGGGTTCGGCTGAAAACCATTCTGGAAAGGGGGTGAAGCATATGAAGCAAGTGATCTGTACCCTGGCAGGCATTCTCGGCGCTTTTTTCTCCGCCGCCTTTGGCGGCTGGGACAGCGCTCTCATTGCCCTGCTGGTCTGCATGGGAGCGGATTATCTTTCCGGGAGCATCGTGGCGCTTGTATTCCACAAAAGCCCGAAAACCGAAACCGGAAGCTATAATTCGGCCTACGGCCTGAAGGGCCTCATCAAGAAGGGCATGATGCTTCTGTTTGTGGCAGTTGCGGTCCAGATGGATATTCTCACTGGCTCGGATTACATCCGGGATACGGTGTGCATCGGCTTCTGCGTCAACGAGATTCTGTCCATCACCGAAAATCTGGGGCTTGCGGGCGTTCCTCTGCCTCAGGCCGTGACTGCCGCACTGGAGCAGCTGCAGGGCAGATAATTTTCCATTCGCTTTATCAGGAAATGGCGCATCCACCCGGATGCGCCATTTTTTGTTCTTCCCTTTCCTGCGGAAATCTGTTATACTGAGTAAAAATAACCTTCAGGAGGTAGAAATATGTCTTTTCTGCCCATCAGCAAAGAGGAAATGCTTGCCCGTGGCTGGGAAAGCTGTGACTTCGTATATGTGATCGGTGATGCCTATGTGGATCACCCCTCCTTCGGTCATGCCATTATCAGCCGCATTCTGGAGAGCCACGGCTACAGTGTGGGCATCATCTCTCAGCCCGACTGGAAAAATCCCGGCTCCATCACCGTATTCGGTCGTCCCCGGCTGGGCTTCCTGGTGTCTGGCGGCAACATGGATTCCATGGTCAACCACTACTCCGTATCCAAGCACCGGCGAAAAACCGATGCCTTTACCCCCGGTGGCGTTATGGGAAAACGGCCCGACTACGCTACCGTGGTCTACTGCAACCTGATCCGGCAGACCTATAAGGATGTTCCCATTCTCATCGGCGGCATTGAGGCCTCCCTTCGGCGGCTGGGGCACTATGATTACTGGTCCGAAAGCATGAAGCGCTCCATTCTTCTGGACAGCCAGGCGGATATTCTCATGTACGGCATGGGCGAAAAATCCATTGTGGAACTGGCAGACGCGCTGAACGCCGGTATGGAAGCCAAAGACATCACCTATGTGGATGGAACGGTTTACAAAACCACCTGTGTGGATGAAAGCCTCCCCACAATCACGCTTCCCGCATTTGAGGAGCTGAAAAAGGATCGGCGGCGCTACGCCGAATCCTTCAAAATTCAGTACGGCAACTGCGATCCCTTCACCGCCAAGCGGCTGGTGGAGCCCTGCGGCAGCCTGTTTGTCGTACAGAACCCTCCCCAAAAGCCGCTGACAACGCAGGAGATGGACGCGGTATACGACCTGCCCTATGCGCGTGCCTACCACCCCAGCTATGAAAGTCAGGGCGGTGTGCCCGCCATTGAAGAGGTAAAGTTCAGTCTGGTCAGCAACCGGGGCTGCTTCGGTGCCTGCTCCTTCTGCGCTCTTACCTTCCATCAGGGCCGCATTATCCAGACCCGCAGCCATGAATCCATTCTCCGGGAAGCGGAGCGCATGACGAAAGACAAGGATTTTAAGGGGTATATTCACGATGTGGGCGGCCCCACCGCCAACTTCCGCCATCCGGCCTGCGAAAAGCAGCTGACCAAGGGTGCCTGCGGCGGACGGCAGTGCCTCTATCCCACCCCCTGCAAGAATATGAACGCCGATCACAGTGATTATGTTGCCCTTCTGCGGAAGCTTCGGAAGCTTCCCGGCGTAAGGAAAGTTTTCGTCCGCAGCGGCATCCGGTTTGACTATCTGCTGGCAGACAAGAAGGACACCTTCTTCCGGGAGCTGGTCCAGTATCACATCTCCGGTCAGCTGAAGGTCGCCCCGGAGCACGTATCCGACGCGGTGCTCAGCCGCATGGGTAAGCCTAAAAACGCAGTATACAACCAGTTTGTGGATAAATATTACGCGCTTAACAAGCAGTACGGCATGAACCAGTTCCTGGTTCCCTACCTCATGTCCAGCCATCCGGGCTCCACCATGAAGGAAGCCGTGGAGCTGGCGGAATACATCCGGGAAATGGGCTACAATCCGGAGCAGGTCCAGGATTTCTATCCCACCCCCTCCACCCTGTCCACAGTCATGTACTATACAGGGCTGGACCCCAGAACCATGGACAAGGTTTACGTCCCCACGGATCCCCATGAAAAGGCCATGCAGCGGGCGCTGATTCAGTACCGGGATCCGAAGAACTACTATTTGGTGCGGGAGGCCCTCATTGCCGCCCATCGGGAGGATCTCATCGGTTCCGGTCCCAAATGCCTGATCCGGGCAATTCCCCCCAAAGCCAGGAAGGCCGCTGCACCGCCTCCCAAGGCCCCGGCCCGCGGAAAGGCGGCTCCCTCCGGCCAGAAGGGCCCTGCCCCCAGGAAGGCCCCACCGAAGCCCGCTTCCAGGCCCGCCCCCAAAGGCCCCGCCAAGGCCGCTCCCGCCAAAAAGCCCAAACGGCGCTGATCCGGGACTCTTACACATCAAAAGCAATTCAAATCTTGCCTCTCCCATAGGGGGAGCCAGGAATTTCGGCTTCTTTGACACACTGAAAGCGCCTCCGCACGGTCTGCGGAGGCGCTTTCTGCTTTTTCAGAATTTTTGCCGTTATTGACAGGGCTTTTCGTAATCCAGCACGACCTTTTTGCACATCGGGCAGTGCCAGGCGGCACAGGTGGGCCGGGTCCAGTTGTGGGAGGACAGCACTAGCTCCTTTTCGCAGGCCGTATCCGGATAGAACCAGACCTTATGGGCCTTTGTGGTAAAGAAAATATGCCGGGCGCTCTGAACAACGCCGCTTTCCATCTCTTTTCCGCAGAAGGGACATTTCATGCAATGACCTCCCGTTATTTTTGGAACGAAACGGGCTTATTCCGCCTGTAGAGAAGCATTTCGTACGCGATACCGTCTTCTTCTCCGCTCCGGAGCGTTTCGGCACAATACCATTCAGCATCCTCATCCAGATTGGGGAAAAAGGTATCCGACTCCGGCGCAGCATGGACCTTGGTGATATACGCCATGTCGCAAAGGGGAAGCAGCTGCCGGTAAATGCTCCCGCCGCCGATGACGAAGCAATTCTCCGCCGTCTGAGCCAGCGCCGCCGCCTCTTCCGGACTGGGGCACAGCCGGAACCCGGGAAGCGCCTGGGTGCTTCGGGAAATCACGACATTTTCCCGCCCGGGCAGAGGCTTCTGTCCCGGAAAATCCGCAACGGTCCGGCGGCCTGCAATGACCATAGCCCCACGGGTGGTCTCCCGGAAAAATTTTCGGTCTGCCGACAGCGCAACCGGCTGGGTTCCCTCCCGGCCGATGCCCCAATTGTCATATACCGCAACAATCAGCTTCATAAATGTGCTCCTTTTTACTTTTCGTCCCGGGTTGCCGTTTCCTCTGCCAAATACTGAATCACGCCCCGGCGGGTCAAAATCCCGCACAGCGTATTTCTCCCGTCCACAATGGGCACAAAGTTCTGGTTCAGCACAGATTCAATGACCTGCTCCCGGCAGGAATCGATTTGCAGCGGCGGGCAGAAATCCTTACGAACCAGCTCACAGACCCGGTGTTGCTCCATGTGCCGGGGATCCGTTGTCCCGGCGGCAATCACATATTTCAGGAAATCCCCCTCGCTGACAGAGCCCATATACTGCCCCTCCGCGTTGATTACCGGGATGGCGGTATAGCCGTTGCGGCTCATGATCTCCCATCCCTGACGGACGGACTGGCTCTCCTTCAGGAAAACGGTGCTGACCTTCGGTATCATAATTTTTGCCAGATTCATGGTGCTTCCTCCTGCATTTCCAGCCCGTGTCAAATCGCCATGGGAATTTCAAAATCAAAGGGGTGGAACTGATAGTTTTCCATCCGGAAAGAATCCTTTGTGAACCCATAGAAATCGGTCACGGATTTGTCCATAACGAAGGTGGGGGCATTAAATCCCTCCCACTCCAGCATTGCCTTGACGGCAGGGATATGCCGGTCGTAAATATGGCAGTCCGCAATGACATGGACAAATTCTCCCACCTCCAGGCCGGAAACCTGAGCCATCATGTGGGTCAGCACCGCATACTGCACCACATTCCAGTTGTTGGCGGTGAGCATATCCTGAGAGCGCTGATTTAAAATGGCGTTGAGCTTGTTCCCGGTGACATTGAAGGTCATGGAATAGGCACAGGGGTAGAGGTTCATCTCATGGAGATCCTCGAAATTGTAGATATTGGTCATAATCCGGCGGGAGGCGGGGTTATTCTTCAAATCATAAAGCACCCTGTCCACCTGGTCCATGTCGCCTTCTTTATAGTGGTGTTTGATTCCCAGCTGGTAGCCGTAGGCCTTGCCGATGGTACCGTCGGGGCCTGCCCACTCGTCCCAGACGTGGCTGCTCAGGTCCGCAATGCGGTTGGATTTTTTCTGCCAGATCCAGAGCAGCTCATCCACCGCGCTTTTCCAGTAGGTCCGGCGCAGGGTCATAATAGGAAATTCCTCCGCAAGATTGTAGCGGTTTACAACGCCAAAGGTCTTGAGCGTATGGGCCGGGGTGCCATCCGCCCAGTGAGGCCGGACCGCAAGGCCCTCATCCGAATATCCTTCCTCCAGAATTTTCCGGCAAGTTTCTTTATACAGTTCATCTGCTCTGCTCACGGCAATACCCTCCAGGTTTTATTTACGTCATTTTAACACAGCTTCCACGCTCTTGCAACCGAAAAAATCCCGCAGGCTCTCGCCTGCGGGATTTGCTTTTTTTACTTGACGTAGGTCATGCAGATCCAGCCTCTTTCGGTGCGGCCCCACATGGTGCCGTTGACCGTGGTGGTCTCCAAGATCTTCACGGTAGCGCCCTTAAAATAGGTGCCCAGAATTGCGTTGCCCGCGCCGGCTGCACTGCGGATACACAGGCTGCTGGCGGTAACCGTTCCGCTTAGAGTCACGCTGGAGGAGCCGGAATCCAGCTGCACGTATGTCATGCAGATCCAACCGCCGGCAATCTGACCCCACAGGGTGCCGTTGACCAGCTTCTCATCTAAAATGGTAACCTGGGTGCCGTTGGGCAGCGCCTTCATGGGTGCATAGCCGGTGCCGGGGCCGCTGCGGACACACAGGCTGCTGGCGATAACCTTACCGGTAACCGTTCCCGCAGGCTTGTCCGTGCTGCCGGTTCCGGTACCGCTTCCGGTACCCGTGCCGGTCTGGTCGTCCTTGCCGCTGTCCCCATTGATGAGCTGTACATAGGACAGGCTGACCCAGCCCTTGTCCATCTTGCCCCACTTCATGCCATTGACCACGGTCTGCTCGGTGATGGTGACCTCTGCACCGCGGCGCATAGTGCCCAGAACCTTATTATTGGTGCCCGCGCCGCTGCGGATGCACAGCTCGCTGGCGGTAACGATGCCCACAGTGCCATTGGGCTTGTCCGTGGTGCCTGTACCGGAGCCGGTGCCACTGCCGGTACCCGTGCCGGTCTGGTCATCCTTGCCGCCATCCACAATAATCAGCTGCACATAGGACAGGCTGACCCAGCCCTTGTCCATCTTGCCCCACTTCATACCATTGACCACGGTCTGCTCGGTGATGGTGACCTCCGCACCGCGGCGCAGAGTGCCCAGAACCTTATTATTGGTGCCCGCACCGCTGCGGATGCACAGCTCGCTGGCGGTAACAATGCCCACGGTGCCGGTCTTGCCGGGCTCCTGAGGCTTGGATTCCTCGGGCTT
>CAZDFB010000017.1:0-8718 GCA_964504605.1 uncultured Oscillospiraceae bacterium | reverse complement strand
TTCCTCGGGCTTAGTCTCTTCAGGCTTGGTTTCCTCGGGCTTTTCCGTCTCAGGGGGTGTCACCGGGGTAACGTGAACATAGGTCAGGCAGATCCAGCCTGCGGCGGTTCTGCCCCAGCTGGTTGCGCCCACGGTCTTCTGCTCATAAATCTTCACCTCGGAGCCACAGGGAAGGACACCGATCTTTTCGTAATTGGTTCCCGGGCCACGGCGCACACACAGGTTGCTGGCCGTGATGATTCCGGTTGCGATCACATCGCCGTTGCCATCGCCATCTGCCGCGGAAACCACTTCATAGTCCGTATACTGCAGGCAGACCCAGCCGGCGGAGCACTTGCCCCACTTCACATCCTTGATGGAAACCACTTCGGTGATATTCAGCTTCTTGCCCCGCTTTACGGAGGACAGGACCTTGCTGTTGGTACCGGCAGCACTGCGGACACAAAGCTCATCCACGGTGACCGTGACCTCTACACCCTTCTCTTCGGGTTCGTCCTCTTCCTTTTCCACAGGACGCACGGGAGCCTTGGCAGCAGTCAGCTCGACGCCGGTATTGGTCAGATCAACCCAGCCGCCGTCCTTCAGCCGGCCCCACTTTACGCCGTCGCTGTCCACATAGTCCGCGACAATGCTAATCGTTGTGCCCTTGGCGATGGTCTTGGGCTCCTGGCTGTCCTCTCCGTTGCCGGGTGCGTTGAAGCCATCGAAAACGGTCAGCTCCAGCTCTGCCACCCGCTCATAGTTACCGCTCTGGCCCAGAACGTTGCCGTCCTCGTCCAGCTGGCCCTCGTCCTTCTGCCAGTGGGCATACAGGGTCTTGCCCTTGGTGGTGTCATCCAGATGGGTGACCCACTCGCCGCCTGCGGCAGCGGTGTACCAGCCCAGGAAGCGGTAGCCGGTGTAAGCGGCAGTGGCCTTAATGGCAACGGGCATGGTAGCGTCATAGCCCTGGACAGCGGTTTCCGTGGAGCCGCCGTTGGCATCGAAGAGCACATATGTAAAATTACCGGGAGCCTGCTTGGCATAGTAGCCATTCAGGTACATATCCGCCTCTGCCAGCCGGCGGGAAACAAGGCCGGAAAGCACATTGGAGCCTGCCTTGCACCAGAGGGTCATGCAGTAAATAAAGTCGTTGCCGGTCTTGCCCTGAATCACGGCAGTACGGAAATAGCCGTCCGTCTTGGTCCAGGCGGTTCCCACATTATAGGTGAACAGCATCAGGGCATCAAACTGGTTCTGGGTGAACTCCAGCTTATTGTCGGAAGCCAGCTTGTTGATGCTGGGCTCCATGGTTGCCAGATGCGCCCGCAGGAGGGCGTCCGCCTCCTCCTCGGTAATTCCGCCGGGATAGTCCGTAGCCTTGCAGCTGGTACCATAGCCGATGGAATACTGCCCATTGTCCTGATGGGCCTTGGCGGCGAAACCCTCCATGTCCTTCAGAACCGCAATTGCCTTCTCACTGGTGGTAAGCACCGTTGCGGCAGATGCCTGCGTGACGGCAGGAATCATGCCGATCAGCATAAGCGCAACAAGCAATCCGCAAATAACTCTTCTCTTCATATGTATACTTGCTCCTTTACAAAAGTAAGTTTAGCCATATTATAACAGAGGCGTTTCCAAATTGCAACCCTTTAATTACAAAAATGTAACCTTTTCCCCAATTTAATTCTCTTTTTATTCAGCTCCACTGTCCTTATGTAAACCACAGACATTGCAAATGCGGTTCCGCATTGAAAAAATGTCATTTTTTGTCACTCTTCCTTATTTTCATCGCACCGGTGTTTTCTTCCCTGTCCGGCAGAATTTTGCCGTTGACATTCCCCCCGGGGATTGCTATACTCCAAGCAGAATGAATCAAGGAGGCCCGGAACCGTGGAAAAGAAAGCTCTGATTGCCATGAGCGGCGGTGTGGACAGCTCTGCCGCTGCCCTGCTGACCCTGCGCAGCGGTTATAGCTGCATTGGCGCGACTATGCGGCTGTACGACAACGAAATGATTGCCTCCGACAGCAATACCTGCTGCTCGCTGGATGATGTGGAGGATGCCCGCAGTGTGGCCCGCCGTCTCGGCATTCCCTTCTATGTATTTAATTTCAAGGAGGATTTCAGGGAAAAGGTCATCGATGGCTTTGTCCGCTGCTACGAGGAGGGGCTGACCCCCAATCCCTGCATCGAATGCAACCGGCACCTGAAATTCGACCGTCTTCTGCACCGGGCCCGGGAGCTGGGCTGTGACGCTGTGGTAACCGGACACTACGCCCAGATCCGTCAGGACCCGGATACCGGGCGCTGGCTTCTGTGCCGGGCCGCCGACAGGAGCAAGGATCAGACCTATGTGCTCTACACACTGACCCAGGATCAGCTTGCCCACACCCTTTTCCCTCTGGGAGGCATGACAAAGGCTCAGGTACGGGCCCTGGCAGAAGCGGAGGGCTTTGTCAATGCCCGCAAGCACGACAGCCAGGACATCTGCTTTGTGCCCGACGGTGACTATGTGGCCTTCATGAAGCGCTACACCGGCAGGGAATACCCAAAGGGGGACTTTCTGGATCAGGACGGTCGGGTTCTCGGTCGCCACAACGGCGCTGTGTGCTATACCCTGGGACAGCGGAAGGGGCTGGGTTTGGCTATGGGTGCCCCGGTGTACGTCTGCGCCAAGGATATGCAGGCCAACACCGTAACAGTTGGTCCAAACGAGGCGCTGTACGCCTCCTCCCTTCTTGCCGACAACTGGAACTGGTTCCCCTTCCCGGTGTTGACCGAGCCCCTGCGGGTCACCGCCAAGGCCCGCTACAGTCAGCTTGAGCAGCCCGCCACGGTCTTCCCGGAAGCGGACGGCTGCGCCCGGGTGGTATTTGACACTCCCCAGCGGGCCCTGACCCCTGGGCAGGCGGTGGTGCTCTACAGCGGAGATATTATCGTTGGCGGCGGCACCATTTCCCGTGTCATTTCCGAATGACTCCCGCAGTCTTCCCCGCGCTCTGACCGAGCGTTTACAGCCGCCGGACTGACACTGTCACCTTTTTTCGGATATAAAGCTTTTGAAAATCATGTTATACAGCGGCGGCCCGGCTAATTGTCAGGCCGCCGCTTAAACTTAAGGCAGAAAAAATGGCAGGCACGAAAGTGCCTGCCATTTCATCGTATAAAAGATGTTTTGGGGACCATTTTGTCCGCCAGCCCGGGGCCGGGCTTTACTTTTTCTGAAAGCGGCCCTTTTTCAGCCGGATATCCGGCTGATACACCACCATGACCAGTGCCGCGAATACCGCCACACAGCCAAGGCTGATTTTCCAGCCCAGAGAAAAAGCATCGTTTTGATAGACGAAGCGGACTGTATGCGTTCCCTGTGTCAGCGTCACACCGATCATGCAGTCGCCAACCAGGCTGATCTGGGCCTCCTGCCCGTCCACCAGCACCCGCCAGTTGCCGTTCTGCGGAATCGACGTATAGAGAAGTCCGTCCCGGTCGCAGGTAATGGTGCCCTCCACCCGGGTATTGGAGAAGCTAGTCAGCTCCAGCGTCGATGCGTTCAGCACCTCATAGCCCTGCCAAAACTTCTCCATGTTCAAAATGGCAGCTGTCAGGGTCATTGTGCTTTTCTCTCCCGCATCGCACTCCATGACCACCTCCACCACATCGCCAACGGTCACATCGCAGACCGCCATCATCTGGGGCAGCGAGGTGGTCTCCTCATAGAGCACGCTTCCATTGTAGCGGATGGTAACGTCGTTGCGTTTTGGCAGATCCAGGTTCACGCACATGAAGCCCTCCCGGTCCGCCACATAGGTATAGGTCACGGTGCCATTCTGCAAAGCATCCGAATAGGAGCAATAGCCGCTGGAGCTTTGGTCCTTCACGGTCACGTCACGGCCGGTGATGGTCAGCGTGGAGCCCTGAAGGCGGCTCCATACATCCTCCACCCCGCTTGCCGCCGCAAAAAGTTCATTTTGCAGCAGGAACACGTTGATGCCGGAGCGGATGTCCACATCCGCCAGCCCCGTGTCCGTCAAAAAGCCCAGAGGCAGGTAGGCCTTGTTTTCCAGGAGATGGACACCGCCGTAGCTGTGAAGATCGGTGAATACCGAGCTGGCCCGGTCCCGGTCCTCCCGTTCGATCATGTATTTCAGGCCCAGGAACAGGTTGGACACCGGGGAGGCCTCCTCCCAGCAATAGCGGTTATAGGTATTTTTCGCGCCATAGCCCAGGGCCTTCATAAACTCCGTTACATTCACGTTTGCCGAGCTGGTGAAGGCAGAGATGCCCGCATAGCCGTTAAGGGCATCGTCATTCAGGGTCTGGGCGTGACTCACTTCCGCCCGGTAGAAGAGGGTATCATCCTCCCGCTCCTTCATATAGCGGATCATGGAGGCGGTGTAATTCGTTCCCCGGGGGTAATTGGATACCCGGGTGAAGCTCATCGTCGTGCCGAAATTCACCAGCGTCACGCAGATTTCCACAGCCATGATCCCCGCCAGGGCAGCCCGGGCCCGAACCCGGCGGCGTGCCTGTTCCGCCCGGTGGCGCTGAACCGTGTGATCGCTGGCATCCGCCGGAAGCCTGACCTTATGCTGGCTGTAAAACAATCCAACCAGATACAGCGCCAAAAACGCGGCGTTGAAGAGCAGATAGACCGGAATATTCCATACCACATCCCCCAGCCCCAGTGCTGTCATCAATTCGCTTTCTCCGAAATCGACTTCCACCCTGGAAAGCAGATCGTTGGAAAAGGCCAGAATATCCGCCGTTAAAATTCCCGCAATGGCAATGTGATAGCCGGAGAAGCTCCGCCGCAGCAGCCAGCCCCGATAGGCCATATACAGCATGACAAAGCTGTACAGGAAGCTGAAGCGGTAGGGAATCATATTGGTAAAATGGAAGCCGTGCCATACATAGTCAAGCTGCCGGAAGATAAAGCTGACATTGAAAAACAGCAGCAGCACAACGGCACAGATTTTATCCCGGAGCTTCACATCCCGGGCCATCAGGAACAGGAACGCAAAGAGAATCGTCCCAACGCCGCAGTAAACATTGGGCAGGCCCTCTTTCCAGGTGGGCTCAATACCGCCGCCCATGTTGCCCGCCACCTGACGCATTGCGTCCAGCAGGCCGAGCCAGGTGTTTTCGTCGGCAATATTCAGCCGGAAGCCCTGGGGAAAATTGTTCACGCTGGACTGGGTGGTTTGCAGAGCCGCGAAGGCCGGCAGCTCCAGCGTCGCCGTCATACCGATGGCAAGAAGCGAAAACAGGGCAATTCTGCCAAGATCCAGGAAGAAGCGCTTAATGCCCTTCCACTGGCAGATTTCATAGCAGATAAACAGCAGCAGAACGAAAATACAGATAAAAAATCCAATATAATAATTGGAATAGACCGATTGAAAAAGGGCCAGGGTATACAATACAACTTTCTTGTCCCGAAGGAGCTTGACCGTCCCCAGGGCCACCAGCGGCAGCAGGGCGAAGGTGTCCATCCACATCACATTCCACCGGTAGCCCAGCGACCAGGCGCAGAAGGCGTAGAACCCGCCAAAAAGGACTATGGAAATATCCTCCTTGCGGAAGATTTCCTTCAGAAAAACGGCAAAAAACAGCCCCGCCAGGCCCATCCGCACAGGATGGAGCAGATTGAAATAGGCCAGCAGCCATTTTTCTGGGACGATCACGCTCAGCAGGTTCAGCGGGCTCGCCAGATAGTAGGCAATGAGGCCCAGATAGTCCATGCCCATGCCAAGATTCCAGTTGTACAGAATGGAATCCCCGGACCGGAGCGCCTCCCGATAATTCAGGAAGAAGGGATAATATTGGTGCCAGGCATCGGAGTACAGAAAGGTCTTGTCTCCGAAGGGCTTGCAGCCGGCAATTATCATTAAAATCAGCATTCCCACAAAGGGCAACGCAAAGGCCAATGCCAGGTAATTCCATTTTCTTTTCAAGTGCTTTGCTTCTTTCATTTCCGCTCCCCCAGGATCATGTCGATAGTCTTTTCATTTTAACACGGTTTCCCCTCCCGGTAAAGGGTCCGCTTCAATTATTTTTCCCCATTCTCCTTAAGAATTCATAAAGAAAGCCCCGCCCCGCCGCATAGTGCGTCAGGGCGGGGCTCACTGCTTACATTTCATCCGGATTCTCGTCCGGTTCCGTCTCCGGATCCTCGTCCAGTCCGTTGGACATGATCTCTCCCACCCGGACCCGGCGTCGAATCTTCATTTCCTCCACCTGTCTGTGCAGAAGCTCCTTGACTCCTACGGGATTCTTAATATTCTTCAGCACCAGGCAGGGCGTGGTTTTGTCAGAGGACATTACCGTAACGCTGCCAACGCCGAAGAGCCGCTGCCACAGGCTGCGCCGGGTATCAATATCCCGAACCCGATAGAGCAAAATCTCGTCATCCCGGATATTCAGGAAGCCCACCGACAGGAAAAGCCGGTCCTCGCTGAGTGCGTAGCGGGTAAAGCTCAGGGGCATACCCAGGTACCGTTTCCGGTCCTTCCAGATAAATTCGATGGTGCTTTTCGCCATGCCAATCCCCCCCTTTTTCTTTACTATAAATCGGGCGCATGGGAATGTCAATTCTTTTTCTGCCCGCTCTGTTACAAAATCAGGCAGATCAGGCCGGAAGCCCCTTCGTTGGTAATTCTGGTCAGGGTCCCCCGGAATTTTTCCCGCACATCCTCCGGCAGCCGCACCAGCTTGGCGGTCAGGCCCTCCTGAAGCAGCTCATATACGGATTTTCCAAATATATGGCTCTGCCAGAGTTTCTCCGGGTCCGCCTCCGTCAGGGAGCGAACCAGCTCCTGGGACTGGCGCTCGTCTCCCACCATGGGGCTGATCTCCGTATCCACATCCACCCGCAGCATATGGACAGAGGGGGCTCCCGCCTTCAGCTTCACACCGTAGGAGCCGCCCTTGCGCAGAATTTCCGGGGTTTCCAGCTTCATTTCCTCGGCAGTGGGCATCACAACGCCGTAGCCCGTAGCCTTCACGGCAGCCAGTGCGTCCGATATCTTGTCGTACTCCCGCTTCACCCGGGCCAGCTCTGTCAAAAGGGCCAGCAGTTCTCCGTCCGTGCGGATCTCCAGCCCCGCCCGGCTGCTGAGAATCCGGTAATACAGCTCCTCCGGGAAACGGATCTCGCAGCTCACCGCCCCGGTCCCCAGCTCCACGCTGCCAAGGCTGAAGCCCTCCACCGGCTCAAGACTGCCAATTTCCGCCAGAATCTGCTCCGCCTGACCGAGGCTGCCAATCCGGTCCGCTTTCTCCAGCAGTGCCTGGTACAGCTGAGCCTTGACCGGGTGAGTGCTTTCCAGGGCATCCATCCACCGGGGCATATGGACCCGAAGCTCCTTCATGGGAAACGCATAAAGCAGCTGCCGCAGCATTTCGCAGATGCCCTGCTTATCCACACTCTGGCAGTCCGCTATGACGGCCTCCACCCCAAATTCTTCCCGGATTTCCTTTTGTACCTGCCCCGCGCCCTCGCCGCCGGGGTCCCGGGAATTGATGACCACCAGAAAGGGCTTCCCCGTGCTCTGCATATCCCCAATGGCCCGGCGCTCTGCCGCCAGATAGTCCTCCCGGGGGATATCGGTAACGGTGCCGTCCGTGGTGACCACCAGGCCGATGGAGCAGTGCTCCTGCATGACCCGTCTGGTTCCCAGCTCTGCCGCCTGGGTCATGGGAATTTCATAATCGAACCAGGGCGTTGTGACCATCCGGGGCTTTCCATCCTCGAAAGCGCCGGAAGCTCCCTCCACCATGTAGCCCACCGAATCGATCATCCGTACCCGAAGGACCGATTTCCCGTCCGGTGAAATTTCCACCGCCTCCTCAGGGACGAATTTGGGCTCCGAGGTCATAATGGTCCTGCCGGAGCCGCTCTGGGGCAGCTCATCCTTCGCCCGCTCTCTGCGGTAAGGATCGTCGATAGCCGGAATCACCAGCTGCTCCATGATTCGCTTGATCAGCGTGGATTTTCCCGTGCGCACCGGTCCGACCACTCCGATGTAAATGTTGCCCCCTGTGCGCAGGGCAATGTCCCGATAAATGCTTTCCATAGCGAGCCTCCTCATCCGGCAGGAGAGGAGCTCCTGCCATGGTTTGCTACAGAGTATGTCCCGCCTCCGAAAAATAGAACCTGCCCCCCCAACATCCTGTGTATCATGCCGGAAAAATACCGAAGATTTTGTGAAAATAACATTTGACAAATGGAGCAAAACCCTATATAATATCTAGGCACGACTGTGAAAAGGAGGCTAACCATGCTGCTAGGACTTTCCAAGATTATTGATATGCCCGGCACTTCGGTTTCCTTTTCCACGGAAGTGGATCTGAGTGATCTTTGCTATGGCATCAGCTACCCTGTCACCGAGCCGGTTCTGGCAGAAGGACAGGTACGCAATACCGCCGGGGTGCTTATGATGACCGGTTCCATCCGGACCACCATCCACGGTATCTGTGACCGTTGCGCGAATCCCTTCGACCGGGACATTTCGTTCCCCCTGGATGTGATTCTCGTGACGGAAATGGCCAACGAAGAAAACGAAGATGAGTGGGTATTCCCTCTGGAGGGAGACAGTGCCGATTTGGATGACATTATCAGGACCGTTTTCGTCCTGAATCTGGATTCCAAGCTGCTGTGCAGCGAGGACTGCAAGGGACTGTGCCACCGCTGTGGCAAGAACCTGAACGAAGGCCCCTGCAATTGCCAGAAGGAGCTCGA
>CAZDFB010000016.1:0-30246 GCA_964504605.1 uncultured Oscillospiraceae bacterium | reverse complement strand
AACCGGAGACGATATTCAGGCAGAAGAAAATTGATATTCACTCCCGCCCGGGTTTCCTGAAAGCCCGGGCGGAATTTTCTGACGGGCGAGGGAAAAACAATTGTTTGGCTCCGAAACGCAGGTTTGACTTGACATAAGCGGATTTTGTAACTAAACTAAGAGATAGAAAAAATGTTTGGGGGTACACACAATGTCTTCTAAGGTTTATTTTACGGATTTCTGTGTTCGCAATTATGAAACCCTGCCCCAGAAACTGGCAAGGCTTTGCATGACTGCCGGCATGGATAAAATCGATTTCAAGGACAAATTTGTGGCAATCAAGATCCACTTCGGTGAGCTGGGAAATCTGGCCTACCTGCGGCCCAATTATGCCAGGGTGGTGGTGGATTTGGTGAAGGATCTCGGGGGAAAGCCCTTCCTGACGGATGCCAACACCATGTATGTCGGTTCCCGGAAAAACGCGCTGGATCACATTGAGACCGCCTACTTAAACGGCTTTACGCCTATGTCCACCGGTTGCCATGTATTGATTGCCGACGGCCTGAAAGGCACGGATGACGTGAAGGTCCCCGTAGTCGGCGGCGAATATGTGAAGGAAGCCAAAATCGGACGGGCCATTATGGATGCGGATATTGTCATTTCCCTGAATCACTTCAAGGGCCATGAGGAAGCCGGCTTCGGCGGCGCACTGAAAAATTTGGGCATGGGCTCCGGCTCCAACGAGGGCAAGCGTGAGATGCATTCCGACGGAAGACCACTGGTTGACCCGGAGAAATGCATTGCCTGCGGTGCCTGCGCCCAGAACTGTGCCCACAACGGGCCTCAGCTCCAGGACAGCGGTGTAATGAAAATCAACTGGACCAACTGCATGGGCTGCGGACGCTGCGTGGATGTCTGTCCCGTCGGGGCGATTTATCACGACAATGCGGAGGCCAACAAGGCGCTGAATTTTAAAATCGTGGAGTATGCCAAGGCCGTGGTGGATGGCAGACCCAATTTCCACATCAACATGGTTCTGGACGTGAGCCCCTACTGTGACTGCCATGCGGAGAATGATGTGCCCATTGTACCGGATGTGGGTATGTTTGCCAGCTTTGACCCGGTGGCCCTGGATCTGGCCTGCGCCGATGCGGTGAATGCCCAGCCTGTTGTTCCCGGCTCCAAGCTTCACAAGGCAAACCGTCCTGACCTGGACAATTTGACCGGCTCCTTCCCCCACACCAACTGGCGTACCCAGATTGCCCACGGCAAGAAGATCGGCTTGGGTGAGGACAGCTACGAGCTGATCCGGGTGTGAGCGTCCTGCCGTATCCCTGAGAGCGGAACTTGAATCAGCATAGCCCGTACTGCTTTGCCGGTACGGGCTTTTCTGTTCCGGACAGACGGAAGCTCTGAAATCAAGGAGGAATTGCGATTCCGGCAAAGAAAGGGAAAGAAGGGTTGACATTGGGGAAGATTCCCTATATAATCAAGAAAAAGCTAAAATATTTTAGCATAATATAACATATTGCAACCGCCGAAAGGAGAACCGCTATGATGAAAGGCCTGCGCAGAGTGTTGACCATTGCCCTGAGTGCCGCTTTGGCGCTGGGAACCCTGGGCTGTAATGCCCCGAATTCTCAGGAAGAGCAGACGAGCATTCCCCGGGAGGAGCTTGATTTTACTGTCAGCTATGAGGGTATCAAAAAGGATTCCGTTTCTTCGGGAGTGGCAGTTCATGACCCGTCCATTCTCCGGGTAGGGGATACCTACTATATCTATGGCTCCCATATGGCTGCGGCAACCAGCACGGATATGCTGGACTGGACCCGTTTGGCGGACGGCTATAATGCCGGGAACCCTGTCTTTGGTCAGATTTACTTCGTGGCCCAGGAGGCCTTTGCCTATGCGGGAGATAAGATCAGCGTGATCCCCACGGATGATGGTGGCACCCATGTCTGGGCTCCGGATGTGATTTATAATGAAGCAACGGGACTTTACTATATGTACTACTGCACCACCTCCACCTGGTGTGCGTCGAACCTGTGCTACGGTGTTTCCGAAACACCCGAGGGGCCCTTTACATGGAAGGGCGCGCTGATTTACTCCGGCTTCACCCCGGAGACACTGGAGGCCACGGATGTGCTGGACGTAGTTTCCAAGGAATATGCCCAGGAGCACTACTTCTACGGCGGAAAGTACAACCATGAGGAATGCCCCAATGCCATCGACCCGTCGGTATTTTACGACGAAGACGGCAGAATGTGGATGGTTTACGGCTCCTGGTCCGGCGGTATTTTCCTGCTGGAGCTGGACGCAACTACCGGTGAGGTAATCCATCCCCAGGCGGACCCCGAAAATGGGGTGGACCCCTATTTTGGCAAGCGACTCCTTGGCGGCGGGCATAAGTCCATTGAGGGACCCTATATTCTGTATGATTCTGTCAGCCGGTACTACTATCTGTTCGTCTCCTATGGTGCCCTCAACCGCACCGGCGGCTATCAGATCCGGGTTTTCCGGTCGGAAACCGTGGACGGAGATTATGTAGATATGAATGGGAAGACCCCCTTTGCCAATGTTAACCATGCCTACTATGGCCTGAAGCTTTCCGGAAATTACAACCTGCCCAGTCTTCCCATCGGCTATATGGCAACAGGCCATAATTCCGCCCTTCAGGATACGGACAACAGGCTCTACATTGTGTATCATACCCGGTTCAACGGCTCCAGCGAGACCCATTCTCCCCGGGTGCATCAGTTCCTTGTGAATGAGGATGGCTGGCCCTGTATGTTGCCCTACCAGACCCAGGGTGAGACTGTATCCGCTGACGGATACGCGGCGGAGGAGGTCGTGGGCCGCTACTACATGATTAACCAGGGCACCGAAATTGACGCGGTTTGCGTGGAGCCTGTCATTGTCTACCTGCTCAGCGACGGCTCTGTCCAGGGCGAGAAGCTCCAGGGCAGCTGGGAGGCAAAGGATGGCAGCTATTACATGACCCTGACCCTGGATGGGAAGGAATATAAGGGTGTATTTTGCCGGATGCTGGATGAGGCCGGAGCTGAAGTGATGACATTTTCCGCAGTTGGCTTTAATGAAAGCATTTGGGGTGTGAAATATGGCGAAAACGGGCAATAAGGGAAAAAAGCCGCCCAGAGAGGGCTTCCGCCCCCGGATCAATCCCTATTATGGGAATATGGACCGGCGGCAGATTGCTGCCGATGTGGCGAAGACAGCCGGACGGTGGCTGGTGTTTACGGTTCTGGCCTACGTCTACTGGCTGGCGATGCTTTTGATGTTTTCCATCTTCCTGCTGAATGTGTGGAAGGTCAGCTTTGTGGAGATTCTTGTGTATGCCGGGATCCTGTGCGGAATTTCCGCGGCAGTCTATGCTGCTATTCTGGTACACAGAAAGTTTTATTATTGAATCCATTGCTTTTTAGAGGAAAAAACGGCGTGACCGGGCAGGTCACGCCGTTTTTGTTTACATGGGAGGATTCAGCGAATGGTGAAAACCACTGTGCCGTGGGCAGGAACGACTGCCGTGCAGGTGCCGCAGTCCATGGTGACCGGCCCATTGCCAATGACAGTGGGATACACGCCGCTTTCCGGCACAAGAGGAACCCGGCTGACCCGGTTCCACTGCCGGTAGTCGGTGGAAATGGTACCGGCCTTGTCGGAAAAGTTAAAAAGTGCCACGACCAGGTGGGTGCCGTCGTCCGTCAGCCAGACGGCATGGGTATCATCCTTGCAGACCTGCCGCGGGCGGAAGCCATCTGCCTGAAGGGCGAGAAGACCGTCACAGCACAGCAGCTCCCGGGTCCGGTCATCCAGCTGGGGCAGGTCGGCACCAATCATCAGCGGCGAGCGGAACAGGCACCAGAGGGCCATCATTGTCTGCTGCTCATCCGGGGTGAAATTGGTGGTGCGCTCAGCCAGAAAGCCCTTGCCGACCGTGCCCAGGGGGAGCATATCACAGTCGGGCCAGCAGCCGGGGGCGATGACATACTGCCACTTTTCACAGAAATCAAACATCCGCCGAAGCAGGGGCCAGGTGTCCCAGAAATCGTCCGTAATGCGCCACATATTGGCGTATTGGCAGTAGTGGGCGGCTTCCTCCGTCAGAGCAGGCCCGGGAGAAAGGCTCAGGACAATGTGCCGTCCACATTTTTCGATGGCCCGGTGGAGCATCTCAATTTCGTGCCGGCCCATGTAGGGACGGTCCTTATAGGCGTGGGTATTGCAAATATCGTCGCACTTGATAAAATCCACCCCCCAGCTGCTGTAGAGGGCCAGAAGAGAATCGTAGTAGCTCTGACTTTCCGGGCAATCCCGCAGGCCGTACATATCCGGGTTCCAGTCGCAGATGGAGCCCGGGTCCGCGATTACATCGGCGGTAATGTCGGTGCCCAGCACGGGAAGATGCCGGTGCGCGGCCTCTCTGGGGATGCCACGCATGATATGGATGCCAAATTTCAGCCCCTTGCTGTGTATGTAGTCGGCAAGAGGCTTCATGCCGGCGCCATTTACGCTGGAGGGAAATTTCTCCGGGCAGGGGAGAAGCCGTCCGTAGCCATCCATTTCGTTGCGACCGAAGGGAATGTACTGATAGCGCTGACGCTGGGAGCCGGTATCATAGGCGTACCACTGGATATCCACCACCACATATTCATATCCCCGGGACAGCAGATGCTCTGCCATGTAATCCGCGTTGGCTTTTACGGCATCCTCCGTAACGGTGGTGTCATAGTAGTCGTAGCTGTTCCACCCACGGGGCGGTGTAAGGGCAAATTCGTTTTTATTCATGTGTCACTCTCTTTCCCCAGACGGCCCGGCTCCGGCTGTCAAAGCCTGTCAGCGTTAAGACCTCACCGCCGTTTTCGAAATCACCGCATAGGTGGAAAACGGCGTTTTTCAGCAGAGGCGCCTCCGCGTTCAGTGACAGCAGTACCGATTCGCACTGGTCATTATTTTCCTGTTCGAAAAAGATCAGCTCCCAAAGACCGGCTGCCTGTTCCGGGGTCAGGGAGACGGTACGGGTCCCCTCGGTATAGGGCTCCGGGCAGAGCACAGGCCATCCGTCCAGAAAGGACATCTGGCGAACCATCAGATAATGCTGCTGATAGCTCATCCGCTGACCGTCCTGATCGGGGTGCCCCAGGCAGGCTGCCCCGTCCCGGATGTGATGGACGAAGAAATAGGAGCGGCTCACGGGGTCAAAGAAGGGAACACCGTGACCGGGCCCCCGAAAGCCTGCCCATTGCCAGTGGGGATTGTCCGCCCCTGCCGGGGGTTGAGAGGCGGTGAAGCGGTAGCTGCCTGCCAGTTTTTGCCCCAGTGCGCCACCGGCAAGATCGGCACCCTCCCGGTCTGTATAGGGGCCTGTGACATGGCGGCTGCGGCCTACACGGATATCGTAACCGTCCCCGAGCCAGCCGTAGGACTGAAACAGATAATAGTACCCCGTTTCCGGGACGAAAATCACAGCAGCCCCCTCAGGCCCATCGATCAGGGGTGGGGAGGACTTGCGGGAAATGCAGGTTCCCAGCGCACGGGGATCCTCCAGCGGAAGGCCGGTTTCACTGCACAGCTCCTTGATGTAAATGCCGCCGAAGAAGGAGCCGTACACCAGCCAGCTTCGGCCTTCTGACCATACCACATGGGGATCGATGGCATTGGGAAAGCTGTCATCCGTGCCCCAGGTGTCCGCTACAATACCCCGGTTTTCAAAGGGCCCCAGGGGATTGTCGCTGACGCAGAGCCAGATCCGGGACTCGGAGCTGCCAAAGGCTCGGGTTGCGGAGTAATACAGCCGGTATTCGCCCCGAACATACTCGGCATAGGGAGCCCAGAAATTCCCGGTTGGCGGATAGCTTCCGTTATCCCGGCCCTGGGCAATGGCAGCGGGGGACAGAACGGCCCCGGATTCATAGCGGAAGCGGAGGAGATCCGGGGAGCTTCTCACCGGAATGCCGATCAGGGCATCGGTGCCGATGGCGGGGCCATAGACATCCGTGCTGTAGGAATAGTATTTTTCGGTGACCGGGTCCCACATAACAGACGGATCGTGGGACCCCGCAGGGGGATTGCGGTGAACGTTGTAGTCGTTCAAACGCAGGGGATTTTTCATGGAATGTCCTCCTTTTACGAGGAAAATTAGACTGTTCGCACAAATCTGAATATTTATAACAGTGCAAAATTACCAACAAAAAAGCAGCCGCATTGGCAAGTTGCTATAAAAATAGCATAAAAATTTGCCATTGTAAAGGATTGACATTCAGCTTTTTACATAGTAATATATAAAAGTAAAATAATTTACAATTATTAAAACTATTGTTCATATTACAAAGGCGGAATTATTTTACGGAAACGGTTGTCTCGGCGGAACGGTCGGATTCCGTCAATCAACAGCGGCGGGTTTCGACACTCTGTAGCTGACCATGCATAAGGAGGACACCATGACGGACAGGAAAACAGGAAGGCTATTCAAAAGGGCCCTTGCCACCACGCTTGCGGCGGGAATGCTGGCTTCGGCCCTGGGTGGCTGCGCATCCAATGAAAAACGAGATTTGAGCAGCTACGGCGACTATAACTACAGCAGTCAGTATGTCAGTGAACGGATTTCCAACAACTATTCCAGGGTGAGCGCCCAGTACAGCCGCGGCGTTTATTCCGGTGAAGCGCTGGAATTCCAGTTTGCCGATCTCGTTCAGGGAGATGGGCGGCTTACGCAGACGATTCGGGGGTATTCCTCCGCTGCCCAGGTCCTGGACCTGCAGGCATCGGATGTGGTGGAATTCTCCGTGCAGGTCCCTCAGGATGGTCTGTACGCCCTGGCGCTGGACTACCTTTCTTATGATGATTCCATTCTTCCGGCGGAGCTTTCCCTGGAGGTGGACGGTCAATTCCCGTTCTATGAATGCCGGAATATGGCGCTTCCCGCAACCTGGCTTCCCAAGGCGGAGAAATCCTATGACCGGTATAACGATGAGGTGGTCACGGTTCCCGACAAGGCCATCCGCTGGGAGAGTACCTGGTTTACGGACAGCAGCTACCGCCACAGCGGAGCCCTGCTGCTTCAGCTCAGCGCCGGTGCGCATTCCTTCCGGCTGACCGTTGGCAGCGGCAATTTCCTGCTGGGCAAGCTGACACTGGGTGCCCCGGAGCAGATTCCCGACTACACCGGGTCTTCCCGGGCAGAAGGGGATGCCATCATTGAAATTCAGGGCGAGGATTATTCCATGACCAATGATTCCTCCATCCACGCTATGATGGAGTACGATTCCAGCGTCACGCCCTACCAGGTAAAGGATACCGTGCTGAATACGGTGGATTCCGATTCCTTTGATTCCGCGGGCCAGACTATCACCTACACCGTTCTCGTGGAAAAGGCCGGATGGTACTATGTGGCAATGAATTACAGGCAGTCCGATAAGACCGATTTCCCGGTCTTTGTGGATGTCCGCGTGGACGGTCAGATTCCCAATACCGCCTTCCACAGCTATAAGATGGCTTATACCACCAAGTACAGCCGGCATACTCTGGCAGATGACGAGGGGAATAAGCTTTCCGTCTGGCTGGAGCCCGGTGAGCACACCATTTCCTATACCATTTCCCTGGATCCCATCTGCAATATTCTGGAGTCCGTTGAGGAGATCATGGCAGGTGTCAACGACCTGTCTCTGGAGATTACCAAGGTAGCGGGCACCAACTCGGATAAGTACCGGGATCTGAAGCTTTCCCGGTATATCCCGGATCTGGAGGAAAAGCTCTACGGCTATGCCAAGCGGCTTTACGAGCTGGAAGCGGGAGCACTGTGCTATACCAACGGCACCGAGAATGTGGCGGTTCTGTCCAGCCTGATTATCGCCGCGGAGCAGCTGATTTCTCTGGCGGAAAACCTCGATGAAATTCCCTACCGGATTGCGGAGCTTTCCTCTTCCACAAACTCCGTCAATCAGCATCTGGCGAACACCATTGATAATCTGCTGGAAAACGGCCTGGCGATTGACTGCCTGTGGCTGTATCAGGAGGATGCCCGGCTGCCTGAGGGTCCCGGCTTCTTCACCTCCTGCTGGATGAGCATTCAGCGCTTTGCCGCATCCTTTACCGAGCAGTCCTACTCCGCTTCCAATACGGATCCGGATCACCTGCAGGTTTGGGTCAACCGCTCCAGCCAGTATGTTCAGGTCATGCAGAAAATGATCGATGAATACTTTACTCCCGCCACCGGAATTGAGGTGGACATCAGCATCATGCCCGATCAGTACAAGCTGGTTCTGGCCAATTCCTCCGGCAGCGCGCCGGATGTGGCAACGGGTATCAACTATACCATCCCCTATGAGCTGGCAGTCCGGGGCGCGCTGGTGGACCTGACCCAGTTTGAAGATTTCCGGCAGACTGCATCGGTGTATGAGCCGGGCTTCTTCCTGACGGGAACCATTGGCGACAGTGTTTACTCCATGCCGGAGACCATGAACTTCTGGGTGCTGGCCTACCGGACGGATGTGCTGGACAAGCTGGGTTTGACCTTGCCCGACACCATGGATGATGTGATTGATATGTTGCCGGAGCTGCAGATGCGCGGACTGAACTTCTATTATCCCACCGCCGGTATGCGGGCTATGCGTAATTTCCACGGCACCACCCCTTTGATTGTCCAGAACGGTGGCTCGTTGTATTTCGGAACCGCACAGGACGGTACGGCTCTGGGCAGCGAGGCCAGCGTAAACGGCTTTACCAAGCTGACAGACCTGTTTACCATCTATGATCTGCCGGTGGACATTGATAATGTATACCAGCATTTCCGTAACGGCGATGTTCCCATCGGTATTGTGGATCTGGGTACCTACAACCTGCTGAAAAATGCAGCCCCTGAGCTGGAGGGCTCCTGGGAAATCGGTCTGGTTCCCGGCACAGTCCAGGAGGACGGCTCTGTGGACCGCAGCACCTGCGGCTGTGCGGAAAGCACCGTCATTTTCAGGAGCACCGAGGACCGGGAGGCTATGGCCTGGGAGTTTATGAAGTGGTGGTCCTCCACCAAGGTTCAGGCTGAGTTCGGTCAGACCATGCAGATTACCTATGGCGATGAGTATATGTGGCCCACCGCCAATGTTGAGGCCTTTGCCCAGCTGCCTGTGGACAGCGATGATAAAGAGATTATCCTTCAGTTCGCTGCCAATGTGGTGGATGTGGCCCGGGTTCCCGGCACCTATATGCTGGAGCGGGAAATGAGCAACGCATTTAACGCCATCGTTGTGGACGGCGAAAACGAACAGAGCCGCATTGATGAAGCGGTCAAAACCATCAACCGGGAAATCATCCGGAAGCTGGAGGAGTTCGGTTACATCGACAGTGAGGGCAATGTGATCGAATACTATGTGATCCCCACAATTGAAAGTGTCAAGGAATTGCTTGGCAGGGAAAGCTGAGGAGGTGAGCTTTGTTGACTGAGGAAAAGAATAAGAACACCAATCCGCCCCAAAATGCCTTGAAGCGGAAGAAGAACAAAATCTCTCGCCGGGAAAACAACTGGCACGGTTGGGTTTTCATCGGCCCCTACGCATTGATTTTTTCCATATTTATTCTGGTTCCGGTAATTCTTGCGGTTATCCTGTCCTTTACGAATTTCAACGCCATCGAATTCCCGGAGTGGGTAGGCTTCCTGAACTATATCACACTGCTCACCAGTGATGATATCTTCATGAAGTATGTACTGCCCAATACGGTGATTTATGCGGTCATCGTTGGTATTGGCGGCTATGTGCTGTCCTTCGTGCTGGCATGGGCGCTGTGTAACCTGTCCAAGGTGCCCCGTACCATTTTTGCCCTGATTTTGTATTCGCCCAGTATGACCACCGGTGTGGCAATGACCGTCCTGTGGAAGGTCATTTTCTCCGGTGACCAGTCCGGTATTCTCAACAGCTGGCTCATGGAGCTGGGGGTTATCAATGAGCCCATCATCTGGCTGATCGATACCCGGTTCCTTCTGCCCATTGTTATCATTATCGGCCTGTGGTCCTCCATGGGCATCGGCTTCCTGAGTATGATCGCCGGTATCCTGAATACCGATGAGACACTCTATGAGGCCTCCGCCATTGACGGCATCAGCAACCGCTTCCAGGAGATGATCTACATTACCATCCCCCAGATGAAGCCTCAGATGCTTTTCGCGGCAGTTATGGCTATTGTGGGCGCGTTCCAGAATGGCATGATTTCTTCTTTGCTGGTTGGCAATCCCTCCCCGGGCTATGCCTCCCAGCTGCTGGTAAACCACATTGAGGACTATGGCTTCCTGCGCTACGAAATGGGCTATGCGGCAGCGGTTTCCGTTGTGCTTCTGCTCATTGTCCAGCTGTTCAGTAAAGCCGCCAACGTCCTGCTCACAGACAAGGACCCCTACGGGAAAGGAGGTAAACATGGCGTACAAAGGAAAGCGGATCAATCCGAGGAAGTTTGACAGAAGTCAGCTGAAAATCATCGTCATCATCCTTCCGCTGGTAATGTTCATGGCGATGCCCATTATATTCATCGCGAATCATGCGTTTAAGCCTATGGAAGAGCTGTTTGCCTTCCCGCCGACCTTCTTTGTGAAGAACGCAACCCTGGAAAACTTTACAAAGCTGATTAAGTTCAGCCGAAACAGCGGTATTCCTCTGAGCCGCTACATTTTCAACAGCCTGATTGTTACCGCACTGACGGTGGGCCTGTCCCTGCTGCTGACCACCATGTCCGCCTTTGCCCTGGCAAAGATCAAGTTCAAGGGACGCAATATGCTGGCCCAGATCAACCAGGTTGCCATCATGTTTGTCGGCACCGCAGTGCTGATTCCCCGGTATTTGGTTATCTGCAATACCGGCCTGATCGATACCATCTGGGCCCATGTGCTTCCTCTTGTGGCAATGCCTGTGGCACTGTTCCTGGTGAAGCAGTTCGTGGAGCAGGTTCCGGACTCTCTTCTCGAGGCTGCCTATATGGACGGCGCAACAGACTGGGCGGTGTACCGGAAGGTCATCCTGCCCATGATTAAGCCCGCCATTGCCACAGCGGCAATTCTGGTATTCCAGCAGGTATGGACCAATATGGAGACATCCAACTACTTTATCAACGATGACTCTCTCAAAACCCTTACCTTCTATATGAACACACTGGCAAATGCCAACAACTCTGTGGCAGGTCAGGGCGTGTCCGCAGCGGCTACGCTGATTATGTTTGTTCCCAATTTGCTGCTGTTCATCATCCTGCAGAACAAGGTTATGAACACCATGGCAAGCTCGGGCATCAAGTAAGCGGGGTGGAAGCATGAAGAAAAAGCTGAATTTTCGGCGCCTGAGCTGCGCCCTGCTGCTGGCTCTGCTGATTTCCTCTCTGGTTGGCCCTATGGCGGTTTCCGCCCAGACACCGTATGTTACATACACCATCAACGGCTACGGACAGATCCGCCAGACGCAGACGGCTTATCTGGCCTATTCCACCATCACCAAGTTCGGTGAGGAAACGCTTTCTTCGCCCAGTGATATGATGGTCACCAGGGACGGCCTGATTTATGTGGCGGATTCCGGAAATGCCCGGATCGTGGTTGGTAATCTGGATGGCGAGCTGGTGGATATCATCGGCAGCGGTACACTGGTCAATCCCATGGGCGTCTATGTGACGGAGGAGGGCCATGTATATGTAGCCGACCGGGATGCCGGCGCGGTGGTTGTTTTTGATGAAAAGGGCAAGGTCATCAATACCTATGGCAAGCCCGACAGCCCCCTTTATGGTGACACCCTGGGCTTTTTGCCCATCAAAATCACGGTCAACAGCGCCGGAATCATGTTTGTGGTGTGCGAATCCAACACCAACGGTATTGTGGAGATTTCTCCCACGGAGGGGGGCACCTTCCTGGGATACTTTGGTACCAACTATGCCTCCACAAGCCTGACGACCATTATCTACCGGGCGATTTTGACGGATGCCCAGCGGGCAAAAATGGTCAGCAATATTCCAGCCACACCTACAAACCTGGCGGTGGATGAAAAAGGCCTGATCTATACCGTGACCCGGGGTAATGAAAGCTCCACATTGAAGCGGCTGAATATTGCCGGTACCGACCTGATCGGCGGCAACAACGAGGCCTATGCGGATACCCCCACTGCGGTGGTGGCGGGCTATCATGACAATGTCTACGTTGCCGACCAGCGGGGCTACATCTACGAATACAACAGTGAGGGCGAGCTGCTCTTCGTATTCGGTGGCCCGGACGACGGAACCCAGCGGGTGGGCCTGTCCTCCATGGTCAGCGGTATTGCCATCGACACCAGCGACAGAATCTACGTTCTGGACGCAGATAAGGCCCGGATTCAGGTCTATGCGCCTACGGAATTTACCGACCTTCTCCATGAGGCCCTGCATCTTTACGGTAAGGGCCGCTACACCGAGAGTAAGGAGCCTCTTTCCCGTGTCCTGGAGATGAACTCCATGTTCGACTATGCCAACAAGGCAATGGGCCGGGCCTATTTCCAGGAGGAGAATTACAAGATGGCCATGCACTACGCAAAGCTGGCCAAGGACTATGACGGCTACTCCGATGCCTTCTGGGAAATCCGGAATGTATGGCTCAAGAAGAACATCATGACGGTGATTTTCCTGCTTGTGGCTGTCTGGCTGGTTCAGAAGCTCGTTAAGCTTCTGGATAAGAAGAAGCACATTCTGGATAAGCCCAGAGCGCTGCTGGATAAGCTTGGGGAGAATCGGTTCCTTTCGGATTTGCGTTACGCCGGATACTACAGTAAGCATCCGGTAGACGGTGCCTACGGTATTTCCTACGAGGGAAGGGCAAACTGGAGCGTCTCCACCTTCCTGCTGTTGATCTTCATTGTGGAATATGTGGTCAATAAGTACACCTGCGGCTTCCTGATGAAAAATGTCATGGAGGGCCGTTATGAGATCCTCAGCGATGTGGGTACGGTTTTGCTGGTGGTGGCGGCGGTAACAGCCTGCACTTACCTGGTTTGTACCATCAACGATGGCGAGGGCACGGTGAAGAAAATCTACACCCTGTTCTGCTACAGCCTGGTGCCCTATATTCTCCTGACGCCCATTATGTATCTTCTTTCCCATGTACTGACCACCAACGAGGTTTTCCTCATCAGTATGCTCCAGATTGCGGCCTATAGCGGGATCGTTGTTCTGGCGTTTATGGGACTTAAAGAGGTCAACAACTTTAAGATGAGCGAAACTGTGAAGGTGATTCTGCTGACAGCCTTCACCGCCCTGATCCTGGCGCTTCTGATTTTCATTATCTATGTGCTGTGGGCTCAGGTGTTTGAATTCATTACAGCAATCTTCGGAGAGGTGGTGTACAGAATTGGCTACTAAAACAGTGAAAAGACGTATTGCGTGGATTTCCGCAGCAGTGGTCCTGATTGCTCTGGTGGTTACAATGGTACTCCTGTCCGGGGACAGCGGAACCCAGCCCACCCATGCAGGAAATACCACCACCGGTGAAGCCGTTACCACCGGCGAAAGGGTGGAGGCCCGGGGGGACTACGTCCTTGTGGCGGAAAGTGACAGCTATAAGCTGTATTACTATGAGCCCCAGCTTTCCATCAAGCTGGAAAACAAGAAAACCGGCGTTATTCTGGAATCCACCCTCAGCGAGGCGCTGGATGACGGAAAGAACAACAAGAGCTGGATCGGCTACATGAAGAGTGGCATCGTAATCTATGCCATTGTCGGCACCACCAATACCTATCAGGTGGACATGAACACCTGCGCCAATGAAATCACCACCTGGTATACGGAAAACGGTGTCTACGCTGAGATCTATTTCAGCGATTATAAGTTCGGTCTGGGTGTGGAAATCAGTCTGGAGGGCGATGAGCTGGTAGTCCGGGTCCCGGATTCCTCCATTGTGGAGGAAAAGGAGGGCACCTATATCAGTACCGTGAGCCTGTTCCCGTTCCTCGGCTACAGCCACCTGGGTGACAAGCCCGGTTATATGTTGATCCCGGATGGAAACGGTGCGCTGATTTACCTGAATGACAAGGAGGGCCGCTATTCCACCGGCTATTCCCGTATGATCTACGGAACCGATGACGGTATGTCCTCCCAGACAACTTCCTCGTATCTGTGGGATAATTTTGAGACCGTCACCCAGCCCAATGATGTGATGGCACCTATTTTCGGTCTGGCTCACACGGAGGACCGGCAGGCCTATCTGGCGATTGTGGAATCCGGCGATGAGCGGTGCAGCGTGGAATGCCAGCCCAACGGCGTTATGGTGGATTACAACCGCTGCTTTGCCAAGTTCCTGCTGCGGGATGTGTATGTTCAGCCTCTGAACAATTCCAATTCCGGAACGGTGAAAACGGTGGAAAACGACAGGCTCCATACGGACCTGCAGGTTCGCTATTGTCTGCTTTCCGGCGACAATGCCAATTACTCCGGCATGGCAAATGCCTACCGGACATATCTGCTGGATAAGGGTATGGTAACGGTGCAGGACTGCGGATACAGCACCCGTATCGATTTCCTGGGCACCGAGCGGGAAGAATTCCTTATGGGAACCACCGCTGTCACCATGACCACGGCGGACAATATCCGTCAGATTTATGAGGAACTCCGTTCCGACGGCGTGGAGAACGTAGTCACGGTTTACAAGGGCTGGCAGAAGGGCGGTCTGTATGATCTGCCGATCACCGGCTATCGGGCGGACAGACATATCGGCGGAACCCGGGAGCTGACCCAGCTGATTCAGGAGCAGGGGGAGCAGAATTACCATATTTATCTGTACAACAACGCTCTGGAGGTCAATGATGCCACCAACATGACGACCTTCAATGTGATGAAGATGGTCAATAAGCGCACCTTTAAAAAGGAACTCCGGGCAGAGGTGTACGATCTGTTCTACTATCTGATGCCCACCCGGTCCCAGTCCAATCTGGCGGGCTTTGTCAGCGACTGCGCCGGAGAGGGCGTCAACACGCTGGCTCTGGCAGGCATTACCGACAAGCTTTTCTCCTACAGCTCCAAGGGCAGCTTCTACTCCCGGACGGATACCATGCAGACCTATATCGATACGGTCCGGGCGGCGGATGAATCCGCTTCGTTGCTGCTGGAGGCTCCCAATGCGTATCTTTGGAAGTATACCGCAGGATTCCTGGATATGCCTCTCGGCTCCTCTGACTATCTGTATGTAGATCAGGATGTGCCGTTTTTGTCCATGGTTCTGAAGGGAATCGTTCCCATGTATTCGGAATATGTGAACTTTGAAGCCAACAAGACGGAGAACTTCCTCCAGATGGTGGAATCCGGCATCTACCCCTCTTTCTATCTGGCATGGGAGGATTCCTCCAAGCTGATCTATACCAATTCCAGCCACCTGTACAGCCTGGAGTATGAGACATACCGGGATACCATCGCCCGGTTCGATGGGGCTCTGCGGGAAGTGGCGGAAAAAACCGAGGGCGCCAATATTGTTGCCCATCAGGTTCTGGAAAATGGCCTGACCAAGGTTAGTTACAGCAATGGCAGCGTGGTTTACGTCAATTACACCGAAAGCAGCCTCAGCGCCGACGGCTATACCATCGATGCGCTGTCCTATAAGGTAGGTGAGAACGGATGAATGAAATGCAGATTCCCGCAGAAATGACCCGCGAGGAAAAGCGGGAGAGAAAAAGAAAGCTGAAAAAGATCAAGCCCGGTCGCCTGGAGCGGCGGGAGGCGCGGTTTGGCTATCTGTTTATTGCGCCCTGGCTTCTCGGTGCGGTGCTGTTTCTGGCCTATCCGCTGGTCATGTCCTTCTGGTATTCCCTGAATAACATCCGGAATACCCCCATGGGCATGAGCTTCACCTTCCTGAAGCAGGGAAATTATACGGCAATTCTGCTGCAGAATCCGGATTTCCCGGTGCAGCTGGTTGATTACATTCTTTCAACCGTGATCTCCGCACCCATCATTGTGGTCTTTGCCCTGATTATTGCCATGATGCTCAATCAGGACATCCGGGGCAAGAGTTTCTTCCGGCTGATTTTCTTCCTGCCGGTTATCATCGTCAGCGGCCCGATTTTGAGTATGCTGACGGAGCAGGGGGCAGGCAGCATTTCTGCCATTGATACCCAGGCCATCGGAAACGCCATAAGCGGGGTGCTGCCCTCCATGATTGCGGAGCCAATCGCGGAGGTCTTCGAGAACATGATTACCACGCTGTGGTATTCCGGTGTTCAGATTCTGATTTTCCTCTCAGGATTGCAGAAAATTGATAAATCCATGTATGAGGCTGCCAAGATCGACGGCGGCTCCGGCTGGGAGTGCTTCTGGAAGATCACCCTTCCCAACCTGAAGTCCATGATTTTGCTTAATGTGGTCTACACCGTGGTGTTTATCTCCAATAACAATCAGAATCCCATCATTGAGCTTATCAAGGCCTCCATGTTCTCCGGAACCAAGGAGAAGGGCTACGGCTACGCCTCCGCAATGGCCTGGCTCTACGCCATTGTGGTTCTGATTATCGTCGGTGCCTTTGCTCTGGTGCTGACCACCCGGAAGGACGCTTACGACAAGCAGGTCAAGCGGGCCAGGAAGGCGGTCAAGAAGGAGCTCAAGCAGCGTAAAAAGGTTGAAAGGAGGAATCGCCATAATGCGAAACGCATCGCGCGCCAGCGGGCACGGGGCAAGATCACAAGCCGCACCACGGACAGCAGCGGCTACTAAGCCCTGGTATCAGCGGATCACCAAGGATAAGGTCCGCCGCTTCCTGATGGGCTCCAAGGATCAGCGGGGCTTTCTGGAGCAGTTTGTGATTTATGCCCTTCTCATCTGCATCGGCTTCATTTATCTGTATCCCATTTTGTATATGGTGTCCAGCAGCTTTATGAGCCTGGATGATCTGCTGGATTCCTCCATCAAGTGGCTGCCCAGCTCCTTCAGCCTGTCAAACTACCTGCAGGCAGCCAAAAGCATGAGCTTTGGCCGGTCGCTGTGGCAGAGCATCGTAATTGCGGGTGTTCCCACGCTGTGCAATCTGGTTTCCTGCTCCCTGATCGGATACGGTCTGGCAAGATTTGACTTCCGGGGAAAGAAGGTCGTCTTCGGTATCATTATCCTGACCTTTGTGCTTCCCAGTCAGGTCACCATGATTCCTACCTATGTCCTTTACAATAAGATGGGTATTCTGGGTACCATCTGGTCCTTTATCCTTCCGTCGCTTCTGGGCATGGGCATCAATGCGCCGATCTTTATCCTGATTTTCTGGCAGTTCTTCCGCCAGATTCCCAAGGTCCTGATTGAAGCGTCGAAGATCGACGGTGCCGGCTACTTCAAATCCTTCCTGCGTGTGGCGCTTCCCAGCGCCAAGCCCGCTTTTATCACGGTGGGCCTGTTCTCCTTTGTCTGGTACTGGAATGAGTCCTATCTGACGGAGCTGTATGTCCACGGTGTTATGACGGATTCCGGCTGGACCACTCTGGTTATTCAGCTGGATAACTTCGCCAGTAACTTCTCCTCCTATGCCACCACTGCTACAAACGCGGCTACGAGCCTGAATGAATCTATCAGTATGGCGGGCACAATGCTCAGCATTCTGCCGCTTCTGCTGCTGTATTTCGTTCTTCAGCGGCATTTCGTGGAGAGCATCGACAGAGCAGGTATTACCGGCGAATAACAGACCGGGGGAGCATCCCCCCGGTGAAACCCGAGTATTGTCATTTTCATCAATTTCCGGGGCCGCTCTTTGTTGATTGGTACAAATATTTTAATTTAAGCAAAAATACTTTAATTTAAAGTGTACAATCCGGGAGAGCTGTGCTATAATTATTGTGATAAATCGGACAGGATGTGCCCGATAAATCGGAATATCAACAAAATGGAGGAAGCATATGAAAAAGAAAGTTCTTGCAATGCTCATGGCTGCCTGCATGCTGATCGGCCTGCTGGCTGGCTGCGGCAACGGCAGCAGCAGTGGCGGCGGCAGCGCCACTACGTTCACCGATGACTATGATACCGTTGAGATCAATGGTCATCCCTACAAGAAGTATAAGGATATCACCGATGAGGAGATCACCCTGACCTACTTCCACTTCGACCAGGATGAGACGGTTCAGTATCTGGCAAACCGCTTCATGGAGATTTACCCCAACATCCATGTTGAGGTCAAGTACGAGAACGTTGCAACCTACAACGATACCCTGAATACGCTGGTTGCCAACCAGAATACCCCCGACATTATTATGTACTCCGACTGTGACTACGCACTGTCCAATGCGCTGCTGGCAGATGTGTCCAGCTATTGGGCAGGAGACCCCGAGACCGGGGCTCTGGCTTCCACGGTCAACAGCGCCGGCCTGGGTACCTTCAATACCAGCGCCCGCTTTGGCGTTCCCGTTAAGTTCTTCCCCGGCGTTATCTATGTGGACCTGAGCGTCCTGGAGACGCTGAATCTGCAGGCTCCCACCCAGAACTGGACCTGGAGCGAGATGATTCAGCTGATTAAGGATGCCACCGTTTTGGATTCTCCCGACGGCATGGCCTACTATGGCATGGGCTACTACAACCGCCTGGACTCCTACTATGGCATTGCCGCGGCCCAGACCATCATCGGTGAGTTCGGCTTCGATGGCACTGAGTTTGATCTGTCCGCCTGGGCAGTGGGCGAGCAGGAGTTCTCCGACCTGCAGCTGAGCGGCTATGTGGCACCCAAGACCGAGACCCAGGCAATGGAAGACTGGATGGGCGACTGGGAAGGCTGGTACGGCGCCTCCGGACACGTTGCAATCATGACTGACGCATTCTGGACCTTCCAGGGCACCTGGAATACCCCCAGCTACAGAGAGTCCTTCGACTTTGATGTGGTTCCCTATGTTATCCCCGCTGTTTCTGAAGCCGATGCCTCCGCTGACCATCACTCCATCGCTACCATCGACTACGGCGGAATCACTACCTCCTGCCAGTATCCCCGTGAGGCCTATGAGCTGCTGAAGTTCATGTCCTTCGGCGTTGACGGCTGGATGACCCGTGTCGAAATGTACAACGACGAGACTATCACCAATGCCTCCGGTCTGGCACTGAAGTATGATGTTATGCCCGCACCCATCACCACCAATGAGACTGTATGGGATGCTTACATCGATATGTACTGCGCAGGTATGGACGAGGAGCACGTTGCCCACTGGGAGAACTACTTCGCCAGCTGCCTGCAGCCCATCTCCTTCGGCTGGACCAGCATAGCCGGCTACTGGAACTTCTGTGATGAGTATTTCAACTCCATCGGCATCCATACGCTGGTTGACAACGGTACCGCCCAGGCCGCTGACTATGTTGAGGAAGCAACCCGCAAGGCAAACTACTACCACGCACAGGCTATGCTGGACTACTTTGGACCTGACAGCCTGTACAACATCCTTTCCGAGGAAGAGACTGCTCTGTACACCCAGATGGTAGCCGACAACCAGTAATTCGGAATAAAAAAACAGGGGAGGGGCCCCGGCCCCTCCAAACTCCGGTACGTATTTATATCCGCCCTGCGGATTGAAAAATGAAAGGAGACCCAAAATGAAAAAACTGTTAGCAATGCTGCTGTGCCTGGTTATGGTACTGTCCCTGTTCGCAGGCTGCGCCGGCGGTGATACCACGGAATCCAGCAGCACCCCCGAAAGCGAACCCGAATCCACTGAGACGGTTCCTGAAAAGGAAGCTGTCGTTCCCGAGGAAGTTCCCGAGGCTCTGTATCACTGGAGCTTTGACGATGCAACCGGCATCGCCGCTGTTGTCCAGGGCGATAAGGCTGCTGACTCCATCAATGATGGCGCTACCTATGATATCATTCCCTCCGATCATGAGATCCTGTTTGCCAACGGCCCCGTGGGCCAGTGCCTGTATCTGGACGGCAAGTACGGCGTTCAGCTGACTGACCTGGCTTCCATCGACACCGATGCTTACACCATTTCCTTCTGGATGAACGCTGACCGTCTGTCTACCTACGGTCCTGTTGTTCAGATGGGCCGTAACATTGGCGATGCCGCCGATGCTGCCACTGATCCCGATACCTACCGCACCTGCACCTGGGTGAACTTCACCAAGACCGAGTGGGGCACCAGCTCCGCCGATATCTTCCCCGTTGTCTGGAACCGTAACTCCGATACCACTGTCTGGCCCTGGGTCTACGCCGGTGACGACGCTGTCCACGGCAAGCGTGAGTGGGTCCTGGTGACTCTGGTTTCCTCCGGTGAGAAGTACACCTACGCTGAGGACGGCCTGGAGCGCGTTGGCTGCAAGCTGTACCTGAACGGCGAAATGGTGTTTGACGCTTCCGCTGATCTGGGCCTGTATGGCGGTCTGGCTCCCGAAATCCTGACCGGTGACGGTGTTGAGGGCTACATCGGCATCAACTACTGGGATACCATTTTTAAGGGCTTCATTGACGAGCTGTATGTTTTCAACACCGCTCTGACCGATGGTCAGGTTCTGTCCCTGTTCCAGGAGGGCGACATCAATGTTCAGTCCGTCGCTCCTGAGGCTTCCACCAGTGTGGAAGAGGAGACTGAGCCCGAACCCCTGGCTGCTGCTCCTGTTGACGAGAATGCCATCGATGTTCTGGGCACTCCCGACCGGACTCTGGGCTGGTGGACCGAGAATTCCCAGTCCTGGGAGCTGGCTGACGGCGCTTCCGTCACCGTTAAGATGAACAACTACTCCTCCGGCGTGTCCAACTGGCACAACTTCGTGGTTGGCCTGATCAACACCCCCATTACCGCCGAGACGCTGCCCAGCGCCGACAACTACGCAGGCTACGCTGAGTACGCCGTGGTTCGTGCGGATGCCTTTGGCTGGGGCGATGCCTCCTATGCAGGCAACTTCACCACCTCCTGGGGCAACGACTGGGCCGGCTGGCTGGCTCTGATGACCGATGCTGAGGTTACCATGGTCATTTCCCGCAATGGCGGCGAGGTCACCATCGACTTCACCTTCACCGGCGCTGACGGCACTGTTATGACTGAGCAGGCTGTCATCACCTCCACCCTGACTGCGGATGCTCCCTGCCACTTCTTTATTGGCGGCGAGAGCGCTTACATCGAAATCCTGTCCGTTGCCTGAGGCGGAACAAGTATCCTTTGAATTATGCCGGGGCTTCCCTTGGCTTCCATGGGAAGCCCCCATTTTTACCAGAGCAAAACAGTTTTTTGCTTTGATAAAAGTGAAATTTTGCAAGTATCAGGAAGGTCGCTTATGAAAAAAGAACTGGAATTCAACAAGACCTGGATCCCCCAGCGGGCGGACCCCTATGTATACCGTCATACCGACGGAATGTACTACTTTACCGCCTCTGTACCCGCCTATGACCGGATTATACTGCGCAGAGCCGAGTCCCTGGCAGCGCTTGCGGATGCCGAGGAGCATACCGTCTGGCTGGCCCACGAGAGTGGCCCCATGAGCAAGCACATCTGGGCCCCGGAGCTGCATTTTATTTTTGGAAAGTGGTATATCTATTTTGCCGGCGGCGAAAAGGATGATCCCTGGAATATTTGCCCCTACGTCCTGGAATGCCAGGGTATGGATCCTGTGTCGGATCCCTGGGTTGAGAAGGGGAAAATGCGGGCCCATGAGGACGACGAGTTCTCCTTCCGGGCGTTTTCTCTGGACGCTACCGTTTTTCAGTGCAAGGGCGTTTACTACTACGTCTGGGCTGAGAAGGTGGGCGTAGGCAAGCAGATTTCCAACCTGTACATTGCCCGCATGAAAAACGGCTATACCCTGGACACGGTTCAGGTGCTGCTGACAACACCGGATTATGATTGGGAACGCCATGGCTTCTGGGTTAATGAGGGCCCTGCGGTCATTCAGCGGGACGGAAAGCTGTTCCTGACCTATTCCGCCAGCGATACCGGCATCAACTACTGCATGGGTATGCTGACGGCCTCAGAGGATGCGGATCTTCTGGACCCCCGCTCCTGGAAAAAGGAGCGTTGGCCTGTGCTGAAAACCGACCTTCAGAAGGGGGTATACGGTCCCGGGCACAACTCCTTCACAACCGATGAGGCGGGCAACGACATTCTGGTTTTCCATGCCCGGACGGAGGCGGAAATTGTCGGGGACCCCCTGTACAATCCCAATCGTCACGCAATGCTGCAAAAAATCAGCTGGGAAGAGGGAAGACCTGTTTTCAGCTTTGACAACCTGTAAAAATCTTTCCATCCGGAGGTAACATATGGCTGTTCTGAAAATCAATGAGCATGAAAAGGTTAGCCACATCAATCCCGAAATTTACGGTCATTTTTCCGAGCATCTGGGCCGCTGCATTTATGAGGGAATCTATGTTGGCGAAAATTCTGACGTTCCCAATGTCAACGGTATGCGTACCGATGTTGTTGAGGCCCTGAAGGAACTTCAGGTCCCGCTGCTGCGCTGGCCCGGTGGATGCTTTGCCGATGAGTACCACTGGATGGACGGCATTGGCCCCAAGGAGAACCGGAAAAAGATGATTAACACCCATTGGGGCGGTGTGGTGGAGGACAATTCCTTCGGTACCCACGAGTTCTTTGAACTCTGCCGCCAGCTGGGCTGCAAGACCTACGTCAATGGCAATGTGGGCTCCGGCACCGTTCGGGAAATGAGCGAATGGGTAGAGTACATCACCTTCAACGGCATTTCTCCCATGGCTGACCTGCGGACGAAGAACGGTCACACAGAACCCTGGAGAGTGGACTACTGGGGCGTTGGCAATGAAAACTGGGGCTGCGGCGGCAATATGCGTCCGGAGTTCTACGGAAATCTCTATCGCCAGTTCCAGACCTATGTCCGCAATTACGATTACACCAAGCCCATCAGGAAGATCTGCGGCGGTGCCAATGTGGACGACTATGAATGGACCGATGTGGTGCTGCAGACCACCTTTGGACGCTGCCCCAGGGAGCTCCATGGACAGATGGATGGCCTGAGCCTCCATTACTATGTGCATCCCCACGGATGGATGACGAAGGGAAGCGCCACGGAATTTGATAACGCCACCTGGTATAAGACCATGAACAAGACCCTGTTCATGGAGGAACTGGTGAAAAAGCACGGAGAGATCATGGACCGCTACGATCCCGAAAAGCAGGTCGGTATGATCGTGGATGAATGGGGCAGCTGGTACGATGTGGAGCCCGGCACCAATCCCGGCTTCCTGTATCAGCAGAATACCGTTCGGGACGCGCTGATTGCCGGTGTGACCCTGAATATTTTCAACAAGCACTCTGACCGGGTGAAGATGGCTTGCCTGGCGCAGATGGTGAATGTGCTGCAGGCTGTCCTGCTCACGGAAGGTGATAAGATGGTCAAAACACCTACTTATCATGTGATGCATATGTACCGCCATCATCAGGATGGCGAGCTGCTGCTCTCCAACCTGACTGGTGTAAAGTCCGTTGGCACCCAGGAGGATACCGTCCCCATGCTGACGGAGTCCGTATCCGTGAAGGACGGCATCATTACCGTTACCGTTGCCAACCTGTCTGCGGACGAGGCGGAGAAGGTGGAGCTGGAGCTGGAAGAAGACGGCTACCGTGTGGTGGAAGCAAAAATCGTCTCCGGCGAGGATATTCACTGCTTCAATACCTTTGACCAGCCCGACCGGGTGGTGGAAAAGGCGTTTACCGGTATTGACGGCATGACGATGACCATTCCCGCTGCATCCGTTGTGGAGCTGCGGCTGAGTAAATGAGCCGAATTTGCAAAAAATGCCTTATCGGTCAGCAGGCAGAGGATTATCTGCTGCTGATCGGTAGGGCAAAGGCGGCAATTTCTCCCCGGGACCGGACAGAGGAAAGGGAGTACGACAGGAGAATCGGCCTGTGCGAGGCCTGCGATAAGCTCAGCGGACCTACCTGCCTTGGCTGTGGGTGCTATGTGGAGCTTCGGGCGGCCCGAAGGACCGTACACTGTCCCTATAAAAAATGGTAAAAAGCGGAGCCGGAAACCGGCTCCGCAAAGAGATTATGGCTTGATGGGGGCGTAATTCAAAGATACCCGAATATCCTGCCCGTAATTTCCGAAGGTTTTTCCGAATACGGTCAGTCCGCCTACGTGCTGAGCGTCTTCGTTGACACTCATGCGGAAGGTGATGGAGTTGCCGGGCTTGAGGTTCAGGGCAGCGATGTTGACATCGGAAATTTTTAGACCATCGATGAAGGTGCCTTTCTTATTGACCACAAGGAGCTTCAGCAGACCGTACTGGTTCCAGTTCTGGGGCCACCAGTCCGGGGTGAGCAGACCCTTTGTATCTCCGAAATCTCCGGGAGAGGTCCAGATGCCCACGGGCGTACCGTTAATGGTGAAGCTGATATCAGAGGGCCAGGTGCTGTTTACGCCCGGGGCTTCCGAGCTCAGCTCGCAGGAAATGGTGATTCCGGTGATTTTCTGGTTCCGGGGGATGAAATTGGGAATGGTGTATTCCACATATCCCTTTGTGAACCAAAGAATGTCGGCATTGAACCGGTCGGGATGATCGAAATAGCGGGTGTCATCCACCTCACCGATCAGCGCGGTGCTGGTTGCCAGACCGCAGGTGGGCCGGATATCCCGCCCGGAATACTGACCGATTTTCAGCTCGGTAACATAAACGTTGTCGGTTTCGACTTCCTTCTCAATATCAATCAGAATTTTGTCGGTGTGGATGGAGCAGATTTTCTGATTTCCGTGGCCCGCGGACTCGTTGGATATGGAAATCAGGCCGCAGGATTCCAGCTTTTTGATATGCCCGGTCAGCGCGCCGTTGGAAATGTCCAGACTGGCGGCAATTTGGTTCATGTTCATCTGCTTGTTTTCCAGCAGCAGCTTCAGAATTTCGATGCGCATATCGGAGCCGAGAGCTTTAAACAGCTCGACACCTTCGTCCAGAGATGTGATGTGAAGCATAGTGCGTTCCTCTTTTCTTTACCATTTCCGCTTTATTATATAGCAGATTTTTCCAGCAGTCAATTCTTTTGTTTGGAAAAAATCAAAATAATATGCAAAAAGATGAATGACCGTTTGCACATAAAGTGAAAAACAACCTGACTATTTTGAAAAAGTGAGGTATTTTTTGAAATGAACAGCCAGAATACGAAGATCATGTGCAATTATTTGCCCCTTAAGGATGCGAAAATTGATGATGCTTTTTGGAACCGATATCTGCGGCTGGTGAAGGAGGAGATTATCCCTTACCAGTATGAATCCCTGATGGACCGGGTGCCGGATGCGGAGCCCAGCCGGTGCATCCGGAATCTGCGGATTGCTGCAGGGCTGGAAACAGGTGACTTCCACGGTCATGTGTTCCAGGATTCAGACTTTGCCAAGTGGCTGGAAGCCGTGGCTTTCTCCCTTTCCTACGCACCGGACCCGGAGCTGGAAAAGACGGCGGACGAGATGATCGAGCTTGTTGCCCAGGCCCAGGAGGACAATGGCTATCTGGACAGCTATTTTACCATTCGCCACCCCGGAAAGCAGTTTTGCAATCTGAAGGAGGGCCACGAGCTCTATACTGCCGGTCACTTTATTGAGGCGGCGGTTGCCTACTATCAGGTTACGGGAAAGGACCGGTTCCTGAAAATCATGTGCGCCTGTGCGGACAATATCTGCCGGGTATTCCATCAGGAGGATTACCGGGATGCGGTACCCGGTCACGAGGAAATCGAGCTGGCCCTTTACAAGCTGGCAGATGCCACCGGCAAGGAAAAATACCGGGATATGGCGCTGGAATTTGTGAACCGCCGGGGCACGACGGACTATTTAAGCACAGAACACAGGCGGGAGCGGTTCGTAGACTGCTGGTTTGACCGAAATCCCTATCTGCCCCAGTACGGACAGGCCCATAAGCCTGTGCGTCAGCAGGATACAGCAGAGGGACACGCGGTTCGGGCCCTCTATCTTTACAGCGCAATGGCGGATCTTGCCGGATATTACCACGATGACGGGCTTCTGAATGCCTGCCGCAGGCTGTATGACAACATTACCCAGCGCCGGATGTATATTACCGGCGGTGTGGGCAGCTCCGGTATTCTTGAGCGGTTTACCACGGATTTTGACCTGCCCAACGATTCCAATTATTCGGAAAGCTGCGCTTCAATCGCGCTGGCAATGTTCTGCCGCCGGATGGCCCGGATTACCGGAGAGGCCCGGTACATGGACACGGCAGAGCTGGCGCTGATGAACACGGTCCTTGCGGGAGTCGCCCTGGACGGAAAGCGCTTCTTCTATGTAAATCCGCTGGAGGTGATTCCCTCCGCCTGTCTGCCCGCAACCGACAAGGCTCATGTTAAGCCGGTGCGGCAGAAATGGTTTGGCTGTGCCTGCTGTCCGCCTAACATCGCAAGGACGCTGGCTTCTCTGGGTGAATACGTTCTGTTCCAGAGCGAGGACGGCGTTTGGATGAATCTGTATGTCAGCGGTGATTATCATACCGGCTGCTGCGACATAACCGTAAAATCCGGCCTTCCCTATACAGGGAGGGTGGCGCTCAATGTAAAGGCGGAAAAAACGGTAACGCTGCGGCTGCGGGTCCCGGATTATGCCGAGGCACCGGAATTTTTCCTGGATGGCAAGCCCCTTACGCCGGAGATGGAAAAGGGCTATGCAGTGCTCAGAGTTGGTCCGGGAAATGGGGAAATCAGCTTCTGGTTCGGTATGCCGGCCCGCCCGGTGTATGCCGATCCCCGGGTCAGCGCAGACAGCGGGAAATGCGCAATCCGGAAGGGACCGCTGGTTTATTGCCTGGAGCAGTGTGACAACGGGGAAAATCTGGCAGGACTGGTGCTTGATACCAGCGTCCCGCTTCGGGAGGATTCCTCGTGCACGTTCTTCACCGTCACAGGAACCGGAGAGCGGATGCAGACCGACGGCTTTGGAAACCGGCTTTACAGCATCGAACCGCCGGTCAGAACCCCGGCTGAGCTTCACTTTGTGCCCTATTGCTACTGGGGGAACCGGGAGCCGGGCGAAATGTCGGTTTGGGTCCGGTACAAAGCGTAATTATTTTGTTTAATTTAAAAAAAGGACTTGTCGGCATGGGATTCATGCTGTAAAATAAAACCAAGTATTTAGAGATCAATTCAGGAATTTAATCAGGAGGGTTAAACATGGCGAGCTTATCTTTAAAGCATATCTACAAGATCTACCCCAACGGCTTTGAGGCGGTAAAGGATTTTAACCTGGAAGTCGAGGATAAGGAGTTTATCATTTTTGTCGGCCCTTCCGGCTGCGGTAAATCCACAACACTTCGTATGATTGCCGGCCTGGAGGATATTTCCGATGGCGAACTGATGATCGACGGAAAGATCATGAATGACGTGGAGCCCAAGGATCGGGATATTGCCATGGTATTCCAGAATTACGCACTGTATCCCCATATGTCCGTGGGTGACAATATGGCCTTCGGGCTGAAGCTTCGGAAGGTTCCCAAGCACGAAATCAAGAAGAAGGTCGCTGACGCGGCCCGGGTGCTGGACCTGGATGAGCTGCTGGAGCGGAAGCCTGCCGCCCTTTCCGGTGGTCAGCGCCAGCGTGTGGCCATGGGCCGTGCCATTGTCCGTGAACCCAAGGTATTCCTGATGGACGAGCCTCTGAGTAACCTGGATGCCAAGCTCCGTGTGCAGATGCGTACCGAGATTGCCGCTCTGCATCAGCGTCTGGGCGCTACCATCATCTATGTTACCCACGACCAGACCGAGGCTATGACACTGGGTACCCGGATCGTGGTTATGAAGGATGGTATTATTCAGCAGGTCGCTTCTCCCCAGAAGCTTTACAACGAGCCTGTGAACCTGTTTGTGGCTGGCTTTATCGGCTCTCCCCAGATGAATTTCGTCAACGCCGACTGTGTTGCGGAAGGGGAGGACGTGTATCTGGAATTTGACCGCTTCCGTGTTAAGCTTCCCGCCCACAAGGCCAGGAAACTGATCGACGGCGGATACGCCGGCAAGCGTGTTGTTATGGGCATCCGTCCTGAGGATGTTCTGGAGGCGGAGCATGAGCTTGCCAGCCATCCGGATACCCAGATCGATGTTAAGATCACCGGCTACGAGCTGCTGGGCTCCAAGGTTCTGCTGTATTTTAATCTGCTTAATGAAAAGCCCGCTGAGATTCAGCGGCAGTTTACGGACGATGCCTACAGCAATGTCAAGAAGGCCCAATTCACCGCTGAGGTCAGCGCCGCAACCACGGCCCGCTATGGCAGCAGCATCACCGTTGCTCTGGACGCGGATAAGATCCACGTTTTTGATAAAGAGACTGAAATGGCAATTGTAAATTAAAAAAACGGAGTGAGGTAATCATGGATAAGAAAACCATCCTCGGTATCGAGCTGGGCTCCACCCGGATCAAGGCGGTAGCCATTGACGAAACCCACGTTCCCGTGTCCAGCGGGGACTACACCTGGAAATCCTCCTATGAAAATGGCATCTGGACCTATGATCTGGAAGAGGTCTGGAAGGGCCTGAAGGCTGCCCTTTCCGGTGTGGAGAATCGGGAAAGCGTTGCGGCTATGGGCGTCAGTGCGATGATGCACGGCTATCTGGCCTTTGACAAGGACTGGAATCTGCTTACACCCTTCCGCACCTGGCAGAATACCATCACCGCCCAGGCTGCCGGAGAGCTGACTGAGGCTTTCGGTTTCAATATTCCCCAGCGCTGGAGCATTGCCCACCTGTATCAGGCGGTTCTGAATGGGGAAGCCCATGTGCCTCAGATTGCCCATATTACCACCCTGGCAGGCTATGTCCATTATATGCTCACCGGCGTGAATGCCATCGGCATTGGTGAAGCCTCCGGTATGTTCCCCATTGACAGCGAAAAGAACGCCTACAATGAGGAAATGCTTCAGAAATTTGAAAAGCTGACGGAAAATCAGCCCTGGGGCATCCGGGACATTCTCCCCGGTGTGCTTATGGCTGGCGAAGACGCAGGCTCCCTGACGGAATCCGGTGCTGCCATGCTGGATAATCTGCTGATCCCCGGTATTCCCTTCGCTCCTGCGGAGGGTGACGCAGGCACCGGCATGACCGCCACCAATGCGGTCGCACCCAGAACCGGTAATGTTTCCGCCGGTACCTCCATCTTCTCCATGGTGGTTCTGGAAAAGCCCCTCCGGAAGGTCTATGAGGAAATCGATCTTGTGACCACCCCCACCGGCAAGGCCGTGGCCATGGTCCACTGCAACAACTGCACCAATGACTCCAACGCCTGGGTTTCCGTGCTGAAAGAGACCGCTGAGCTTCTTGGCGTTGCGCCCTCCACCGGTGAGGTCTACACCAGGCTTTACGAAAAAAGCCTGGAGGGTGATCCCGACTGCGGCGGCGTGCTGGTGTGCAATTACATGGCTGGCGAAGGGGTCACCCATCTGGATGAGGGCCGGCCCATGGTGGTTCGCCGCCCGGATTCCAGGTTCACACTGGCTAATTTCTTCCGGGCAACCCTCTATTCCACCATGTCCACGCTGAAAATCGGCATGGATATTCTGGCAAAGGAAAATGTGGCTATCGATAGCCTGACCGGTCACGGCGGACTGTTCAAGACCCCTGTGGTGGGCCAGAAATACATGGCTGCTGCCTGCAATGCCCCCGTTACCTGCATGGAAACAGCAGGCGAGGGCGGTCCCTACGGCATGGCCCTGCTGGCAGCCTACCGGCTGAACAAGGCCGAAGGGGAGTCTCTGGAGGATTACCTGAACGCCCACGTTTTTGCCAATACCCAGGGCTCCACCATTGCCCCGGATAAGGCGGATGTGGAGGGCTTCAATACCTACATTAAAAACTACAAGGCACTCCTGGACGTGGAGCGCACAGCGGTAGAAAAAATCTGAATTGCAGGGGCGACCGGTGGTTGCCCGCGCATCGCGCAATGCACGCCCTGCATTTACGGAGCGTAGAATTTACATTAAATGGAGGAAACCAATATGAAATACAATTTCTGGTTTGTTGTCGGTTCTCAGGATCTGTACGGCGAAGAAGTCCTGAAAACCGTTGCCACCCGTGCCGCGGAGATGGCTGAAAAGATGAGCGAGAGCCTGCCCTATCCGCTGGTTTACAAGGTCACGGCTATGAGTAACGCCCAGATCACGAATATTGTCAAGGAAGCCAACTACGATGACACCTGCGCCGGTATCATCACCTGGTGCCACACCTTCAGCCCCTCCAAAATGTGGATCAACGGCCTGGCAAACCTCCAGAAGCCCTGGTGCCATTTCGCCACCCAGTACAACAAGGAAATCCCCAATGACGAAATCGACATGGACTTCATGAACCTGAACCAGGCCGCCCATGGCGACCGGGAGCATGG
>CAZDFB010000015.1:0-31763 GCA_964504605.1 uncultured Oscillospiraceae bacterium | reverse complement strand
CGCCGGTGTGGCCCACCATGTCGCCGTTGGGGTAGTTGCAGCGCAGGAACTGGAATTTGCCGGAGGCCATGGCAGCCACCATATGCTCGGTGATCTCCCTGGACTTCATGGCGGGAGCCTGCTCGAAGGGAATCACGTCGGAGGGGATCTCCTCGTAAACCTCCAGATTCTCGTCCACCTTACCGGAGCGGTTGCCGTTCCAGAAATAGGTGACATGACCGTACTTCTGGGTCTCGGACAGGGCATACTCGTGGATGCCGGCGGCGCAGAGAACCTCGGTCAGGGTGTTCTTGATGACGGGGGGCTGCACCAGGTAGTGCTCGGGGATGTTCAGGTCTCCGTCGTACTGGAGCATACCGGCAAACTTCACGCCGGTGTAGCCGGGACGGTCAAACTTGTCAAAGTCCTTCCGGTCGAAGGCCAGGGAAATCTCCTGGGCACGGTCGCCGCGGAAGTTGAAGAGGATGACGCTGTCGCCGTTGGCAATCTTAGCAACGGGCTGACCGTTTCTTGCCACCACGAAGGCGGGCAGGTCCTGGTCGATGACACCGGTTTCGGCACGATAGGCTTCAATGGCCTCCCTGGCGGAAGCAAACTGACGGCCCAGACCCTCCACATGGGTTCTCCAGCCCAGCTCCACCATGGACCAGTTGGCCTCATAGCGGTCCATGGTCACCTGCATACGGCCGCCGCCGGAGGCGATGGCGTAGTCACAGCCCTGGGTGTTCAGCTCAGCCAGCACGGTCTCCAGCGCATCCACATACTCCAGAGCGGAGGTAGCGGGCACGTCACGGCCGTCCAGCAGAATGTGGCAGTAGGCCTTCTTCACGCCCTCAGCGTGGGCCTGACGCAGCAGGGCGATGAGGTGGGAGATGTTGGAGTGGACGTTGCCGTCACTCAGCAGGCCTAGGAAGTGCATGGCGTGACCGGCATTGGCGTTAGCCACCAGATCCTTCCAGGTCTCGGAGGCGTACAGCGTGCCGTTTTCGATGGACTCGCCCACCAGCTTGGCACCCTGGGAGTAGACCTGACCGCAGCCCAGTGCGTTGTGTCCAACCTCGGAGTTGCCCATATCGTCATCACTGGGCAGACCGACGGCGGTGCCGTGGGCCTTCAGGTAAGTATGGGGGCAGGTTTCCAGCAGACGGTCCAGCGTGGGGGTCTCGGCGACCTTCACAGCGTCACCGCTACCGCCGTCACCCTTGCCAACGCCATCCATGATTACCAAAACAATCGGTTTTTCCATAAGAAGATTCCCTCCTGAAGCGAATATCGTCGCAAAAATGCATTTTATTGGTCATATTATTTTACATCATTTTTCACAAAGTTACAACCTATTTTTTTAATTTTCCATTGCTCACAAAAAAACTTCCGGGAAATCCCAAAAATAAGTGATTTTCCCGGAAGTTGTTAAATAAATTTTAAATCAGCCCCTGCGGTATTTACCGCCCTTTCTCCCGCCGAAGGCCAGAACACCCAGCAGGATAGCCACCGCCACAGAGCCCAGGATCACAAGTCCGATCCAGCTTCTGCTCTCCGGACTTGCCGGGGTCTCCGGGGCGGCTTCTCCGGCGGTCTGGGGAGGACTCTTCTGGGCTTCCCCGGTAGTCATTTCCGCAGTCTCCGTCTCGGTTTCCCGGGTCTGCTCCGTGGTTTCCTCGGAAGCAGCCGTCTGGGTTTCCTCCGTCAGGGTCTCCTCTGTCGCCTCCGTGGTTTCCTCCACCGTTTCCCCGGTTGCCTCCGTTGTCTCCGACTCAGTTTCCTCCACAGGCTCATAGGGGTCCGTTCCGTCGGATGCCAGGAATTCCACTCTTCCGTGGAAGGCCTCCTCCAGCTGGGCGATGGTGTCCACATTCCAGGGCCGCTCCGCCGGGAACCAGATGGTCACATAGCTGTCCCACAAGCAGTTCTGCCGGAAGGAGGGAAAGCCTCCCTGGCAATGGATATCCGACAGATTTTTGCAGGAGCGCAGGCATTCCTCTCCGAAAACCTTGAAGCTCTCCGGCAGGAAAAGCTCGGTAATGCCGTCGCAGTTCATAAATGCCTGATAGCCGATCTCATACATGGCGCTGCCGAAATCCACAAAGGTCAGGGCATCGTAATCCATAAAGGCATAGGCACCGATGTAGGTAATCTCCCCGGCAAACACCACCGTGGTGATTTCATCCCGGTAGGCATCCCAGGGCACACGTTCATAGCAGTCACGCATCGCGCCGGTGCCGGTGAAGGTCAGCGTTCCGCTGTCGTAGCTCCAGAACAGGTCCTCGCCCCATTGATTTTCCGCCCAGTCCGCTTCCGGCGGGGCATCGGCTTCCACAGCGTATACGGGGCACAGGCTGGCTGCCAGGCACAGCGCCAGCGCCAGGAGTATGAGACTTCTTTTCATGATGGTTTCTCCTTTGGGTGTAAAATCATTCCGTTCTCTTTTCTGCCGGGTTTCCGCGTTAGTTCATCGTCCCCTCTGCGCGGTCAAAAAGCTCCGTGATCCGCGCCCGCAGCGCCCGGGCCTCCGGCGTGTCGGAGGTGCCGTATTCCTCAATCCACCGGGCAGAGGCGCTCTGGGCCTGCTTCAGCGTTTCCAGGTCCAGACTCAGATTTGCGGCCCGGAAGCCGGGCAGGCCGGACTGTCTGGAGCCGAAGAAATCTCCCGGCCCCCGCAGAGCCAGATCCTCCTCCGCAATCCGGAAGCCGTCATTGGTTTTGCAGAAGGCCTTCAGCCGCCGGGCGGTTTCCTCATTTCGGGTGTGGGAGGTCAGAATGCAGTAGCTTCTGTCCCTTCCCCGGCCCACCCGGCCCCGAAGCTGGTGAAGCTGGGACAGGCCAAACCGGTCCGCGTCCTCAATAACCATCAGCGTGGCATTGGGAACGTCCACTCCCACTTCGATAACGGTGGTCGCCACCATAACATCCGCCTCTCCCCGGGCAAAGGCGGACATAGCCGCTTCCTTTTCCGGTCCCTTCATCTGACCGTGGAGCAGCGCCACCCGCAGATCCGGAAAAACCGTCTGCTGGAGGGTTTCTGCCCAGACCGTGGCAGCCTTGATGCCCAGCTCTTCCCCTTCCTCCACCGCGGGGCAGACCACGAAGCACTGGTGCCCCGCCGCCACCTGCTTGCGGATAAAGGCATTGATCCGGGGCCGGTAGCTCTCTCCCACCAGGAAGGTGTCCACCGGCTCTCTGCCCGGCGGCAGTTCATCAATGATGGACACATCCAGGTCGCCATACATCAGCAGAGCCAGTGTTCTGGGAATGGGCGTTGCGGACATGACCAGCAGGTGGGGATCCTCCCCCTTGGCTGACAGCCGGGAGCGCTGTCCCACGCCGAACCGGTGCTGCTCATCGGTAATGACCAGGCCCAGGTCCCGGAACCGGGTAGAATCGGTAATCAGGGCATGGGTGCCGATGGCAAGCTGTATCCCTCCGTCGGCAATCGCCTCCCGGGTCTCCCGCTTCCGCTTGGGGGGCATGGAGCCCGTCAGCAGCCCCACCGTGACCCCCAGAGGCGCCAGGAGCCCGGAAAGGGAAGCGTAATGCTGCTCTGCCAGAATCTCCGTCGGTGCCATCAGCGCCGCCTGGCGCTGATTTTTCACCGTGCAATAGGCGGCGGCAGCCGCCACCATGGTTTTGCCGGAGCCCACATCGCCCTGAACCAGGCGGTTCATAGGGGCGCCCCGGGTAAGATCCCCCAGGATTTCACCGATTGCCCGGCGCTGCGCGCCGGTCAGCGAAAATGGAAGGGCGGCGTAAAACTCCTCCAGCGCCACATTGTCGTAGCGCCGGGTCTTTTTCTCCGCCCGGGCCTGACGCATAAGAGAAAGGCCTGCGGAGAACACAAAAAACTCCTCAAAAACCAGCCGTTTTTTCGCCAGCTCCGCCTCCGCCATGGAGGCAGGCTCATGGATGGCGTAATAGGCCCGTTCCGCCCCAAGGATGCCGTATTCCCGGCGCAGGTCCTCAGGCAGAATCTCATCCGGCGGATCGCACACTGCCAGCGCCTGCCGGACAGCCTTCAGCAGCGCCCCGTTGGAAAGCCCCGCTGTCAGCGGATAGATAGGCAGCACCCGGCGGGTGGTCACAGGCGGAGAGTCCAGGGGCTCGAAGGCCGGATTGGTCATGTTGTATCCGATAAAATCCCCGGAAACCGCCCCATAAAAGACATATTCCCTGCCGTACTGGAGCTGATCCGATACGAAACGGTTGTTGAAAAAGGTCAGATTCAGCCGGGCGGTGTGGTCTGCCACCTGAACCTTGGTGATATCCAGCCCCTTGCGGATATGGCTGGTACGGGGTGTATTCATAACCATGGCCCGGAAGCAGGCGGGAACCCCCGCTTCCAGCTTTTCGATGGGCACCAGCCGGGTTCTGTCCTCATAGCCCCGGGGGAAATGGCAGATCAGATCCCGGAGGGTGAAAATATTCAGCTGGGCAAACTGCCTGGCCCTGGACGGGCCAACCCCCTTCAATACGGTTACGGGATCGGATAAATTCGCCATGGTTTCACCCCCTTTTTGCGGATTATAGCATAAATATTCCAAAGTTGCAATCCCGGGCAGCGGGCTCCCACTTCCCCTTACCCGGCTTTCCGCTTCAGAAGAAGCTCAACTGCCGGTTCCGCTCCTCAAGCCGGCTCATGTAGCGGAAAATTTCCTCATTGTCGCAGAGGATGCCGTTTTCTCCGCAAATCCGGCGCAGCAGCGCCGTCAGCTCCCGGTTCCGGGGGGAGTTGACTTCATAGGCATTGCCAAAGGTCCGGATATAGCGCTCCTTCATCCCCGGAAATTTCCGGTCCAGCTGGGAATAAAAATACTCCCGGTCCCCGTCCCGCAGGGTCACCCCAAAGCCGAAGTTGATGATTCCCCGGACCCGGGCCCGGATGCAGGCCTCCAGAATTCCCCTCAGATTCTCCTCCGTATCGTTGATGAAGGGCAGAATGGGGCTGATCCACACAACGGCGGGAATCCCCGCATCCCGGAGCTGCTCCAGCGCCGCCACCCGCCGGGCCGTTGTGGCAACATTGGGCTCGATCAGGCGGCAAAGCTTTTCGTCCGCGGTGGTCAGGGTCATCTGCACCACCGCCTTTGTCCGGTCGTTAATGGCCTTCAGCAGCTCCAGGTCCCGCAGAACTTTGTCGGATTTTGTCTGAATCGCTACGCCGAACCCATACTTTTCAATCAGCTCCAGCGCCTTTCTGGTCATCCCCAGGGTCTGCTCCAGAGAGATATAGGGATCGGACATGGCACCGGTGCCGATCATACAGGGCTTTCTCCTGGCCTTCAGCGCTGCCTCCAGCAGCGCAATGGCGTTTTCCTTGACTTCAATATCCTCAAAAGCATGGTTCATCTGATAGCAGGTACTTCGGGCATCGCAGTAAATGCACCCATGCTGGCAGCCCCGGTATATGTTCATGCCATTATGGGCAGAGAGAATTCCCTTTGCCGTTACATAATGCACTTTCACCCCTCCGTTTCTGCCGATATTATAGAACAGGTGTTCGTTAAAGTCAATTGCAAATCACATTCGTTGCCAATCTGTTGACTTTTCAACAAGTACGTGCTATACTTCCGTTTGTTGAAATCTCAACAAACGGAGGAATTCTCATGCAGAGCCGGTTTGAAACCTTTACCGTGCTGATTAACCGGATCAGCCGGAACATACGCAGAATCAAAAATCAGGAAATGGCGGAATTTCAGCTGCGGGGCGTTCATGTCTCCTGCCTGTACTATCTGTACCTGTTCGGAAATCTGACTGCCACCGAGCTGTGTGAGCACTGCGAGGAGGACAAGGCCACCATATCCCGGGCGCTGGAATATCTGGAAGCCAACGGCTACCTTATCTGCCGCTCCAAAAGCCCCAAGCGCTACAAAAGCCCCTGGAGTCTGACGGAGAAGGGCCGTTCCGTCGGTCAGCAGATCGCCCGGAAGGCAGATATGGTGCTCAGCGAGGTCAGCGCGGAGCTGTCCCCGGAGGAGCGGGCCACTTTCTACCATTGCCTTTCCATCATCAGCAACGGACTGGACGCCGTTGCCCGAAGCGGGGAGCGCATCCTCCCCGAACCCGATACTACAAAAAAGGACGAAGCATTATGAAAACCAGAATTATCGTTGATTCCACTGCCGATCTTCTGCCGGAGCACAGAGCCCGGGTACACACCGTACCCCTGACGGTTCGCTTCGGTGACGATGAATACACCGACGGCATCACCATCGACCACACCAGTTTCTATCAAAAGTTGGTGGAAACCGACGTGCTGCCCTCCACCAGTCAGGCATCCCCCGCCGCCTTTGCCCAAGCCTATGAGGAGGCAAAGCAGGCCGGTGAGGCCGCTGTGGTCATCACTCTTGCCTCCCGGCTCTCCGGCACCTGCCAGAGCGCCCGGATCGCCGCCCAGGATTATGACAACATTTATGTGGTGGACAGCGGCTCCTGCACCATCGGCAGCGCCATCCTTGCCGAGCAGGCCCTGAGCTACCTGGACGCCGGGCTGGAAGCCGCCGACATTGCCCGGAGACTCGATGAGAACCGGGAGAAAATCGTAATCGTGGCACTGGTGGACACGCTGGAATACCTGAAGCGGGGCGGGCGAATCTCAAAAACCGTAGCCCTGGCTGGAACGGTCCTGAATATCAAGCCGGTTCTGTCTCTAATTGACGGCGAGATTCAGATTCTCGGCAAGGCCCGGGGCTCCAAAATGGGCAACAATCTGCTGGTTCAGGAAATCCAGAAGGCCGGCGGCATCGACTTCGCCAGGCCCGTGCTTCTGGGCTACACCGGTCTGTCGGATGCCCTGCTGGTCAAGTACATCGCAGACAGCAGGGCTTTGTGGGAGGACAACCTCCGGGTCGTGCCCTATACCTGCGTTGGCAGTGTCATCGGCACCCACGCAGGCCCCGGGGCGGTGGCAGTGGCATTCTTCCGCCGCTGACCCGGCTGAGCAATCCGTCAGGCAGCATAAACAGCGCCGCAAAGCCTTCCCCTCCGGGGAAGCCTTGGGCGCTCCCGCACCAGCGCAAGCCTACGTTCTTTGACACGCTGTGCAGGGACACCCGTCCCCGGGTGTCCGCTCCCCCCCTTCAAAAAGATGCTCCCGGACACCGCAGGAGCGGTGTCCCTACAGTTTATTTGGAAGCCCTGGGCCAAGCCTCTCCCTTTGGGAGAGGTGGCGCGGCGAATGATGTGACGTGTGCGCCCGCAGGTGCCATGTAAGCGAGCAACCGCCCAAAGGGTGGCTCTTAGCAAGTCGCAGAGAGGGCTTCTTCCCCCTCTCTGCCCGGAATCACAGCTTCCGGGAATTTTTCTTCTTTGATACACTGACGGCGCACCGGTAAACCGGTGCGCCGTATTTTTTCAGTATTTTCTGGACAGAAGGCTTTCCGCTTCCTCCCGGCTGATCTCGCCGGAGTTGCATTTTGCCATGATCTGAACATCCTTGTCATTCAGGTGGTAGCCCAGATAGAAGAAGGTGGAGATAATCATGCCGATAACCGGCACCAGAGCATAGACAATCCACAGGCCGTTCAGGGCGGTGCCGCTCTGGCTGACTCCCATGGCCGCCAGCTCCTCAAAGCTCTGGGCCTCCACGCTGACCCACTGGAACAGGCCCAGCAGCACCAGCGCCAGAGAGGAGGACACCGCCGCCGTGATCTTCACCGAGAAGGTCTGGATGGCGAAAGTGATGCCCTTGGCACTGATTCCGGTCTTAAACTGACCGTACTCCGCGCAGTCCGGTGTAAACATAAACGCCAGAATGCCCACGATGCTCATGGGAATAGTCCGCACGCAGGTCAGCACCAGGAACAGAACCCGATTTTCATACCCGGCAAAGTAAATTACCAGGCCCAGCAGGATATTGACAATATTGCACCAGAACAGGGTCTTGAACTTATCCAGCTTCTTCAGGATTGTCGGCATGAGCATAGCCGCGAACACGCCGGGAACCATATTCAGGATGTTCAGCACCACGGAATACAGGGAATTGTGGAACAGATAGAAGGAGACAAACATCAAAACAGCACTGGAGGTCTTCAGCGCATCGGTAGCCATATAGCCGCCATAATAGCGCAGAAGATACTTGTTGCTGCCCAGGTAGCGCAGCATCTGCCGGGGCGAGAAGCTCTCGTCCTCCTCCTCGGGCTTATAATTGCGCTCCTTGCAGTTCAGGGACAGGGGAGCCATGGTCAGGGCGCTGAAAACAGACAGCAGCGCAATGGCCCAGGAGGCACTCATGCCCACCTTTTCGCTGATCAGGATGGGCAGGACCACACCGTAAATCAGCACACCGGCACCGGAGAAAACCCGGTTGACGGACAGCAGCAGGTTCCGCTCGGAAAGATTGTCTGTCATGGTATTGAGCATGGCATAGGCCGGCACATCCGTCAGTGTATAGACCGTATCCCACAGCACATAGGCCACGCCAAACCAGACCAGCTTTCCCGTTTCGCTCATGCCCGAGGGAATGGCAAACAGCACAATGGTAACAATGGGAATCAGCAGCGTCGCAATCCGGAGCCAGGGCAGGCTCTTCTGTCCGCTTTTAAATTTCACCTTGTCAAAGATGTAACCAAAAATCGGATCGTTCACCGCGTCCCAGATTTTGACGATAAGCAGCACAACGGCGACCTTGGCAAGGTCCACGCCCTGCATGGCAAGATAGGTGGAAATAAAGGCAGCGGTGATATTATAGTAGACATTCTGACCGATGAAGTAGGTCCAGTAGCTGAGCCGCTCTCCAAAGGTGGTCATATAGCCCTGCGGTTGCTTTTTCATACGGCGCCTCCCTGATTTTTTCTGCTTTCATGGTAGCAAACGCCGGAGGAAAATGCAAGAAAAATCTTTCCGCCCATGAAAAAGCCGCTGCGTAACAGCAGCGGCTTTCCTGATTTTATTCTCCGTCCTTTATCAGCAGCTCAGCAATCTGGATGGCATTGGTTGCAGCGCCCTTGCGGACCTGGTCGCCGCAGCACCAGAGGGCAATGCCGCACTCATCCGTCAGGTCGGGGCGGATCCGGCCCACAAATACCAGGTCCTGATCGGAGGTATCCAGGGGCATGGGGTACTGCTTTCTGCCAAGATCATCCACCAGCTTGCAGCCGGGCGCATTGGCAATGGCCTTACGGGCCTGCTCCACCGTCACCGGCCGGTCAAAATGGAGGCTGACCGAGATGGAATGGCTGCGAACCACCGGCACCCGGACGCAGGTGCAGGTCACCTTCAGCTGGGGCAAGTGCATAATCTTCCGGCCCTCGTTCTGCAGCTTCATTTCCTCGCTGGTATAGCCGTCCACCTGCTCGCCGCCGATCTGGGGAATCAGGTTATAGGCAATCTGGTGGGAGAAGACCCTGGGCTCGCAGGTCTTCCCCTCCCGCAGGGCCTCCACCTCGTTCATCAGCTCCACCGGGCCTCCCGCGCCTGCGCCGGATACCGCCTGATAGGTGGAGGCGGTCATGGTTCTGATGGGAGCCACCGCGTTCAGGGCATTGACCGCAGTGACGGTGATGATGGTGGAGCAATTGGGATTGGAAATAATACCGCTGTGCCACTTCACATCCTCCGGGTTCACCTCCGGCACCACCAGAGGCACCTTGGGGTCCAGCCGGAAGGCAGAGGAATTATCCACAAATACCGCGCCTGCCGCCACAATTGCCGGCGCAAAGGTCCTGGCAATGTCGTTTTCTGCCGCACCCAGAACAATATCCACTCCCTGGAAGGCCTCATCCCGGGCCAGGCCGATGGTCACATCCTCACCCCGGAATTTCAGGGTCTTTCCGGCAGACCGGGCAGAAGCCAGAGGAACCAGCTTCCTCACGGGGAAGTTCCGCTCCTCCAGAATCTTTATCATTTCCCGGCCCACAGCGCCGGTGGCACCCAATACCGCTACCGTATATTGCTTCATAGTCCATTCCTCCCAAAACTGTGCCGCTTATTTTGCGAAGCTGTTGTACAGCACCCGGATGGCGGCCTCAAAATCCTTGTTTTCCACGCCGAAGATAATATTCAGCTCGTCAGGGCCCTGGTTAATCATGCGGATATTGATGCCCGCGCCGCCCAGGGCGGCAAAGATCTTACCGGAAATGCCGGGACGGTGAGCCATTCTCCGGCCCACGGCGGCAACAACGGCGATCTGATCGTGGACCTCCAGAGAATCCGGCTTCACATCCCGCTGGATCTCCGCCATGATCTCGTACAGGTGTGGCTCCAGAGACTCGCTGGGCATGACCACGGACACATTGTCAATGCCGTTGGGGGCGTAGTCAATGGAAATATTGTACCGCTCCAGAACCGTGAGCATCTTTCTTAAAACGCCCACCTCATTGCTCATGCCCCGCTTGGACATGGACAAAATGGAAAAATTCTTCTTGCCGGTGATGCCGGTAATGAACCGGTCCGGGTCATGGTCGCCGTCGAACCGCTCCCGGATCATGGTGCCGGGCTCCTCCGGCGCATTGGTATTGCGGATATTTACGGGAATATTCTTTTCCCGGACGGGGAAAATGGTTCCCTCGTGAAGAACCTGGGCACCGGAGTAGCTCAGCTCACGAAGCTCGTCATAGGTCACCTCAGGGATCGCCTCGGGATCTGCCACGATTCTGGGATCCACCATCAGAATGCCGGAAACGTCCGTCCAGTTTTCATAGACCTCCGCCCCCAGCGCCGCTGCCGCCAGCGCGCCGGTAATATCACTGCCGCCCCGGGAAAAGGTTCGGATATGCCCGTCGGGCATCACGCCGTAGAAGCCGGGAATAACCACCGATTTTCCCTGCGCCTTCTCCTGCAGCAGTGCGTAGGACCGCTCTGCGTCCACGGAGCCGTCCAGCTTGAAGCGGACCCATTCCGCCGCGTCCACAAAATCAAAGCCAAGAAATGCCGCCATCAGCTTGGCGGAAAAATACTCGCCCCGGCTCACCAGCTCATCCTGGGAAATCGCCTTGTTGTCCACCCGGTCCTTCAGGGCGGCAAATTCCGCCTCCAGAGGAATATCCAGCGCCAGCTCATCCCGGATTTCCAGGTAGCGCTCCACGATCAGGTCAAAAATCTGGCTGCAGTCCACGCCATACTGGGTGTGGGCATAGCACAGATACAGCAGATCGGTGATTTTATGGTCCTTTTTATCACGCTTGCCGGCAGCGGAAACCACCACCACGCTGCGTGCCGGGTCTGCCAGAAGAATATCCCGGATCTTGCGGTACTGCCCGGCATCCGCCATGGAGCTGCCGCCGAATTTGACTACTTTCATTGCCTTTTTTCTCCTCGATATGGGTAGGTTCCCCGCTTTACTTTTCCTTGGGCAGTGCCGCGATAAAGGCACCGGGATTCTCCCGCAGCCAGCTGTGCATCTGCTCTACGGTGACGGGTCTGGTGACCGCCGCGTCGCCCCAGTGCTCTGCCGTCTTGTCCCGGAGCCAGGCATCTCCGCCGCCCCGGACATAATAGCGCAGGGTATCCGTATTCACAACGCTGACCTTCTCCCCGTAGGCGCAGTAGAAGCCGTGCCCGTTCAGGAAGTCCACACAGTCCTGCACCACATTATATGCGGTGGGATACCGGCCTGCGCCCTGTCCGAAGAAGCTCTGCCGGCCGGAGGTGCTTCCCTCCAGAGTAATCAGATTGTAGTTTACAGGCACTGCCGCCTCCGGCTCCCCCATTGCGTAGAGGGTGGGCTGAACATAGGCGCTGAAACGACCGTCCCGGTGCCGTCTGGCATGGGAGACGAGCTTGCACACCAGCCCCCGGTTCCGAAATTCATCCACATCCGCCTTGGTGATCTGCCGGATACCGGCAGCGGGGATGCCCTGAATATCCAGGCTGACCCCAAAGCCGATATTGGCGGAGACGATCAGCTTGTGCCAGGTGTCAATGCCGTCAATATCCGTGGAGGGATCCGCCTCGGCATAGCCCAGCACCTGAGCGTGGGACAAGGCATCCTCATAGCTCAGGCCCAGCCGGGTCATGGAATCGAGAATATAGTTGCAGGTGCCGTTCATAATACCGCCAACCTGCCGGACGCTTTCGCAGCGACGGACCCGCTCCAGCTCACTGAGCCAGCCAATACCACCGCCGACAGAGGCGGTGCAGCGTAGCATGACACCCTTCTCCTCGGTCAGCGGAAGGAGCTGGTCAAAGAAATTCGCCATCATGGCCTTATTGGCCGTGACCACATTTTTCCCGGCCATCAGAGCGTCCCGGACATACTCAAAGGCCGGGTGCAGTCCGCCGATGGCCTCCACAACCGTGTCGATGGTGGGATCCGTCAGAATATCACGAAAATCATGGGTCACCTGGGCATCGGGAAGGCTCAGCTCCCGGCGGCACAATACCCGCACCACTTCCATATCATTTCTCTGACCGGCCAGCTCGTAAACGCCCTTGCCAACGGTACCAAAGCCCAGCAATCCAATTCTCATCGTGACTCCTCCATCTGTTTTTGTGAAGCGATTGTTGTTTATCAGGGGAATATCTGTCTTTTTGCCGGAAACAGTATACCATATACCCACCCAAATTGCAATAGCGCCGTCCTGGGGGAGGGCCGGTATTTTTTGTGCATCTGGCAAAAATATCTTCGTGCGCTTTTATGAACATCGCATAATTATGCCCCATGCGGAGCTTTTCCGCATGGGGCATAGAAGCGTTCTTTCCAGCGTTACAGGCCCAGCATCGCACTGGCGAACATGAAATACACCAGCAGCGACAGGGCATCCACAATCGTGGTAATGAAGGGGCTGGCCATGACCGCCGGGTCGAAGCCCAGCCGCTTTGCCAGCATGGGCAGCACGCAGCCCACAAATTTGGCAATGACCACCGTCACGCCCAATGTCAGGCAGATGACGCCGGACACCAGCAGGTCGATGCTCTGATTGCCCATGAGCAGCCGGTCCACCAGCAGCACCTTGAGGAAGCAGGCTGCTGCCAGCACCACGGCGCACATCACGGCGGTGCGGATTTCCTTCCAGATGACCTTCAGCACATCCCGGAACTCCAGCTCTCCCAGGCTCATGGAACGAATGACCATGACAGAGGACTGGGAGCCGCAGTTACCGCCGGTATCCATCAGCATGGGGATAAAAGCCGTCAGCGCGGGGAACCGGCCCAGGGCATCCTCAAAGGAGGAGATAATCATTCCCGTGAAAGTAGCGGACACCATCAGCAGCATCAGCCAGGGGATCCGGTGCTTGAAGAGCTCAAAGGGGGAGCTCTTCAGGTAGGGCTTCTCCGAGGGGGTCATACCTGCCATGATCTCCATGTCCTCGGTGGTCTCTTCTTCGATAACGTCCATGGCATCGTCAAAGGTGACGATACCCACCATTCTGTTTTCCCCGTCCACCACGGGCAGCGCCAGGAAATTATACTTGCTGAACATCCGGGCCACGGCTTCCTGGTCGGTGTGGGTGTTGACATAGATCAGGTTGGTTAACATAATATCCTCGATCTTTGTCTCATCATCCTCTGCCAGCAGCAGGTCCTTCACCGTCACCAGGCCCATCAGGGTCCGGTCCTGGGCGGTCACATAGCAGGTGTAGATTGTCTCCTTGTCCACGCCCTGGCGGCGGATCCGGAGGATGGCCTCCTCCACCGTCATACTGGGCCGCAGGGAGACGTACTCCGTTGTCATCACCGATCCGGCGGAATACTCCGGATAGCGCAGAATCTGATTGATGGACGAGCGCATCTCCGGATCCGCGTTTTTCAGGATCCGCTTCACCACATTGGCGGGCATTTCCTCCACCAGGTCGGCGGCATCGTCCACATACAGCTCATCGAGCACTTCCTTCAGCTCGTTGTCCGAAAAGCCCCGGATCAGCAGCTCCTGGGCATCCGGCTCCATCTCAACAAAGGTTTCCGCTGCCAGCTCCTTGGGCAGCAGCCGGAACATCAGCGGGATCTGCTTATCCTCCAGGCCGTCAAAAACCGCCGCCACATCGCTGGGGTTCATGGTAGCCAGGATATCCCGCAGGGTGTTGTACTTCTTGTCCTCCATCATTTTCAGGAGGGCTTTTTCCACGATTTCAAACCGTTCTGCCATATTTTTACCTCCTTAATTCCATTTTAAGGAGAAGCAGGGGCCGGACCGTAGTCCTACAGCGGCACCACAGCCGCCCGGCGTCTACTTCGTCCAGGTATATTGCCGCTTCCGCCAGCGTCCATGGTGTTCCCTCCCTTTTTATCGTCTGTCTGTTATTTTAGCCCGATTTTAACCGGTTGTCAACCTCAAGGCCCTTTTTCGCCCCCTTCGCCCGCAAAAAAGTTTTTACCCGGTCACCCTTGCGAATTTTACCCGGGGGCGCTATACTGGTGGTATCAATTCGATTGGAGAAACCCTATGAAACACACATCCCTTTGGCAGATTCTGAAATTCACACTGTTTTCCATATCCGCAGGCATCATTCAGGTTCTTTCCTTCACCATTTTCAATGAGCTCCTGCACTGGCCCTATATGCCCGCGTATCTGCTGTCGCTGGTGCTTTCCGTCCTCTGGAATTTCACCCTGAACCGGCGCTATACCTTCCGCTCCGCGGCAAATGTGCCCATCGCCATGGCTAAAATCTTCGGCTATTACCTGGTGTTCACGCCCCTGTCCACCTGGCTGGGAGCTTTGGCAGAGGGTCGCGGTGCCAACGAATATCTTGTTCTCGCCCTGACCATGGTCGCCAATTTTGCCACAGAATATCTGTTCAGCAAGCTGGTTGTATACCGCAATCAGGAAAATACCCGGGCAGCCTGAGGCCTGTCCGTTTTGGGAGGTTTTTCATGCTCCGTATTGCCACCGAGGCGGATGTTCCGGCTATGCTGGATATCTACGCCCCCTATATTCTGAACACCACCTATTCCTTTGAATACACCGTACCCGATGAGGAAGCCTTTCTCGCCCGCTTCCGGGAAATCACCAGCCAGTTTCCCTGGCTGGTCTGGGAGGAGGAAGGGCAGCTTCTGGGCTATGCCTATGGCTCCGCCCCCTTTGGTGAGCGGGCCGCCTACGCCTGGTGCGCGGAAAGCTCCATCTACCTGCGCCCCGATGCCCAGGGCCGGGGGATTGGACGGCGGCTCTACGCCGGGCTGGAGGCTCTGCTGTCCTGCCAGGGCTATCAGCGGGTCTACGCCCTCATCACCTCGGAAAACACCGGTTCTCTGGCCTTCCATTCCCGGGTGGGCTTTGTCCCCCGGGCGGAGTTTGTCCGCTGCGGCTATAAGTTTGGCCGCTGGCTCGGGGTCCACTGGTATGAAAAAGTGCTGAGTTCAGTCGAATTTCCCAGTAATCCGCCAGCAAGCTGGCTGTCAATTGGCGTAAATGTACAAAAGATCAACGATATTTTATTGAATTTGTCCCTTTCCTAAACACACAAAATATGGTATGTTATGCGTGGAAAGACCTGCGCCCATTTGCGCCGCAACGATTCGCAGCACTACACATTTTAAATAAGGAGTTGTGACCATGTATTTTCACAAAAAACGCGCCATCGCCATGCTTCTGGCCGGCGGCCAGGGCAGCCGCCTGAAGGTCCTGACCCAGAAGACCGCCAAGCCCGCCGTTCCCTTCGGTGGAAAGTACCGCATCATCGACTTCCCTCTGTCCAACTGCGTCAATTCCGGTATTGATACCGTGGGCATTCTGACCCAGTATCAGCCTCTGGAGCTGAACGAGTACATCGGCAACGGTCAGCCCTGGGGCCTGAACAAGACCCAGTCCTGCGCCCAGGTTCTGCCCCCCTACGAGCGCTTCGACAAGAAGTCCGGCTGGTACAAGGGCACTGCCAACGCCATCTATCAGAACATTGATTTTATTGAGCGGTTCAACCCGGATTATGTTGTGATTCTCTCCGGTGACCATATCTACAAAATGGACTATGCCGACATGATCGCCTATCACGAGGCCCACAACGCCTCCTGCACCATCGCCGTGCGCAATGTGCCTCTGGCTGAGGCCTCCCGCTTCGGCATTCTCAACACCAATCCCGACAATTCCATCTATGAATTTGAGGAAAAGCCCGCCAAGCCCAAGTCCACCAACGCCTCCATGGGCATCTACGTCTTCAACTGGAAGGTTCTCCATGACGCGCTGGTAGCCGATGAGGAAGATCCCAAGTCCTCCAACGACTTCGGCAAAAACATCATCCCCAACCTGCTAAACGCCGGACACAAGATGATGGCCTATCCCTTCGACGGCTACTGGAAGGATGTCGGCACCATTTCCTCTCTGTGGGAGGCCAACATGGAGCTGCTGGGCAAGGATCCCGAGTTCCAGCTCCGGGGCGATGCCCGTTCCACCATCTACGCCCGGAACGATGCCCACCCCGCCGCGTATATCGACGAGGATGCCAAGGTCGTCAACTCTCTGGTTGCCGAGGGCTGTGAAGTTTACGGCACCGTCAGACATTCCGTGGTGTCCGTAGGCTGCACCATTGGAAAGGGTGCCATTGTTGAGGACTCCGTAGTCATGCCCGGTGTCGTCATTGAAGACGGTGCCATCATCCGCCACGCCATTCTCGGTGAGAACAGCAGAGTGGAGACCAACGCAGTGGTCGGCAGCTGCGATAAGAAGGACATCAGCGTTACTTCCAAGGGCGCCGTTGTCAAGGCCAACACCGTGCTTCCCGCCGGTGAAATGCTGTAATCAGCAGCGAATGAAGGAGGACAACCACTATGAACGTAATGGGTATCATTTTTGCCAATGACGCCTCCATCGGCGCGCTGACTGAAAAGCGTACCATGGCGTCCCTGCCCTTCGGCGGTCGCTACCGCCAGGTGGACTTTGCTCTGTCCAATCTGAGCGCCATCGGTGTGCGCCATGTGGGCATTATCTCCCGGCACAGCTACCAGTCCCTGATGAACCACGTTGGTGACGGCGAGGAATGGGGCCTGGAGCTCAGCGAGGGCGGTCTGGAATACCTGACCCCCTACGCCCAGTCCGTTTCCGACTCCTACCGGGGCAAGCTGGACTCCCTGTATACCTCCATGGACTTCCTGCGGGAGGGTCCGGCGGATGAGCTGGTGGTCATGATTGACTCTGCCATCATCTCCAACGTGGACCTAAACAAGGTCCTTGCCGCCCATCTTGCCTCCGGCAAGGATCTGACCATGGTCACCAAGTCCGGTGTCTGCAACGGCGAAAAGCTGATTGATCTGGCAGTCCGGGTCGAGGACGGCGAGATTCGGGATATCATGGTCGATTACCCCGCCTCCGATACCTACAGCGCCTCCATGGACATTTTCGTGACCAGCAAGGCCTGGCTCATGGATAAGGTAGAGACCGCCGTTGCCCACGACAAGTGCCATATGGACCGGGATTTGGTCATGCACGGCTGGCAGGACGGCACCGTTTCCGTAAATGTATTTGAATTTGACGGTGTGGCGTTGTATAATGACACCGAAGAAGAGTACTACCACAACACCATGGCCCTGCTGCGCAAGGATGTCCGCGCCAATGTTTTCGGCGGCAACCATCCCGTCTGGACCAAGGTCCGTGACCGTGTTCCCTGCTACTACGGCGAAGACGTTGAAATTGAAAACGTCCTTCTGGCTGACGGCTGTATGCTGGAGGGCAAGGTGGAGGATTCCGTCCTGTTCCGCCAGGTCACTGTCTGCGAAGGTGCCAAGGTCGATAACTGCATCATTATGAATGACTGCGTAATCGGCAAGGACGCAGAGCTGAAATACGTCATTCTGGACAAGAATGTAACGGTTACGCCGGGTGCCAAGCTCTTCGGAACGAAAGACCATCCCATTGTCATCAAGAAGGGTGAAACCGTATGAAAATTGCCATTTGCGCCTCGGAAGGCGCACCCTACGCCAAATCCGGCGGTCTGGGCGACGTAATGGAGGCCCTCCCCGCCGCCCTGGCCCGAATCCCCGGGAATGAAGTTGTGCTCATTCTCCCCTATTACAAAAAAATCAAGGATGCCGCTGACAAATACCCCACGGAGCTGGCTGCCCAGTTCCGGGTCGGTCTGGGCTGGCGGCAGCAGTACACCGGCCTGATGAAGCTGCTGGGCCGCAATGACGGCGTTCAGGTCTACTTCATCGACAACGACTATTATTTCGGCGGTCGTGGCGGTGCCATCTATGGCGACATGGATGACGGCGAGCGCTTCGCCTACTTCTCCAAGGCCTGTCTGGATGCCCTTGCCGTGCTGCATTTCACCCCGGATGTGATCCAGTGCAACGACTGGCAGACCGCCCTGATTCCCACTTATCTGAAGGCTCTCTACCACGAGCTCTTCCCGAAGACCCGGTGTATGTATACCATTCACAACATCGAGTACCAGGGCTGGGCAAACAGCGGCTTCTTTGACGATGTTCTGGGGCTTCCCTGGGAATACCGGGGTGTTCTGGACATGAACAATTCCGTAAACGTGATGAAGGGTGCCATTGAGACGGCAGATCTGGTCACCACCGTGTCCGAGACCTACGCCCGGGAGCTGATGTATCCGTACTATGCCCATGGCCTGGACGGCGTTCTTGCCAACGCGGCCTGGAAGCTCACCGGCATCACCAACGGCATTGATACCAACACCTTCAATCCCGAAACGGACCCGGCCCTTCCCGCCCACTATAACGCCGATACCTTCCGGGAGGGGAAGGCTGTTATCAAGGCCGCTCTCCAGCGGGAGGTCGGTCTGCCGGAACGGCCTGACGTTCCCCTGATGGTTATGGTCACCCGTCTGGCCGGGCACAAGGGTCTGGACCTGCTGTGCTACATCGCCCGCCGTCTTCTGTGGGAGGAGGATGCCCAGCTGCTGATTCTGGGCACCGGCGAAGCTCAGTACGAGACCTTCTTCCGGGACCTGCAGGAGCAGTTCCCCGATCAGGTTGCCGCCAAGATCACCTTCAACCTGGGTCTGGCTGCCCGGATCTACGCCGGCGGCGATATCTACCTGATGCCCTCCAAGTCGGAGCCCTGCGGCCTGAGCCAGATGAACGCCATGCGCTACGGAACCGTCCCCGTGGTTCACGCCACCGGCGGTCTGAAGGACACCGTCCCCTCCTGCGACGAAAACGGCATGGGTGGTCTGGGCTTCACCTTCCAGAGCTACAACGCAGACGATTTCCTGGCTGCCGTCAAGCGGGCCCTGAATCTGTACAACAACAATCACACCGCCTTTGAAGCCCTTCAGCACTACGAAATGTGTCAGGACTTCAGCTGGAACGTTCCCGCCAGCCGGTATATGGAGCTTTTCCACAATATGTGCAGCTGGTGATTCCGGAATCAAATCTTTCTGTAAAAAGCAGGCACAGTGCCATGGCGCTGTGCCTGCTTTTCTATGCGTAAATGCACCGGCCTGCGAATTCACAGGCCGGTGCATTTCAAAACTATTCTCACATCCGGGGCTTTTTTCGTCCGGTTGCCTCAGCAATCCCCGTCACTCCACAGATTCTCGGGATACACGCCGGAGGCCCGCATCTGCGCCAGAGCATTGACAACCACCGGCTTATCCTCCTTGTAGGTCACGCCGTACCACTTGTCGGCGCTGGACAGCAACCGAACCCGGGCCTTCCCCTCCTCCAGCAGCTGGCTGACAACGCTGGGCAGGAAATATTCACCCTTCAGGGGATTGGTTCTGGCGGTCTGCTCCAGGAATGCCGGGAACCGGGCCTGGGCCTCGTCCAGATAGCTGCGGGTAAAGCCCCACATATTCATGGAAACAATGGTATCGCCGGGCAGATCCGTCCAGGTTTCGCCGTCATCCTCAGTGAAGCGGGGCATGGTCTCACCCTTGACAATCTTGGTTCTCTCCACAACATTTGCCAGGTACCCATCCGCCGTGGCGGTACACACACCCCGGGCCACGCTGCCGTTTTCCGTCACGGTGTTCTCCAGCAGGTAGCCAACCATGGTGTATTCATAGTGCTCCGGCGTATCCGGGTGGGCGCAAAGGTAATCATAGATGCTCTTGAAGGCCCCCACGCCGTAGTAATCGTCGGCATTGATAATAGCAAAGGGTCCGTCCACCACATTCCGGGCTGCCAGCGCCGCATGGGCAGTGCCCCAGGGCTTGGTGCGGCCTTCGGGAACGGTGAAGCCCTCGGGCAGGTCGGTAATCACCTGGTGAACATAGCAAATTTCCATCTTCTCCGGGACCTTGGGGCCGATGACCTCCTTGAAGGTCTCCTCCAACTCCGGCTTGATAACGAACACCGCTTTGCGGAAGCCCGCCCGGTATGCGTCGAACAGCGAATAATGGATAATGATATTGCCGTGGGCATCCACAGGATCGATCTGCTTCAGTCCGCCATAGCGGCTGCCCATACCGGCAGCCATCACAACAAGAACAGGTGCGTTCATCGTAAAATTCCTCCTGAATCTGATTTATCCGGGACTTTCGGCTCCCGCCGGAGGCAATGCTCCGCCCCGGATTTGATCCTACTCAAATTATATCGGGTGGTATAAAAAAGTCAACCCAAATTCCCTTTTTCCGGCTTTTTTGCGTCTTATCGGCAAAATTTCAATTGAAATACACACCGTTTTTCACAATTGGATTTTTCACCGGAGGGGGTCAGCCCTTTTTATCCAGAATACCGTATTTTCTCAAGAGCTCCACCCGCTCCTTCCCCACCCGGGCGCTGTCCGTGGGGCGGTTTTCCCCGGCGACGCTTTCTTTTCCATAGCGCAGGATTCGGTCCGTCCAGGCAACGGGCGCCAGCAGCGGGCTGGTTTTCAGGTAGGGATACCGGTTTTCCAGTGTCTTCGGGGCCGGGAACAGGCTTTTCAGCACGCCGTCCCTTCTCCGGATCCCTTTTTTCTGGTTCGCAACCGCCTGCAGGGTGATGGTGCTGCTGTGGAGCCGGCTTTTTTCCGCACTGCCATAGATGCCCGACAGCAGAATATCCTCCAGCAGTAGTCCTTCATCCACATAAATCGCCTGCCACTGCAGGGGATACCGGGACTTTTCCAGGGAAAAATGTAAATACTTCCGTCCGATTCGGAAGAGTCCCGCAGCAAACTGCTCCGCCCGGATCTGACGGCAGCAATCCAGGATCCAAAGCCAGTCAATTTCCGGGCCGAAGGCATTGGCGTACAAAATCATGTCGCAGACCTGACGGATGCCAAAGCCGCTGTGAAGAAAATGCTTAAAGGCGTGGCAGATCAGGTAGAGCATATGGTCCGTGGGGCAGAGGGTGGGCACGCCGTCCAGTGTGACCGCCCGGCTCCGGGCATCCGCAAAGAACCGGTTCAGGTCCCCATAGGCCTCGCTTTCCCCGGGGAAAAGGCTCTTGTGAATCTCCAGATACAGTGCGCTGCCATTGCCCCGGTAGGGAACCTCATAGCTGTCCATTCCCGTCCCGGAGGTGCTGAGGCCCCAGTCCGACAAAATCCGGTGGCAGCTTTCAAACTGCTCCGGCGGAATCCAGATATCCTCATCTGTGCTCAGGCGGTAATCCGGGTTGGGATAGAGCCGCCGGCAGATAATGCCCTTCACCAGAAGGGGCTGGACTCCGGCAAGACACAGCTTGTCCAAAAGAGGCAGAAATTCAGCCGTTTTCCGGGTCTGAAGCACGATCATCTGCCTGGTGGACCGGCGCAGCCTGGAAACGGAGCCCCTGTCCGCCTCCTGCAGGCCGGGGCAGCTTCCCAGTGCCTGGTATACCATAGGCAGGACCCGATGGGCCTGGGCCAGCTGCAGGATCCACAAAAGCGTCCCGGAATCGACCTCCGGGCCCCAGGCTACCTCTCTGTTTTCCAGAGCCGCCCCCATTGCCTGCATAAACAGCTCCATTTTCCGCTCCATAATTTCCCTCCCGGTGGAATTACTCCCGATTTTTGAAAAATGCTTCAATCCGGTCCCGTTGGGCCTGGACCCGGCCCTGCTGATAGTTGGCCTTTCCGCCGCCCCGTCCGTCAAGGGTGCCGGTCAGTTCCCTGCCCAGAGGCCGCAGATCCCCCTGCCGGGCCACCAGCACGAAGGCATAGCCCGCCCCGTCATCCCCGGAGAACACCGCAGCCGTACCGCCGCAGCTCTGGGCAATGGCATCCGCCAGCTCCCGGACCCGGCCCGGCTCAAGATCGGGCTCAAAATGCACCACGTCGCCGCAGTTTACATAATTATTTGCAATTCCGGTGAAAATCCGCTTCCACAGGGCGCCCTCCCGGGCTTTTGAGGTCTCCTGGGCCTCCTTCACGCGGTTGGCAGCTTCCGCCGTTGCATACCATTTCGCGGAAAATGCCTGCGAAACCAGCCTGTTCTGGTCAAAAGCGGTGTTCAGGATTGCCAGTGCCTGGTCACCGCACACCAGCTCCATCCGGGTACCCCCCCGGAAGCCCATGGCTGACAGAATCTTGATAACACCGATTTCGCCGGTGGCCTCCACATGAACGCCGCAGCAGGCGCAGGAATCCACCCCGGGGATCTGGACAATCCGCACAGGCCATGGAAGAGCCCGCTTGGTCCGGTATGTGACCTTCGCCAGCTCCTCCCGCCCCGGAACCCAGCACTTTACCGGAAGGTTCCGCCAAACCGCCTGATTTGCCTCCAGCTCGATTTCACGCAGGTCAGTGGCAGGAATCACGCCGTCAAAATCAATGACCATTCCCTCCGCGCCCATGTGAAAGCCCACGTTATGGTAGCCATAGCGGCGGTTGATAATTCCGGAAACGATATGCTCTCCGGAATGCTGCTGCATCAGGTGGAAGCGCCGGGCACCGTCAATGGTGCCGTCAACACGCTCCCCCACCGGCAGCGGTCCGGCACACAGGTGGACAATTTCCCCGTCCCGCTCCTGAACATCCAGCACCGCAACCCCCGCCAGAGTACCCAGATCGCAGGCCTGTCCGCCGCCCTCGGGGTAAAAGGCCGTGGCATCCAGCAGAATTTCCCAGCCCTTACCGGTCTGGGTACAGCTGTCCACACGGGCAGAAAAGCGGACCATGTGGCAGTCCTCGTAATACAGCTTTCTCGTCGGCATAATCAGACCTCATTCCTCTTTTTCTATATTATATCACAAGTTGCATTCCTTTGCAATGGCGGCAAAAGAGCCGCAGGTCCTTGTAATTTCGCACAAGCTTTCGGTTTCATATTTAGCCATTTGACCGAAAATTCTCTGCCCCGCCCCGGTTCCATTGCCAGGCGGGGAAAAAGATGGTATATTTATTTGGAATCGTTTACACAGAAAGGAGGCAGACCATGACCATCAAGGATCTGGCCAGTCTTACCGGTTACTCCGTCGGCACCATCTCCCGTGTTCTGAATAATCAGCCCAATGTCAGCGAAAAGGCCCGGGCCGCCATTTTGCAGGCAGCGGAGGATTCAGGTTTCCAGCTCAACGCCAACGCCAAGCAGCTCAAGCAACAGCACGGCACCTCCATTCTTGTGGTGGTAAAGGGCACCTCCAACGAGCTTTTCGGCAGCCTTGTGGAGGCGATCCAGGCCCGGGTTGCGGCAACCAGCTACCCTCTGACCGTGGACTACATCGACGAGGACGGAAACGAGGTTCGCCGGGCGGTTCAGCTTCTCCGGGAGAAAAAACCTCTGGGTATCCTGTTTCTGGGTGGCAACCGGGAGAATTTTCTTTCGGATTTCGACAAAATTTCCGTCCCCAGCGTCCTGGTAACCAACGACGCTTCGGATTTTGGTTTCCCAAATCTTTCCAGTGTATCCAGCGATGACGCACTGGCTGCTGGTATGGCCATCGATCATCTCGTGGCACTGGGCCACAGAAAAATCGCCGTCATCGGCGGTGATCCCGCCATGTCCAACACCACCAAGCTTCGTTTTTTGGGATGCAGCCGGGCTTTCTCCCGGCATGGCATTTCCTTTGACCCCCAGCGGGATTACCAGGCCGTCCGTTTTTCCTTTGCCGGAGGCTATCGGGCCGCTCAGCAGCTTTTGAGCCGCCGGGAGGATTTCACCGCAATTTTTGCCATGTCCGACGTTATGGCGCTGGGTGCCATCCGGGCGCTGAACGATGCCGGAAAGCGGGTGCCGGAGGATGTTTCCGTCATTGGCTTTGACGGCCTGCATCTGGGCGAGTTCACCACCCCCAGACTCGCAACGATCCGCCAGAACGTGGAGGCACTTGCCCAACAAAGTGTTGCCCTGCTCCAGGAAAACATTGAAAACGCCGGAAAGCCCTGCTTTATCACCGTCCCCGTCACGCTGGAGCACAAGGAAAGCGCCCGCCAGGCCAATTGAACCAAATTTTCATCGTATCTGTCAGCTTTGCATAAGAAAACGAGTGCATCCACCGGGGATGCACTCGTTTTTTCGCATTTTATCAGGGAATACCGGGATTTAGCGGCTGCCCTTGTCGTAGGGAATGCCCTCTGCCTTGGGTGCCCGGGACTTCTTGGACGTGAAGGCCAGAACAATCAGGGTCACCAGATAGGGGAGCATCCGGTACAGATGGGAGCTGATGCCCAGCTCAGCCAGCATGAAGACGCCGTCGCCATTGATATCGATGCTGGTGTAGGCAGCGGCAATACACTTGAACAGGCCGAACAGCAGGGAGGCCAGTGCAATGTTCAAAGGCTTCCAGTTGCCGAAAATCATAACAGCCAGCGCAAGGAAGCCGAAGCCCGCTACGTCGCCATTAGCGCTGCAGTTGGTGGTGGTCAGAGCGTAGACAAAACCGCCCATGCCAGCCAGCGCACCGGAAATGGTGGTGCCGGCGTAGCGCATTTTATAGACATTGATGCCCAGGCTGTCAGCTGCCTGAGGATTCTCACCGCAGGCACGCAGGCGAAGGCCAAACCGGGTCTTGTAGAGAATGACGGAGAGCACGATGAACAGCAGGATGCACACATAGGTCGCCAGATAGACCTTGTTCAGAAATGTCTCACCCAGGAAGCCGATGTCCGTGGACTTGTCGATTCCGAAGGTGGACTTCTTAATCATGAACCAGGTAGCGGCGTCGCCCTGCTCCATCTGGAGAATGTTCTGACCGTCAATAATACGAATCAGGAACAGCACCAGTGCAGGAGCCATCAGGTTCAGTGCGGTGCCGCCGATGGTCTGGTCAGCCTTCAGGTTGACAGAGGCAAAGGACAGCAGCAGAGAGAACACCGCGCCCATAATGGCGGAAACCAGCATAGCCAGCAGTTCCAGACCCTGAAGGGTCAGCCAGTTGCCCTGCCGGGCAGCGTTCATAAATACATCCAGGTCCTGCATGGAGCGCACGAACAGGACACCGATAAAGGCACCAAAAATCATGATACCTTCCAGCGCCAGGTTGATAATACCGCTTCGCTCAGCGAACACGCCAGCCAGGGCCACAATCATCAGGGGAATTGCATACACAAGTGTCTGTTGAATGACGAATGTCATTTCTCATCCCCTCCTTCCTGAATTTTGGCATTGGAATCGGTCTGCTTCCCGGTCTGCGCCGCGGGGGCGGGGGCAGCGGCCTTTTTCTTTCTGCCATCGAGCATCATGCGGATCACCAGAGAGAAAGCGCTGAGGTAGACAATTACGCCGATAATCACGTCAGTGATATACTCGTTATAGGCGGTATAGCCCGTCAGGTTCTGACCGACAATCTTCAGCATTGCCATGAACATACCGGAGAAAATAACGCCGATGGGGTTATTGATTGCCAGCAGGGCAATGGGAATGCCGTTGAAGCCTTCGCCGGGAAGCGCCTGATAGGTGGACCAATAGAACTCCGTGTTTCCGGAGAGCCAGTACAGCGCCGCGCCGGCACCAGCCAGACCGCCGGCAATCGCCATGGACAGAACGATGTTGCGCTTGTCGTTGATGCCGGCGTACCGGGCAGCATGACGGTTGGAGCCGCAGGCCTTCAACTCATAGCCCAGGGTGGTCTTGTTGATGAAGATGTACACAATGACAGCCATAACAATGGCGATCAGGATGCCGCCGTTCACCTGGGAACCGGGGAAGAGGGTATCCAGACCCATCTTCGCGGTTGCCACGCCATTGTGGGTGGTCTTGTAAATGTAGGCAGTCTTAGTGCCCTCTTCAATGTTCTTGAAGTTGCTGGAGTCAAACACCCAGGTAACGATGTTCGCAGCCAGCCAGTTGGTCATAATGCAGGCAAGGACCTCATTGATGTTGAGGAATGCCTTCAGCAGGCCGGGAATCGAGCCCCAGAGGGCACCCGCAAGCATACCGCCGACGAATGCCAGAACCCAGATCAGCTCTGCGGGCACTGCCTCAGAGGGAATGCCCAGAGCAATGGACAGGGATGCCAGTGTACCCATGAGGTACTGGCCCGGTGCACCGATGTTGAACAGGCCGGTTTTGTTGGCAATCGCCACAGAAAGGCCTGTCATGATAATGGGCGTAGCCCGGAAGAGCATATTGCCCCAGTTACGGGCATTGTAGCCCCAGTCCAGGTTGCCGGCAGCGTCACGTCCCTTGCAGAAAATACCCACAAAAACGATACGCACGCCGTCCCAGATGGCGGAAAGGCTGATGGTGCTGTTTGCCAGACCAACCACCACCACCGTCAGTGCGCCTACGAAAAGGCCCACAAGAATGGAAATTAGAGAGGAAAGGACCTTCTTGGTTCCGTCCTTCCGATAGATGTCCCGCAGTGTATTTTTCATGCCTCGTTGCCTCCTTTTGTATCACGTTTGGCACCGGACATATACAGACCCAGTTCCTGAACCGTGGTGGTCTTGGGGTCAAGCTCGCCAACGATCTCACCTTCGTACATGACCAGGATCCGGTCTGCCAGGTTCATGACCTCATCCAGCTCCAGAGATACCAGCAGCACAGCCTTTCCGGCATCCCGCTGGGCAACCAGCTGGGCATGGATATACTCGATAGCGCCCACATCCAAGCCGCGGGTGGGCTGAACCGCGATAAGCAGAGGATTGCCCCGGTCAACCTCACGACCGATAATTGCCTTCTGCTGGTTGCCGCCGGACATGGACCGGGCGATGGTAACGGCACCCTGACCGCTGCGGACATCATACTGTCCAATGATCTGGTCCGCATATTCCCGGACTGCGTCCCGCTTGATAAAGCCCATCTTCTGGAAGCGGGGCTCCTGGTAACGCTGGAGCACAATATTATTCTCCAGGGTATCATCCAGGACCAGACCATGCTTATGCCGGTCCTCTGGAATATGGCTCAGGCCTGTCTGGTTGCGCTTGTGGATGCTGGCCCGGGAAATATCCTGACCACAGAGCGTAACATGACCATGGCTGGTCTTCTCCAGGCCGGTCAGGCCGTAGACAAGCTCTGTCTGACCGTTGCCGTCGATACCCGCAATGCAGACGATTTCGCCGGTACGGACCTGGAAAGAAACATTGTTCACAGCATTTTTCTTGCTGAGCTTGGAAGGAACCGTCAACCCCTGCACATCCAGGACCACATCGCCGGGCTTGCTCTCACCCTTTTCGACCTGCAGCTGCACAGGGCGACCGACCATCATATTGGAGAGCTCCTGCGCATTGGTGTCCTTGATATCCACGGTGCCGATGCACTTACCCTTGCGAAGGACAGTGCAGCGGTCAGCGACCGCCATGATCTCGTTGAGCTTGTGGGTAATGAAGAGGATGGACTTGCCCTCTCTGGCAAAGCCACGCATAATCTCCATCAGCTCGTCGATTTCCTGGGGGGTCAGGACAGCGGTGGGCTCGTCGAAAATCAGGATTTCGTTGTCCCGGTAGAGCATCTTCAGAATTTCGGTGCGCTGCTGCATACCGACGGTGATATCCTCAACCTTCGCATCCAGATTGACCTGAAGCTTATACTTATCCGACAGCTCCTGGACCTTTTTCCGGGCATTCTGCTTCTGCAGGAAGCCGAATTTGGTATCCTCAGCACCCAAAATGATGTTATCCAGAACAGAGAACACTTCCACAAGCTTAAAATGCTGGTGGACCATGCCGATGTTCAGGGCAGTTGCGTCATTAGGGTTGTTGATCTGAACGACCTCACCGTTCTTTTTGATAACGCCCTGCTCCGGCTGATAAAGACCGAACAGGACGCTCATCAGAGTGGATTTACCTGCGCCGTTTTCTCCGAGCAGAGCGTGAATTTCGCCCCGGCGGAGCTGAAGGGTTATGTCATCGTTGGCAACGATGCCAGGGAACTCCTTTCTGATGTTGAGCATTTCGATTATGTATTCCGATTGCATAATCTATTGCCCCTCCTTCCTGTGTGTTTAACATAAATATCCATTGATATTGTAACATTAAGCAATGCAAAATGCAATATGATTCTTTCCTTTTGTCCGGTCAAATACTGCATTTTCCCCAAAAGAAAAGAGGAAGGCCGAAGCCTTCCTCTTTAGGTCAGACAGATTACTTGATCACGTTGACAGTGACATTGGCAGTGCTTTCGGGCTCGGAAACCAGATCGGAGGAGATGGTAACCTTGCCGGCAGCGATGTCAGCGAACAGGGCGTTGTAATCCTCAACAGACCAGTTCTTCAGGGACCAGGTATCGGTGGGCAGGCCAACCGCATTGTCCTTAGCGCCCAGAGAAGTGCCGGTGCCGCCGATGGTCTCCCACTCGCCGGCGTAGTGCTTGCCGATAGCCCACTTGGTAGCGTCGGCCAGGCCCTTCATGGCGGAGGTGATAACGGTGGTGGACTCGTAGGACTGGTCAACGTCAACACCGATGACCTTGGCATCCTCAGCGCCGGCAGCACCGGCAACGGAGGTGAACATACCGCCGCCGCAGCAGAAGATAACCTCAGTACCGTTCTGATACCAGCCGGTGGTCATGGTCTGCAGCTCAGTGGAGGCAGAGAAGGAGGAACCGTAGTTCCAGGAGTAGTTCATTTCGACATTGATGCCCTTGGCAGCAGCCGCAGCGTCAGCGCCCTGAACGAAGCCGTAGCCAAAACGGACGCAAGCGGGGTTGTCACCACCGCCGCCGCCGCAGAAGCCCAGCTTGGTGTAGCCTTCCATAACAGCAGCGTAGCCAGCCAGGTAGCCGGACTGATGCTCGTCGAAAGCGATGCCGGCCACGTTGGGCAGGACTTCGCCGTTGGCGTCAGCCACGGGGTAGCCGTCGATGAAAACAAAGTGAACGTCGGGATACTCTGCAGCAGCAGTCTTCAGAGCAGCTTCCTGCATGAAGCCAGCAGCGACGACAACCTCAGCGCCGTTCTGGCAAGCCAGGAAGAAGGCGTCAATACGGTCATCATCGGTAGCGTTGTTGCCGTTAGCGGGCTGGTAGTACTTGTAGGACTTGCCATTCTCGCTGGCGTACAGCTTAACGCCGTCGTAAGTACCCTGGTTGAAGGACTTGTCCTTCAGTGTGCCAACGTCGGTGACGAAGGCGATCTGATACTTACCATCTTCGGAAGTCATCTCATCGGGGATGTCATCCGCGCTGGTGCCATTGTTCTTGCCGCTGGAAGCGCAGGCAGCCAGGGACAGGACCATGACCAGAGCCAGCAGCATTGCCAGAATCTTCTTCATGATTTCATTCCTCCAAATTTTTCTTTTTGGTAATTTTACATACCGGCTGTATTATCGCACAGTTTCAAAAAAAAATCAATAGATTTTCAAATCTTTGTAAAAAAACACAGAGATTTCCTTCCATTGTCTGGAAATCTCTGTGTATCCTTCAGGCCATATGCTCCGCGGCGCAGAAGCTGTGGGGCAGCAGCTCCTTCAGCGTGCAGCACTCCACGCTGTCCCCCGCGCCAATGAGATAGATCCGGAAATCATCCCCGCAAAACTCCCGCATAACCTGGCGGCACACACCGCAGGGCGGGAAGAAGCCGGTGATAACACCATCCTTGCCACCGCAGACGGCAATGGCGGTAAAATCCCGGTGACCATCGTAAACCGCCTTGAAAATGGCGGTGCGTTCGGCGCAGATGGTGGGGGTATAGGATGCGTTTTCAATGTTGCAGCCCTGATATACCGTCCCGTCGGCACACAGCAGCGCCGCGCCGACCTTGTAGCCAGAATAGGGAACATAGGCATGGGCCATGGCCTCCTTTGCCAGTGTCACCAATTTTTCGGGTGTCATATTTGCCCTCCTTTTAAAAAATCAGGTATCCTCCGGACTTTGGAACCACTTATCCGGGTTTCCGCCAATATACGTCCAGCACGCCCGCCGGGACGGCTCTCCCATCCCGGCGGGCAATTTGTAATTCGTAATTATGAATTATTTTACAGGATTTCGCCGGCGAAGCTCTTGCCGGGGGGTTCATAGGCCACGCCCAGCAGCTCGGTAACGGTAGCGGCGATATCGGCAAAGGAGGTCCGGGTGCCCAGATTCACGGGCTTGACCTTCTTACCCAGCATCACCAGGGGCACATACTCCCGGGTGTGGTCGGTAGTGGCGGTGTAGGCGGGGTCACAGCCATGGTCGGCGGTGATCATCACCAGGTCCTCCTCACCCAGCTGCTCCACAAAGTCCTCCAGCCAGGTATCAAATTCCGTCAGGGCGTTGGCATAGCCGTCCACGTCCCGCCGGTGACCAAACTGCATATCAAAGTCCACCAGGTTCACAAAGCACAGACCGGTAAAATCCTTCTTTGCGTAATTCATGGCGTGCTCCATGCCGTGGGCGTTGGATTTGTTGTAAACATATTCCGTATCACCGTAGCCGGCAAAAATATCGTGAATCTTGCCAACGGCAATGGAATCCAGCCCCGCCTCCTTGATGGCATCCAGCATGGTCTTTGCGGGAGGCTCCAGGGAATAGTCGTGACGGTTGGCGGTGCGCTTGAAATTCTCCCTGCAATCGCCCACATAAGGACGGGCGATGACACGGCCCACGCCGTGCTCTCCACGGAGAATCTCCCGGGCCTTGTGGCAGGCATCGTACAGCTCCTCCAGAGGAATCCATTCCTCGTTGGCAGCAACCTGGAACACGGAGTCGGCGGAGGTGTAGATAATCCACTTGCCGGTTTTCTTCTGCTCCTCGCCGTAGTCACGGATCACGTCGGTGCCGGAATAGGGCAGGTTGCACAGGCAGCCCCGGCCTGTTGCCTTTTCAAAGGCGTCCAGCACCTCCTGGGGGAAGCCGTTGGGGTAGGTGGGCAGGGGCTTGGGGGAAATCAGGCCAGAAATCTCCCAATGACCGATGGTGGTGTCCTTGCCCATGGAGCGCTCAGCCAGCCGGGCCACGGCACCGGTGGGAGCCTCCGCCTTGGGAAGGCAGGTCACGCCGTCGATATTGCCCATACCGGCGGCAATCAGGTTGGGAATGTGAAGCTTATGGGAAGTGGCACAGGATGCCAGAGTATTGACACCCACATCGCCAAAGGACTCGCTGTCGGGCATCTGACCGATGCCGCAGGAATCCAGAACGAACAAAAAGATACGTTTCATGGTTTTCTCCTTTCCTGAGGCCCCCCCTTGAGGGGAGCTGGCGCGGCCCAAGCCGTGCCAGAGGGGTATTATCCCTCAAGCCGCCGATTGGCGGTCAATCTTCCCCAAATGGGAAGGCTTTGCGGGCGACCAATGGTCGCCCCTACGGATTGCGTTTGTTACTTATTGTCCATAGCCACGGCTACATCCAGAGCCACCTTCATCATGGTGGTGAAGGAGTTCTGACGCTGCTCGGCGGTGGTCTCCTCGCCGGTGAGGATATGGTCGGAGATGGTGCAGATACACAGGGCCCGCTTGCCGTACCGGGCGGCGTTCATGTACAGAGCGGCAGCTTCCATTTCCAGCGCCATAACACCCATCTTTTTCTGGTTGTACAGGGTATCCAGTCCCTCGGGAACCTTGGCATGGTCACCGTAGAACACATCGGAGGAGCTGACGTTGCCCACATGGTAGACAGCGCCGTTGGCTTCCGCAGCCTTCACGGCCTCGCTGATCAGCTCCCAGGAGGCGATGGGGGCAAAGGTGCCGGGATAGTGGAACTGGGCGGCGTAGTTGGAGTCGGTGCAGGCACCCT
>CAZDFB010000014.1:0-33863 GCA_964504605.1 uncultured Oscillospiraceae bacterium | reverse complement strand
GTTGCGGCGCACCCGCCGACGGCGAATGGTTCGCGGATGTGAAGAAATACGAAGCAGAAGTGGTGAGCAAGCGTAAATAAAGTCATGTAGGGGCGACCACTGGTCGCCCGCCAGAATCGGCATTTTCGGGCGAGCAATACTCGCCCCTACGACGAACAATGGAGATGTAACATATGAAAGACATTTTTACCGCTCCCTTTGTGGAGGAAATGCGGAAAACCACCGCAAATATGTACCGCCTGGGCTGGGATGAGCGCAACGGCGGCAACATCAGTTATCTGCTGGACACCGATGAGGTAGGGGAGTACCTGGACCTGAACAAGGCAATCAGAACCATCCCCCTGGGCTTTGATGCCGCTGCCCTCATCGGCAAAATCTTCATCGTCACCGGCACCGGCAAGTATTTCAAGAACGTGGACGCAGACCCGGAAACCAACCTGGGCATTGTCCGCATCGGTGCCGACGGTCGGACTGCCGAGCTTCTCTGGGGCTACAAGGACGGGGGAAAGTTCACCTCTGAATTCCCCGCACACCTCATGAGCCACATGGCAAGGCTCTCCGTGGATCCCGAAAACCGGGTGGTCATGCACTGCCATCCTACCTACACCCTGGCGATGAACTATGTCCACGAGCTAGACGAGAAGAAGTTCACCCACTCTCTGTGGGAGATGTGCACCGAGTGCATCGTAGTGTTCCCCGACGGCGTGGGCGTGCTGCCCTGGATGCTCTGCGGCACCAACACCATCGGTGAGGCTACCGCGGAAAAGATGAAGGAATTCCGCCTGGTGGTTTGGGGGATGCACGGCATCTACGGTGCAGGCAAAACCATGGACGAAACCTTCGGCCTGATCGAAACCGTGGAAAAGGCTGCCCAGATCTATATGCTCACCGCCCATCTGCCCAGAGTGAACACCATCCGGGACGACCAGATGGTAGAGCTGGCGGAGTACTTTGGGGTCAACTACCGGAAGGATTTTCTCAATCTGTAAGGAACATATTTGAAAAGCGGGAGGACCGGGTTTACCGGTACCTCCCGCGCTTTTTTGTTACGAATTGGATTTCCTGGACAGCGCACGGCTGATTTCCGGCATTTTTGCCTCCAGAGCGTAGAAAATCATGATAATTCCACAGAGTGTGTACCCAACCATCGGAATCCCCGCAAAGCACCAGCTGAAGAAATTCTGAACCGCTTCCGGCTGGACAAGGACCTGAGAAGTGGAGGAAGGGGACAGATAGCCGAACGCGTTGATTCCCGCAAGAAGAACAGTCTGGGACAGTCCCATGACCACCGTCTGGATGATACTGTTGACAGAGGCGGAAAAACCGTCACAGCGGAAGCCGTACTTCCATTCAACGTGATCCAGTGCCTCCGCCAGAAGGGAAGCCATGACGAAGGTGGGGACCGCGCCGATGGACTTGATGAACAGGCAAACCAGAACAACGGTCAGATTGTTCGCGTTTAAAAGCACAAGCAGACTGCCGAATGCGGCAATGGAGAACCCAACCAGCGTTACATTCCGCTTTCCAAATTTACGGACCAGGGGCCAGAGCAGGGCTACGCCAAAGCCCATGGGCGCCTGACCGATCATGTTGACCAGAATTTGTTTTCCCGCACCGCTTTCCACGGAATTTCCCAGTACCCAGTTGCAGTAGTAGAGCATACTGCTGTTGGAAAGACCATTGCAGAAGGTCATAATGGTGGTGAAAAGGATAATCAGCACCCAATATTTATCCCGGAAGCAAGCGGAAATCTGACTGCCGAAGGAGACGGTGTCCTGAGCCCCTTCCGCATTTTCAGCGGTGACCCGTTCCAGGGTGAAATAGTATTCAACCAGGGTTGCGGGGATGGCAACGATGGAAAGACAGCCCATGACTGTGATCCAGGAAATTTGGGCGTTTTCTCCAACCCCGATTTTGCTGATAAGCAGGGGCATGATAAGGGTTGACAGTGTGCCGGGTATCATAGATGTGCCGGTGGAGGTCAGCATCGCCAGCGTGTCCCGCTGCCGGACATTTCTGGTGGACAGGGGGACCATCAGGGAGTGACTCAGAGAATAGACCGCAAAGGCGAGACTGAAGAAAAGGTTATAGCTGACAATGACCCAGGCGATTTGCAGGGGATAGGAGGCCCAGGGAACGGTGTACAGTAAAATTCCGCTGACGCATACCAGCAGTCCCGATGCCAGAATCCAGGGCCGGGCTTTTCCCTGGGAGGTTCTGGTTTTGTCGATTATTCTGCCGATCAGCAGACTGGTTACCGCACTGAGAATCTTGGAAATCAGTGGCATCAGGGTCAGAAATGCGCCTGCAAGTCCCAGAACATCGGTATAAAACTGGGTCAGGTAGGTTCCGGCAACACCGGTGTAAACAACATATACCAGTCCGGGACCAATAAGATAGCCGAGAAGCTGTTCGCTTTTCTGCGTATCCGCAGAATGAATCCGGGAACGAAGCAGTTTGGATGACAGTAAGGGTTCCATAAGATATCCTCCTCTTTTTTAACCAGAATAACCGATTCCTATTTAAGAAATGTCAAAGAGTTGTTTCAGAATTATTACACATGGAAAAATAATTGACAAGTGTTGATTTATCGGCTATCATGATTATAATGAAAATGAGGGAAAATGGAAACCATCAATCTTCTCCCGTGTGGAAGATAATCAACAACGGGGATTAAAATGTTGCCGGAGGGAACAAAATGAACAGTTTTGATGCCAGAGTACGCTATACCCGGATGGTCATAGAGCAGTGCTTTCTGGAGCTGCTTGAAGAAAAGCCTGTTGCCAAGATCACGGTTACAGAGCTTTGCGCCCGGGCGCAAATCAACCGGGCAACCTTCTACAAGCATTACCTGGATATACCGGATCTGCTGGAGAAAATGGAGGAGAGGCTCTTTGACGAAATCCGGGAATCCTTTGGCAGTGAAAATATCAAGCTTCGGGCCTTCCTTGTAAAAATGATGTACTATACCCGGGATCAGGATCGGCGCTTTATGCTCCTGGGCGGTGAGAATGGGGACCCGGAGCTGATGGCGAAGACTTTCCGCGTCTGCTATGAGCAGGGGTATCCGCTTCTTGCAAGGAATGTGAGTATTTTGAAGGAGTCGGAGAGACAAATGCTGTATTCCTTCCTGTCCTACGGGGCAGGCGCGGTGCTGACAACCTGGATTAAAAACGGAATGACCGAGGAACCGGAAACGGTTGCCCAGTTTATTCTGGATCTTTGCAGCATCACCGCCGATGGCATCCGGCAGGACAACTGGAAAATCAGATATCGGGAATAAAAAACAGCCGGGCAATCCCATAGGGACCGCCCGGCTGAGCTGTTTGTCAGTTGCAGAGATATTCTGTTAGATATGCTTCAAATACCGGAGTCCACCATTCCCGGTATCCGGCCTTGGAGGGATGGATACCATTGACCATGTAGAGCTTGTAGTCCTCGGCGGAAACGGCGTTCATTTCCGGGTTGTTCCACAGGTCGATCACTCCGATGTCCCATTTTTCCTGGATTTCCAGAAGGAGGGATACCATCTTTTTATAGTGCTCGCTGTCATACCGGGTTCCGGTGTAGAAAATTACAGGGCAATCCCAGGTTTCCTTCGCGTAAGCGATTACATATTCAATAGCACCGGCAACTGTTTGCGTGTCGAAATCAGCCATATGGAAGCTTTCAGACACGGTGCCAAGGGGCTTTTTCATTGTTGCGTCGTTGGTGGAGAGCTGGCAGACCAATGCGTCTGCCTGAATATCGTTGTCGATGGTTTTCATCCGGGCAATGTAGGATGCCTTGCCCCAGACGGTTTCATCCACCAGCGTAGTGCCGCTGACTGCTTCCTTGACAGCTGTAATGCCGTCCCGCTTGACCATGTAGTCCGCAAAGGATTCTCCTCCGGAGGCGGAGCCATAGGTGACGGAACTGCCGAGGAATATGATGGTCTTACCCTGCAGAGGACTGCTGCCAAGGGCTGGGGTGTTTGCCACGGTGTAGGGATCCTTGTTGCCGGCGGCAAATTTTCCGTTGGAAATGGCAATGGTAAGGGGTGCCTGGATGGCAAGGAAAATGAGGACGGCAATGACAATGTACAAGACAATTCTACCTTTACTGTGATTCTTTTTTGCTTTCTTTTCCACTTTTGATACGCTTCCTTCCCTGCATGATTGTCAAGCGTTGCTGACAGGGCTATGGTAACCTGCGGAGGAAGGGAAAGCAAGGGTCATTGTTTGTGAATATGAAAGTAAATTAACAAAAAAAGAATAATTGTTCAGTTGAAGCGGGAAACAGCTTCTACCGCTTGAACTCCGTTATGGAAAGCAGGCAGTAATGCCCAAGACGGTCCAGCCGGTTGGCAAGATCCGCAGTGGAAAGGCCCCTGCTGTCTTCAATCCAGCTTAGAATCAGGTGCGTAGAGCCGGAAAAAATAAAATCGAAGGCATACTCCAGATCCTCCGGGCGGTAGTTGGGGTATTCCAGCTGCCAGCCCTTCACGATGTAGGGCCGGATCGTTTCCCGGATGCGTTCAACAAATTTTGGATTGCCGTTTTTGCCCATAATAATCCGGGAGAGCTCCCGGTTTTTTAACATCCCGGAAAACAGCTCCGCCATGTGGCCAATCTCGTTTCCCTCGTTGAAATAGGAGGAAAAAACGGACATATTCTCTTCGACAAATTGCTGCTCAATTTCCTTCAGAAGGTCATTGGGGGTGGCGTAGTGGAGATAGAAGGTGCCCCGGTTGATTCCCGCTTCCTCGCACAGTTCCTTGATGGTCACCTTATCGATATGCTTGTGCTGGAGAATTTTTAGTAAAGCCTGCTGTAAAACCGCTTTTGTATACCGCACCCGATTGTCTAAATAATCCAAAATTCCTCGCCCCTAATCAACAGTTTTGGTAAAAATGTTCAGTAACGTACAAAGAAAAATTCTTTGCATATTGTCTGACCCTTCTTCGTCTATTATAATGAATTTGTTAAGAAAATCAACACCGTGATTATAAACTTTTACGGAATCCAGAGGAGGTGCACCATGGACTACCAGCAGGCAGTTAAGGCGTACCGGGCATCCCCAACCAGAGAAACCCTCCATGAGCAGGTGAAGCGGCTGACCGAGGAAATGACCCTTAAGGAAAAGATCTATATGCTCTCCGGCCATTTGACCGCCCAGTTCCAGATCGATATGATCAAAACCGGTCGGAATTACAATGTCCATGCGCTGCCGGCTGGCGGCTGCAAGCGTCTGGGCGTGCCTCCCGTGCTGTTTACGGATGGCCCCCGGGGCGTAGTTATGCTGAACTCCACCTGCTTCCCCTCCGCGGTGGCCCGGGCTTCCTCCTTTAACCCGGATGTGGAATACCGGGTGGGCAAGGTAATTGCGGACGAGGCCATTGCCCAGGGAGCAAATCTGTTTGCCGGCGTCTGCATCAATGCGGCCCGGAATCCCCGCTGGGGCCGTACTCAGGAGAGCTACGGCGAGGACCCCTTCCTGCTGGGAGAGATGGGCCGGGCGCTTACCGTTTCCGTTCAGGAGGAGGGAATGATTGCCTGTGTGAAGCATTTTGCTCTGAATTCCATGGAGGACCTGCGGTTTTATATCGATGTCCATATTGATGACCGGGCGCTGCATGAGGTATATCTGCCCCACTTTAAAAAGTGTGTGGATGCCGGGGCACAGTGCGTCATGAGTGCCTACAACCGATATGAAGAGTATCACTGCGGCGAGAACAAAAAGCTGCTGACAGACATTCTTCGCCGGGAATGGGATTTTGACGGCTTTGTCATGAGCGATTTTGTCTGGGGAACCTATAATTGCGAGCACAGTCTCCGGGCGGGACTGGACTGCGAAATGATGTTCACCATGAAATACACCGACGCCAATATCAAAAAATGCCTGGATAAGGGCCTTTTGAACATAGAGCATATTGACCGCGCGGTGGGAAATATCCTGAAGGCACTGATTCATCAGGAGCCCAACATCCGCCCCCGGGAGCTTTCCGTGGTTGGAAGCGAAAAAAGCCGGGCCATGGCCCTGGAGGCTGCGGAGAAGGGCATGGTTCTCCTGGAAAACAACGGCGTGCTGCCCCTGAAGCGGGATACGTCCCTGATCGTCTGCGGCAATTACGCTGATGTGGTAAATACCGGTGACCACGGCTCCAGCCGGGTGTGGGATAAGAATATCATAACCCCCTACAAGGGACTAAAGGCTTTGTTTCCCAACACAGTTCTGGCTGGCGCCAGAGACGGGAAAAAGGGCCCGGTGGCTGCGGACAACACTCAGGCCATTCAGGCAGCAGGCGATGTGGCAGTGGTTTGCGCGGGCTTTGACTACCGGACCGAGGGCGAATACTTTGCCAACATGAATTACAAGCTCACGGAAAAGCCCCACAACGGCGGCGGTGACCGCCTGACCCTGCGGCTTTCCCGGGAGGAGGTAGCGCTGATCAAGGGCCTGAAGAAGGCAGGTAAAAAGGTCGTCGTCTGCCTGTTCTCCGGTTCTGCCGTGCTGATCGACGAATGGAAGGAATACGCCGACGCGGTTATCATGCACTACTATGCCGGCTGTGAGGGCGGAACAGCTTTGGCTGAGCTTCTGTCCGGCAAGGTGAATTTTTCCGGCAAGCTGCCCTTTACCGTGGCCCAGTGCGAAGCCGATTATCCGGATTTCAAGTACATCGGTCAGAAGCCCTACACCATTACCTATGACTATTATCACGGCTACACCAAGCTGGATAAGGAAGGGAAAAAGGCAGCCTACCCCTTTGGCTATGGCCTGAGCTACACCACCTTCCGGCTGGAGGATACGGCGGTAAAGTTGGAGCAGGATCATCTTCGGATTATCACTACGGTTCGGAACACAGGCGCTGTGGCAGGCGCGGAGGTCGTTCAGGTCTATGTGGGCTCCAATGGCGCTGCCAATGGGGACGACCGCCCCGTAAAGCTCCTGAAGGGTATGAAACGGGTCCCCCTCGCTCCGGGAGAGAGCCGGGAGGTGGAGATTCTGGTTCCCCAGGAGGAACTGCGGTTCTACGACCGGGGAGAATGGGTCCTGGACCGGGAATATTCGGTCTATGTGGGCACCGACAGTGCCAGCGCGGGTAAGTGCCCGACGACAATTTGTATGTAAGCCGGAAATGCTTTCATAATTATTCAAAGAGGAAGGATAGAAAACAATGAAAAAAGTGAAAGATCCCAATTGTCTGCGCTTTAAGGATTACCTTGGCACCACCTGTATGAATGCCGTGGAAGCCATGGGCGCGGCACTTATGACCTCCTGGTTTCTGCAGTACCTGACGGACTACGCGGGAATCGGCAAGTGGGGCGCAACTCTTGGCGCAACACTGCTTATGCTCTCGTCCCTGTTTGACGCGGTCAATGACCCTCTGGAGGGCATGATTATGGACCGGGCAAAGGTGGGCAAGCATGGTAAGTATAAGCCCTTTATTTTGCTGAGCATTATTTTCTCCGCTGTAGGTATCAGCTGCCTGTTCTCTCTGCCTGAAGCCATTGGCGACAATCCTGTGCTGATCTGCGTATGGGTTATCTTCTTCTATCTGCTGGTTGACATTGGTAAGTCCTTCTATGCCCCCAATCTGGTTTACCGCACCATGACCCTGAATCAGGATGAGCGCGGCAAGCTGGTTATCGGACCCCGGATGCTGAGCATGATTATGGGCCTGGTCACCGGCAGCCTGATTGCCATTGTAACCGGTGTTAATGCCAATATCGGCAATATGCACACCGCCTTCAGCGTGACCATTCTGGTTATGATGGGCATTTCCGCTGTTATCGCTCTGGCTGGCACACTGCTGGTTAAGGAAAAGTACCACGCAGCGGACGAGAGCGAGGAGAAAATCAAGTTTACGGACATTTTCCGTGTCCTGCAGCACAACAAGGCCCAGCGGGTTGTATTTATCTCCCGGATTTTCTCCGGCTTTATCTGGAACTTCCTGTTTGCCACTATGCTGTACTATGTCAAGTGGGCCTACTGTGCCGATCTGACCACCGGTGAAGTGGATGCCGCTTCCTATGGAACCCTGTCCCTCATTGGCTCCATGATGATGTTCCTGCCCCTGATCGTGGGCACCATGATCGCTACTCCGCTGATGAAGCTGACGAAGTCCGCCATCAAGCTGAATGCCCTTCTGAAGCTGGTTCAGGGCGTAGTTGGCGCGGCACTGTTTGTTCTGCATATTGTGGGTATCCTTCCCAATTCTCCCATTCTTTTCTTCAGCCTGCTGGCTATCTCTGCTACCTGCATCGGCATTGACTACATTCCCCAGGAAGTTGTCAACATTGAGTGCATGGACTACGAGCTGTATGTTGGCGGACGGGACCGCGCGGCCCTGTGCAATGCCTGCAACAAGTTCCTGGATAAAGTTCAGGGCGCTCTGTCTACCGGTCTCGTTGGTGTTGTCCTGATTGCCATTGGCTATCAGGTGGACTCCGCTACCGATACCTATGTGGGTGAGCTTTCCGCAATTCCCAACCTGCTGACCTGGTTCATCGTGGTCATGGGTCTGGTTCCCTTCTTCCTGGGCATTATTTCCTACGTTGTCCTGAAGAAGTACCCCATCGACGACAAGGTTCGTGCTGAAATGCGGGAAAAGGTCAACGCAAACTGATATAGCTACCCCGGGGCGGCGGCATTTGCCGCCGCCTCTTTTGTAAGACGTTATTCAACAATTTGACTTTAAGTGTCAATTTTCTTTCGCGGTGACAGGAATTGATGGTTGCCTTTGCCGAAAGATATTGGATAATAGAATCAGGAATCCGGAGGAGGCGAATGACGAAAAACAGCCCCTCTTTACATACGAAAGGATGAATGAAATGAAAAAACTTTCTTTTAACGGAAACTGGCTGTGCAACGGCGCTGCCGTGACCCTGCCCCATGACGCGCAGATTCTGGAGAAGCGCTCTCGAGAGGCTTCCGACGGCGGTCACGGCTATTTCCCCGGTGGAATTTATACTTACGAGAAGACCTTCACCGCTCCCGCCGACTGGGAAGGTAAGAAAATTCTGGTAGAATTTGAAGGTGTTTACAAAAACAGCACCGTTTCCCTAAACGGTAAGGTGATCGGCGGTCATAAATACGGCTACACCACCTTCACCGTGGAACTCACCGGCCTGAACTACGGCGGGGAGAATACCCTGACTGTGGTTGCGGACAATTCCCAGCTTCCCAATTCCCGCTGGTACTCCGGTTCCGGCATCTACCGCCCGGTGTGGCTGCACATTGGCGACGCTGCCCGTATTGAATATCAGGGCGTAAAAATCACCACCCTGTCCATTGCTCCCGCCGTTGTCAAAGTCGAAACCAAAGCAACGGAGGATGTTTCTGTCGAAATTCTGGATGGAGACAAGGTCATTGCTGCCGGCAACGGCGCTGCCTGCGAAATTCTGGTTCCCGATGCAAAGCTGTGGAGCGACGAAACCCCCAACCTCTATACCGCCCGGGTCACCTGCGGCAGTGACGTGGTGGAGGAGAAGTTCGGCATCCGCATGATTGAGTGGAGCACCAGGGGACTGTTTATCAATGGTAAAAAGACCCTCCTCCGGGGCGGCTGTGTCCACCATGACAACGGTATTCTGGGCGCAGCTACCTATGATGAAAGCGAATGGCGGCGGGTGCGAATCCTGAAAGAGGCAGGCTTTAATGCCATTCGCTCCGCCCACAACCCCACCTCCCGGGCTATGCTGGAGGCCTGCGACCATTACGGTATGTACATGATGGACGAGACCTTCGATATGTGGTACAACCGGAAGACGAAGTTCGATTACGGCTGCGATTTTGCCGAAAATTGGCAGGACGATGTCACCGCCATGGTCAACCGGGATTATAACCATCCCTGCGTGATTCTCTACTCCATCGGCAACGAGGTTGCTGAACCCGCCGAGGAAAAGGGCGTGGAGTACGGCAAAAAGCAGGTTGAACTGATTCACAGACTGGATTCCAGCCGTCCCGTCACCTGCGGCCTGAACCTGATGATTATTGGCCGTGCCGCCAAGGGACAGGGCATCTATCAGGACGGCGAGCAGAAAACGGGTGCGAAGGAGCAGAAAGGGAAGAAGGACGATGAGGTGCAGAATGCCAGCCTTGCCTTTAATATTATGGCTTCCCTCATTGGCGGCGGCATGAACAAGGGCGGCAATTCTCCCAAGGTGGATGCCCTCGCCACACCCATTATCAATGCACTGGATATTGCGGGCTACAACTATGGCTCGGGCCGTTATCCTCTGGAAGAGAAGCAGCATCCGGAGCGGATTATCTTTGGCTCCGAGACCTTCCCGCAGGATATCTGGAAGAACTGGGAGCAGGTGAAGAAGCATCCCTATATTCTGGGTGACTTTATGTGGACAAGCTGGGACTATCTGGGCGAAGCAGGCATCGGCGCATGGAGCTACACCGGCGGTATGCCCTTCAACCGGCCCTATCCCTGGGTTCTGGCAGGGGCCGGCGTTATCGACATTCTGGGCAATCCCGATGCTTCCTGCCGCTACGCTTCCACCGTGTGGGGCCTGGAAAAGGCACCCCGCATCGGTGTCAAGCCTGTGAACCATCCCGGCGTCCGGGTCAGTAAGTCGGTCTGGCGTGGCACCAATGCCATGGAAAGCTGGGCCTGGGCCGGTTGCGATGGCAATAAGGCGGAGGTTGAAGTGTATTCCAATGCCACTACTGTGGAGCTTCTGCTCAACGGAAAGAGCCTTGGCAGGAAGAAGCTGAAGGAAATGAAGGCCATCTTCAAAACAAAGTACGGCCCGGGCACCTTGACTGCCGTTGCGTATGATGCCATGGGCCGGGAAATTTCTCGAAGAAATCTGGAATCCGCCACCGGCGAGGCAAAGGTTACCCTGAAGCCCGAGGTTACAGTCGCTAAGCCCGGCGAGATTGTCTATGTCCCCGTGGAAATCGTTGGCGAGAACGGCGTTGTAGAATCCAACGCCGACAAGCGCCTGAGGGTTTCCGTCACCGGCGGCGAGCTGCTGGCCTTCGGCTCTGCCAACCCCTGCCATGAGGAACAGTACCATACCGGCACCTTCACCACCTACTACGGACGTGCCCTGGCCATCATCCGGGCAGGTAACAGCGGAAGCGTGAAGATCTGTGTGGATGGAGAAGCTTCGACAGAAATTCCTGTGGAAGCGAACCGGGAAAAGTAAAGTTTGCGCCCCGGGCTTTGAGCGAAGGAGAACAATATGAAGCAGGCCTTTAATCCATTCTTGCCGGAGTGGGAATACATTCCGGACGGAGAACCTCATGTTTTTGGAGACCGGGTTTTCCTGTTCGGTTCCCACGATCAGGAAGCGGGAGAAACCTTTTGTATGCTTGACTATGTGTGCTGGTCAGTCCCGGTAAAAGCGCTGGGGGACTGGACCTGCTCCGGGGTAATCTACAGCGCCAGCCAGGATCCCCGGTTTGATTCAAACAGGCGGCAGTATCTGTATGTACCGGATGTGGTGCAGGGAAACGACGGCAGATTTTATCTGTATTATTGTCTGTCCGGTCCCGGTGGTCGGGGAGGCTACCATAATCCCATCAGCGTAGCTGTGTGTGATACGCCGGATGGGAAGTATCAATACTACGGTCAGGTATCCACCCCGGATGGAAAGCCACTTATGCGTTATGTGTGCTTTGACCCTGCGGTGATGAATGACGGTGGGACCATCCGCCTTACCTATGGAACCGACAATCCCTGGCTGGAGCGGATCCCTTTCCGCCGCCAGAGGGAGAGACTCCTGCAGGATACCTATGGCAGAACCCCGGAGGAAATGGCGGCGGTGCCGGAGGGAATCACCGGTGCCTATACGGTGGTACTGAAGGATGATATGCTGACGGCGGCCCACAGGCCTGTCCGAATCGATAATTCGATTTCCGGCAAAGACTATGAAAAACATCGCTTTTTCGAGGGCAGCTCCCTGCGGAAAATCGGACAAACCTATTATTTTATTTATTCGTCGCTGCAAAATCACGAGCTTTGCTACGCCACAAGCCGGGAGCCGGACCGGGGCTTCCGGTTTGGAGGAACCCTGATTTCCAACGGAGATATTGGCTATGGGGGAAGAAAGCCCTGGAACCGCCTGAACCACACAGGGACAAACCACGGAAGCATTGTGTGTCTGGAGGGCCAGTGGTATGTATTCTACCACCGCCTGACCCACCAGTCGGACTACAGCCGACAGGCGTGTGCGGAGAAACTCAGCATTTCCCCGGATGGCAGCATTTCTCAGGTGGAAATGACCTCCTGCGGCCTGAACGCGGGCCCTCTGGCGGGAACCGGGGAATACCCGGCAATCCTGTGCTGCAATTTGACGAACGGAAAAATGCGCCATGGCTCCAACGGTAAGCGTACCTACCGTGCTCCGGCGGTAACGAGCCGTGACGGTGAGCGCTTTGTGGGCGGAATCGGCAACAGAACCTGGATCAGGTATAAATATTTTAAGCTTGGCGGTCAGATTTCCCTGAATCTTCGGTTTCGGGGCACCGCCCGTGGTGTGCTGGAGGTGCGGACAAGCCCCTCCGGCCCGCCGGTGGCTTCCGTTTCCGTGGGCGAAAGTGACAGCTGGACAATCCTCCATGCTCAGTGGCATCAGGAGCCGGGGGTGTATCCGCTTTATCTGCGCTTCCGGGGCCGTGGAACGGGAGAACTGCTGTCGCTGGATCTGACATCCCGGAAATAAGAAATTAGGAGAAGGCAATATGAAAGCAATTCAACTGAAAGTGGAGTATTTGACCGAGCCGCTGGGCCTTGGTATTGCTGCGCCCCGGTTCTACTGGAACTGCCAGGGAGGCAGGACCCAAAGTGCCTATCAAATCGTCTGTAAGCGGGAGGGGAAAACGGTATGGAACAGCGGAAAGGTCACGTCCTCTGCCATGACCCATATTCCTTACGGCGGGGAGTCACTTTGCAGCCGGGACAGAATCACCTGGAGTGTCAAGCTTTGGGATGAAAACGGCGAGGGCGGGGAGGTGACCTCCTCCTGGTTTGAAATGGGTCTGCTGGAACAGGAAGACTGGCAGGCAAGGTGGATTGCCGGGGATTATACGCCGAAAAAGCAGCACCGCTACAGTGTGGATTGCTTCCGCAAGGCCTTTGCGGCGAAGAAAGCCATCGCTTCCGCCCGGCTGTATGCCTCTGCCCGTGGAATTTACGATGTCCATATCAACGGCATCCGTTTGGAAGATTTTATCCTTGCCCCCGGCATGACGGATTACCGGAAGCGAATCCAGTATCAAACCTACGATGTGACAGCGCTGCTGCAGGAAAACAACACCCTGGAGCTGCGGCTGGCTGACGGCTGGTATCGGGGCAGCACCGCAGCCTACGGCGTTACCGGGGTTTACGGCTGGCAAACCAGCGTGGTTGCACAGCTTGAGATCACCTATGCCGACGGAAGCAGAGAGCTTGTATGCACCAATGATACCTGGGACTGGTGTAACGATGGCCCCATCCGCTTTGCGGACCTGAAGGACGGCGAGGTGTACAACGCCCAAATGGCTCCCAGCTACAGCGGAAAGGCAAGGGAGGTGGAGCCTCCCAAGGCACCTTTGACTGCATCTGACAATGTTCCCGTCCGGGAGAAGGAGCGCTTCAGCCCACGGCAGCTGCCCGGAAAGGTGCTGGATTTTGGTCAGAATATTGCGGGTTATCTGGAATTTACCGTCCGGGGTAAGCCGGGGGAGACCTTCCGGCTGGTTTGCGGTGAAATCCTGGACGCGGATGGAAATGTTGACCTGAGCGGCATTCAGGAGGCGGTTACAGCCAGGCGGTATGATAACCTTGCCATGATGATGAAGCTTATGACGGGGAAGCCCACGGGAACGCCCACCTTGACCCCCCTGCAGGAGATTCGCTTTACCTGCTCCGGCGGCGTGGACCATTATAAGACAAGCTTTTCCGTGTTTGGCTTCCGCTATGCTCAGCTTGACGGCGATGTGGAGCTTACGGATGCTCATGCCATTGCTGTTTATTCAGATATGGAGCCTACAGGCAGCTTTGTATGCTCCAATGAGTTGGTGAACAAGCTGTATCAGAACACCCTTTGGAGTATGAAGGGGAATTATCTGGACCTTCCCACCGATTGTCCCACCCGGGAGCGTCTTGGCTGGACGGGAGATGCTCAGGTGTTTTTTGACACCGGTGCATACCTGATGAACACGGCACCCTTCTTCCGGAAATGGATCCGGGACATGGAGGATGCCCAGTATTCCGACGGCTTGATTCCCGCGGTGCTGCCCTATCAGGGTGTGGAGATGATGTATCGGACCACCGGTCAGTCTGTGGGCTGGGCAGATGCCATTTATTTGATTCCCTACCGCTATTATCAGCGCTACGGTGACCGGGCTATGCTGGAGCGGTGCTATCCCATGATGAAGCGATACACGGATTTCCTGATTGCCCACCTGGGATTAAAGGATAAAAAAGCGGCAAAGGCCAACCCTTTCAACGCTTATACCTACGAAAAAGGAATGCACCTGGGTGAATGGCTGGAGCCGGAGGAATTTCAGGAGAAAATATCCAGCCAAAACCGGCCCAATCATCCCGAGGAGGCCACAGCTTATCTGTACCTGACCATGACCACCATGGCGAAAATCGCAAACACGCTCGGAAAAACGGAGGACAGCCGGATTTTCGCGGATTATGCGGCAGGTGCTGAGAAGGCATACGATCACCTGTTCGTGAAGACCGGCACCCTGGATACCAACCGTCAGGCGAAGCTTGTTCGGCCCCTTGCGCTGGGCCTTTTGGCTGGTGAGGAAAAGGCAAATGCCCAGAAGCGTCTTGTTAAGGCGGTTACCGACTATCATTACCGTGTGGGCACCGGATTCCTCTCAACGCCCTTCCTGCTGGAGACCCTGACAGAGGCAGACGAGACGGAAACTGCCTATAAAATGCTGGAGAATACCGAAAAGCCCGGCTGGCTCTACGAGGTCTGCCAGGGCGCGACAACCGTATGGGAAACCTGGGAGGGCAACGTCAGCCACAACCATTATTCCCCCGGTGCGGTGTGCCAGTGGCTTTTTGACACCGTTGCAGGTATCCGCTCCGATGGGGAAAACTGCTTCGTGATTACACCGGTACCCGGAGGCACCCTGACCCATGCAAAGGCAGGCTACTGCAGCATCTACGGTCTGGTGGAAAGCGGCTGGAAAAAGGAAGACGGAAAAACGCTTTTCACCGTGACAATCCCCGCCAATACCACCGCTGAGGTTCAACTGCCGGATGGCAGCTGCCATTGCGTCACCGCCGGAACCCATACTTACACGCTTTAAGGAGAGAAGTTTATGGCCTACGACAGAATTTACCCCGGTCAGGTTTGGCTGGATACCAACGGAAAGCCCATCCAGGCCCACGGTTTTTCCGTGTTTTACAATGAAAAGGACGGCCTGTACTATTGGTACGGAGAAAACAAGGAAAAAACCAAGGGCGGCCCTTTCAATAAAGTCTGGCATTGGGGTGTTCGGTGCTATGTTTCCCGTGATCTGTACAACTGGGAGGACCGGGGCCTTATCATCCCGCCCCAGCCAGATGATTTGAGCAGCCCACTGCACCCCACCTACTGCATGGACCGGCCCCATATTCTTTATTGTAAGAAAACAGGGAAATATGTAGCCTGGCTGAAAATTATGTGCGGAGCAACCAGTCAGTTTATGTCCGTTATGCAGGCGGATGATTTCATGGGCCCCTACGAATTTGTTCACAAAATCTATAAGCCGCTGGAGATGGACACGGGAGACTTTGCCCTTGCGCTGGATGAAGCTTCCGGTAGGGCCTATTTTATCTTTGACCGGCCCCATTTTGAGGTGGTGACTGCAACCCTTTCCGATACCTTTACGGAGGTTACGGGGGAATTTTCCGAGCATTATGAGAACCTTCACCCGCCGTTTTCCCGGGAGGCACCGGCCTATTTTAGCCGCGGCGGAAAGCATTATCTCTTTACCAGCGGCACCAGCGGCTATTATCCAAATCCAAGTCAGGTTTGTGTCTTTGAGGACTGGCATGGGGAATACCGGGATCTGGGAGACCCCTGCGTGGGAGATACCGACGGGACCAGCTTCTACGGTCAGATCACCTGTGTCCTGAAGCTCCCGGGAAAGGATCGGTATATTGCGCTGGCAGACCGGTGGATGCCCACTGCCTTCGGAAAATGGTTCTCGAAGAAGTACTACGCCATGGTGAAAAAGGCTCTGTCCGGCGACCGGCATAAGGATTTGACTGTGCCGGACCGCAGCCCCAAATCCGCCGGAAAGCTGCCGAAAAAGCTCCAGACCCACCAGGAAAATACCTCTATTGCCCGTTATGTGTGGCTTCCCATTGAGTGGGAAGGGGAGAAGCCCGTTATCCGCTGGCGGGACCAGTGGCGCGTGGAGGAGCTTTAACAGAACCCGCGAAATACAAAAACAGCCCTGACGGTTACCCGTCAGGGCTGTTTGGCATTTATCAAATGCCCATTTCTTTCTTAACCTCGCCAAAGGCCTTGACTGCCAAATCGATATCTGCCTTGGTGTGGCCTGCGGAGATCTGGGTGCGGATCCGGTCCTTACCCTTGGGAACCACAGGATAGCAGAAGGCGACCACATAAACACCCTTCTCCAGCATTCTGCGGGCAAATTCGTGGGCAACCTTGGGATCGTAAAGCATCACAGGGACAATGGGATGCTCGCCGGGCAGAAGGTCAAATCCGAGCTTTTCCATCTCACTGCGGAAATAGCGGGCATTTTCGTGAACCCGATCCCGCAGGGCAGTGCTTTCCTCCAGCAGCTCAATGGTGCGGATGGTTGCGGCACAGATGGCGGGGGCAACCGTATTGGAGAACAGGTAGGGGCGGCTGCGCTGACGAAGTAGATCCACAATAGGCTGGCGGGCGGCGGTATAGCCACCGGAAGCGCCGCCCAGGGCCTTGCCGAAGGTGCCGGTAATGATATCCACCCGGCCCATAACGCCGCAGTATTCCGGCGTACCTCGACCGTGGTCACCCATGAAGCCAACAGCGTGGCTGTCGTCAACCATAACCAGCGCGTCAAATTCGTCAGCCAGGTCGCAGATGCCCTGCAGGTTGGCAATATAGCCGTCCATGGAGAATACGCCGTCTGTTGCAATGAGAATCTTCTTTGCTCCGGCTTCCCGGGCAGCTACAAGCTGGGCCCGGAGATCATCCATGTTGTTGTTCTTGTAGCGATAGCGCATAGCCTTGCACAGGCGGACACCGTCGATAATGGATGCATGGTTCAGCTCGTCGGAAATGACGGCATCCTCCTTGCCAAGAAGGGTCTCAAACAGGCCGCCGTTGGCATCGAAGCAGGAGGAGTAGAGAATGGCATCATCGGTGCCGACAAAATGGGCAATTTTTGCCTCCAGATCCTTGTGAATCTGCTGAGTGCCGCAGATAAAGCGGACAGAGCTCAGTCCAAAGCCCCAATTGTCATAGCTTTCCTTGGCGGCCTTGATCAGCTCCGGGTGGGTGGAAAGACCCAGGTAATTGTTGGCGCAGAAATTCACAACACCGGGCTTGGCGGTGGTGTCAATCCGGGAATACTGGGGGGTGGTGATAATACGCTCTTCTCTCCAGGTTCCGGCCTGGCGGATGGCTTCCAACTCTTCGTTAATTGCATTCAGTGCGGATTTCATACAGTTTCCTCCTTATGCGTGGTCCAGTCAAGGATGACTTTGCCGGACTTTCCGGAATTCATGGCCTCAAAGCCCTTTTCAAAATCGGTGTAATGGAAGCGGTGGGTAATGATGGGGCTGATGTCCAGACCACCCTGAACCATGTAGGACATCTGATGCCAGTTGTCCATCTTGCGGCCGTAGATGCCCTGAAGGGTCAGGCCCTTGGTGATAATGGTGTTCATATTCATGGGGACGGGCTTATTGGAGATGCCCAGCAGGGAAATCTTACCGCCGTTGCGCATGGCGCCGATCATCTGCTGAAGGGCCGCACCGTTGCCGGACATTTCCAGACCTACGTCGAAGCCTTCCACAAGGCCCTGATCCTTCATGATCTGAGGAAGATCCTCTCTGGCGGTATTGACAGCGGCATCTACGCCCATTTTGCGGGCCAGCTCCAGACGGTAGTCATTGACATCGGTAATGATGACCCGGCGGGCACCGGCGAACTTGCAGATTCCGGCGGCAATAATGCCGATGGGGCCTGCACCGGTGATCAGCACGTCCTCACCGATCAGCGGGAACATCAGGGCGGTATGGGTAGCGTTGCCGAAGGCATCGAAGAAAGCAACGATATCCTCGTCCAGACTTTCGTCAATCAGAATAACATTGGCCTCGGGAATACAGACATATTCCGCAAAAGCGCCGTCGCGGTCAACGCCAACACCGATGGTATCCTTACACCACTGGATATTGCCGTTATGGCAGTTGCGGCAATGGTGGCAGGTGATGTGACCTTCGCCGGAAACACGCTGACCAATTTTCAGACCGGTCACACCCTCGCCCAGTGCGGCGATTTCACCGACATATTCATGACCAATGGTCATGGGCGGCTTGATGTGCTCAACGGCCCAGGGATCCCAGTTGTAAATATGTACATCTGTACCACAGATGGCGGTTTTGTGAACCTTAATCAGCACCTCACCGGGGCCGGGCTGGGGAACGGGAACTTTGCGCAGCTCCAGACCGGGGCCAGCGACGGGTTTGACAATGGCATCCATATACTGTTTCATAACAGTCCTCCTAATTTCAGTGGGTAAGGATTTTGCCTCTCTATTCTACCCCTTTGTAATCAACATTTCAAGAGATTATTCAAAAGAACTTGCGGAATCGACAAAAAACAGTCCGGCACCTGGTTGCTGCCGGACTGTAAAAAGAGAATATTTACTCCATGGATACACGATTTTCCGGGTCAGAAACGGACAGGGGAATGGGAACCAGATTCCCAACCACCACATAACGGGCCGCATTATACTCGTAGGAACAGGTGGAAAGGGTTACAATTTGCTGAATATCCTCGGGAATGGACTTAGGCGCAAAGGTCGAAAGCGCAAGAATTTCCTCCAAATGGGTATCCAGCGCCTCCTGAGAGTCGAAAACGGTGTAGGAATCCGAATCCGCCGATGTAACGTAACCGGCAATCAAATCCACACGGAAGGCCGTTCCCGGAACGAGAATCCAGAGCACGGGGCGTTTGTCGTAATAGGACTGCTCCTTGTAGCCGCACAGCGTGCCAAACATGGACTGGTTGGTCATGTTGTGTCCGTATATCAGCGTATTTCGGTCCGAAAGGTCGCTTCTGTTGCGGAAATCCATGAAGATGCAGCCTCCGGCGTTATAGCTGCCGTCTGCCATACGGTGCAGGTAATACTGGTTGTCCTCTCCCTGAACAATGGGGTAGTTGATAGGCGTGTCCGGCGCATAGATCCAGGCTACGATATCCGGATTTTCCTGATGTAGTACATCAAAATCCACCCGGATCGGAACTGTATTCGACAAATCTACGGGCTGATTGGGGGCATCATCCGGGAAGACGGGGGAATCACCGTCATCCGGCTCTGCCGGGGGAGAATCAACGGGCAGAATTGTCACGGCCTTCTGGGCCAGTGCGTCCCGCTGGTCATCGCTCTCCTTATTCTCGTGGACATAGCCGTACATTTGATAGGCTGCGTACCCAAAAACGCAGGCAGCCAGAAGGAGAATCAGAATACGGAAAAGAATGCTGAAGCCGGAGCTGCGGTTTTCTTTTTTATCCATGGAAGAACCTCGAATTTTTCTTAAGCGGTGGTGACATTGCAGTCACCACCGCTTAGCGACAGAGTTTATCTTGTGAATTTTCTCTTCTTGCCGAAGATGCTTACACCCGCCAGGAGCATGACCAGGGCGGAGACACTCATCATGGAGATCCACATAATGGGTGTGCGCTCGTCGCCGGTCTGGGGGATGTAGTTGTGGCTGTTGGTAACGGTGAAGCCGTTTTCAGCGGAGCCCTTGATAACACCGTTGTAGCCCTTTACCGCAACCTCCTGAATGGTGTACTGAATCTGCTTGCCGCCAGCGTACTTCGGCAGCCCCTCAAAGGCACCGCGCCAGTTGCTGTCTGCCCGGAGGACCAGGGTCAGGCCGGTATCCTCGCCATCGGCAAAGAGCTTGATGGTGACCTTTTCGGGACGAATCTTTTCGCCGTCATTGCTGTCAACCCACGCCTTGGTAACGTGAATGTTGATCTTGGCAGGATCGTAGCTGTTGATTACGTTGAAGCCATCGTAGGAGGTGGTGTAGCCCTCTACCGCTTCTTCGTTAACGGTGTAGACGATGGCAACGGCGTTCTCATATTTGGGCAGATTCTCGAAGGTCCATGCCCAGCTGTCTTCCCTGGTGACCAGCTTGGTTGCAACGGTTTTTCCGTTGGCCTGGAGGTGAATGGTGATTTCGTCGGGACGTGCGCCGTCCTGGTCGTTGCTGTCATTCCAGATCTTTCGACCCGAAACGGTGATAGTCTCCGGGGTGTGGGAGTTGGTAATGATGAAGCCCTCCGTGGTGTTGCCGGAATAAGTGGTGGCGTAACCGGGGACCTCCAGCTCCTGAATGGTGTAGACGATTTCCTCGCCGTTGGCAAACTTATCCAGCTTTTCGAAGGAACCGCTCCAGTTGTCCTTTTCGGTCAAGGTCAGGGATTTGCCGGTCTTATCACCGTTAGCCAGCAGGAAAACGGTGACTTCTTTGGGACGAATGCCGTCCTGGTTGCCGGAATCCTCCCATGCTTTGCTGACGGTAATGGAAATCTTGGCGGGATCGTACTTGTTGGTTACATTGTAGCCATCGTAGGAGGTGCTGTAGCCATCCACAGCGTCCTCAGTGATGGTGTAAACAATGTCAACGCCATTTTCCTTCTTGGGAAGATTATCGAAGGACCATGCCCAGCCGTCATTTTCCGTAACGGTCACAGAATCCACTTTCTTACCGTTTGCCAGCAGGTTAATGGTGATGGACTGGGGACGAACACCATCCTGATTCCACATATCCCGCCAGGTCTTCTTGCCCTGGACAGTGGTGGTTTCCGGCGTATGGGAATTGGTGATGGAGAAGGTGTTGACTTCGGTTTCCGTGATGACGGTGGTGTAGCCGTCAATGGCGATTTCCTGAACACTGTAATCAATGACCTTACCAGCATCATACTTCGGAAGCCCGGTGAAGGAGCCGGTCCAGTTGTTGCCCTCGCTGAGGATCAGAACCTTGCCGGTATCCTTGCCGTCTGCCAGCAGTTTAACGGTGATATCGTTGGGCCGGATGCCATCCTGATTGTTGTTGTCCATCCAGGACTTGGTGACTGTGACGGAGGTCTGGGCGGGGGTATAGCTGTTGGTCACATTGTAGCCATTGTAGACCGTGGTATAGCCGGGGACGGCGTTTTCGGTGATGGAGTAGATAATGTCGGTGCCGCCGGATTTCCTGGGCAGATTCTCAAAGCTCCATGCCCAGTTGTCCGCAGCGGAAACCTCCTTGCTGTCAATGAGCTGACCGTTTGCCAGCAGATTGATGGTAATGGAGGCGGGGCGCTTACCGTCCTGGTTGTTGGAATCCTCCCAGGTCTTGCTGCCCTGAACGGAAGTGACTTCGGGGGTGTGGGAGTTGGTGATGGTAAAGCCGGTGGAGGTATCGCCGGTCACCACGGAGGTATAGCCGCTGACGCTGACCTCCGCAACCGTGTAAGCAATCAGCTGCCCGTTGGAATACTTGTCAAGATCGGTGAAAGAGCCCAGCCAGCTGTTGCCGCTGTTCAGAACCAGGGTCTTGCCGGTGTCCTTGCCGTTGGCAAGGAGCTTGACGGTGATATCGTTGGGCCGGATGCCGTCCTGGTTGTTATTGTCCAGCCAGGATTTGGAAACTGTGACGGAGGTTTTCGCGGGGGTGTAGCTGTTGGTCACATTGAAGCCGTCGTAAACGGCGGAGTAGCCATCGACAGCGTCTTCGGTAATGCTGTAGCTGATCAGATTGCCGCTTTCGTATTTGGGCAGATTGGTGAAGCTCCAGGTCCAGTTGTCGGCAGCGGTAACATTCTGGCTGGCAACCGTCTGACCATTTGCCAGCAGATTGATGGTAATGGAGGCGGGGCGCTTGCCGTCCTGATTGTTGTGGTCGTTCCAGGTCTTGCTGCCGGATACGGAGGTAACGGCGGGGGTATGGCTGTTCGTTACGGTAAAGCCGGTGGAGGCACTGCCGGAAACAGCACTGTCATAGCCTGTTACGCTGATTTCCTCAATGGTATAGACGATCTGCGTACCGTTCTCATACTGGGAAAGGCCGGTAAAGGAGCCGGACCAGTTGTTGCCCTCGCTGAGAACAAGGGTCTTTCCGGTGTCCTTGCCGTTTGCCAGAAGCTTAACGGTGATGTCATTGGGACGGATGCCGTCCTGATTGCCATTGTCCTGCCAAACCTTGTTGACATTGACGCTGACCTGCATGGGGGTATGGGTGTTGGTAATATTGTAGCCGCTGTAGGAGGGGGTGTAATCGGTTACCGCATCCTCACGGATGGAGTAATTGATAATGGTGCCGTTTTCTCTCTTGGGCAGATTTGTGAAGGTCCAGGACCAGTTATCCGCCTGGGTCACGACCTTGGTATCGACCACATCGCCGTTAGCCAGCAGGTGGATTGTAATGGAGCTGGGGCGCTTACCATCCTGGTTGTTGTTGTCATCCCAGGTTTTGCTGCCGCTGACGGACACAACATCCGGCGTATGGGAATTGGTGACAGTGAAGCCGGTTACCATATTTCCGGTAATCCTGCGGGAATAACCCTGTACGGGAGGCTCGGTAATGGTGTACTCGATTTCCTTGCCCTGGGAGAATTTGTCAAGGCCGGTGAAGCTGCCGCTCCAGTTGGGGCCGGTGAGGGTAAGGGTTTTGCCGGTGTCAACACCGTCGGCCCAAAGAACCAGGGTGACATTGTTGGGGCGGATGCCGTCCTGATTGTCGCTGTCGTCCCAGCGCTTGGTGACGGGAACGTCGATTTTGGCGGTTTCGTGGGTATTTGTAATGGTCAGACCGCTGACGGAAGCGGTGTAGCCCTCGGGAATGTTGGCCTCAGACACGGAGTAAACGATCTTCTTGCCGGACTTGTATACATCGTAACCGGCAAAAACGTGATGCCATTGTTTTTCGGCGTTCAGCTCAGCGGAGGCGACAACCTGTCCGTCTGCCAGCAGATTGACGGTAATCTTCTCAGGGCGGATGCCATCCTGATTGTTTTTGTCGTTCCACACCTTGGAAACCTCAAGATCCATGGTGATAATACTGTGGGTGTTGGTGATGATGAGGTCGTAGGTGCTGTCACCGGTGCTGTAGGAGGCGGTGTAGCTGTTGGGAACATTCACTTCTTCCACAGTATAATTGTGATTTACGCCCTTGGATTTAGTAATCAGGCCGGACCAGGTGTGCGTCCAGTCGTTGGAAGCATTCAGAACGACGGGGTCACCAACGGGAGTGCTGCCGTCCTTCAGCTGCACGGTAACGGAGCTGGGACGCAGACCGTCCTGATTGTTATTGTCGGACCACTGCTTGGTCACGGTGACATCGGTGCGGGGGAGAACGCCTCTCACGCCGGGGACGGGGAAGGCGTACCGGCTGTTGTCGATGTTCAGGTAGGTCTCTTCATTGGTGGGGAAGAACTGGCCTTCAACAAAGTTTTCATCTTGCACATCCAGCGTCACCCGGTAGGTGGTGGTGTAAACATATGTGGTGGTGTTGCCTTCGGTCACGGACTGAGCGTTATCCAGAGTCCAGGTGTAGGTGTGACCGTCGGCGGTGGTGATGTTGGCGGGTGCGCTGGAAACGGCGATCATATCTGCCATGGGGTCGGTAGCCGTCCAGCCGGAGCCGCTGAGACCGCTGGTGATGCTTTGGGAAATAGCAGCAAAGGCGGAGTACAGGGCGGAGGGATTGCTGGCGTTGTAGGCGCAGCCGGAGGAGGCAATGCTTGCGCTGAGGAAGTTGCCCACGGTGGGACCATTGGTGTAGGTCACCTCATCGGCAGCGCCGAAGCAGATGGTGTACAGGGACGCACCGGAATTCTTGATGGCGGTGGCACGCGTCTGAGCGGCATCGTTATTTTCCTTTGCGCCGCCGGTTCCGGTGCCGCCATACATCCGGTAAGTGGGAGCGCCGTCGGTGAGCAGAACTACGCTTCTCGTGCCGTAGGACTGGACGAGTTTCAGAAGGTTGTTTGCATCGTACAGGCCGCCTTCCAGGTTGGTGCCGCCGCCGGCGGACAGACCGTTGATGGTGCTGGATGCGGTGTTGTAGAAGTTCTTGTCCTTACCGCCGGCAACGTTGCGCCACTGCATGGAGACACTGTAACCCGAGGAAAAGGTAACGATGGCGAGCTGACGGTCCGCGGCGGCATCCGTACCGGCATAGCTGGCGAGGAAGGCGTTGGCAGCGCCCTTGGCGGCGGTCAGCCGGGACTGGCTTGACTTAACGCTGTTGTCAACGTAGTCGCCCCGATGCTCGGGCTCCTGATAATAGGAGCAGGTATTGGCGTGATTTTTCTCCATACCGCATACGGAACAGAATTTCATGGAGCCGGAAACGTCTATGACAAGAACCACGGCACCGGCGTTGGTCTTGCTGATGCTGGTGGTGCTGGTGCGGACGGAAAGGGTAATGTCGAAGGTGTTGTCCATTCCGGCGACGGGAGCGGCGGTCTTGGACAGGGTAACGTCGGTTCCGTCAATGTTATAGGTAACGGAGCCGGTTCCACCGGAGGACCACACACCGTCGGTATAGGAGCCGTTTGTGGTGGTGCCCTCGTTAGCCGCGAAAACGGAAACGGGGAAGGCTGAGAGCAGCACGCAGATAACCAGCGCAATGCTCAGGAGCTTATGTAGCGTCTTTTTCATATGATTTCCTCCTGCTTGTAATAATGTATTGTGCTCAGGCACATTAATACTACGGTTAATAATATGTCGAAAACAACTCCTTTCCTGCCGAATTCTTTTTTATTTTTCCTCCAGGGGAATAGTTAGGAAATTTCCAATTATTGCGGTAAATTCTGGTTTTCTTATAAAAACGGTTTAAGCTTGTGAAAAGAAAAAATGAGCCGCAGAAAACAGAAAAAAGGTGGAAAAACAAAAAAGAGCAAAGTTTTTGCAGGTAGATTTTTCGAAATTCAGCACAGAACGGAAATTCTTAAGATTTCTTAATGATTGAATAAGTGTTCAGACTTTGCAATAAAATTATAGCACGATCGTTCAGTAAAATCAATATTTTCAGAAATAAAAATTCGGTAAGGATTTTTGTAAAGCTTGCCGAATAAAAGCAGCCCCTCCGGAAAGACCGGAGAGGCTGTTGTATTGAAGTTTACAAAATCGTTTCCCCAGACCCGCAGGTTATCAGTTCCCGGGGGATGAAGGAAAAGATTCTTTTTGCTATGTCGGCAGGGGAGGGGCTGCACCCGTTTTCCAGCCAGAGCTGAATGAGTCCGATTGTCCCGCTCATAAAAAACTGAAAGGCGTGATAGGTCTGCTCCCGGGATTTTGCTCCGGGCCAGAAGCTGTGAATTTCGTTTCCAGTCCACAGCTCTTCAAATACGCCTTTTATGTAAGAGGCAGCACCTATGTGGCCCAGATAGACCTGGTAGAAGTCCTGGTGGGCATACATATATTCTAGAATCACCTGAATCCCATCCGCACTGAGGAAGCCGGGAAGGGGAATATCCGCATTCTGAAAATGCTCCATTGTCTGTACACGCAGGATGGAATCCAACTCCTCCATCAGATCATAAATGCTGGAATAGTGGGTATAGAAGGTAGAACGATTGATTTGGGCCAGGTTGCAGATTTCACGGACAGATATCTGCTGAAGGGTTTTGCTCTGCAGGAGGGTCAAAAAGGTATTTTGGATTACCATATGGGTGCTCCGGTAATGCTGGTTGTTTTTTGTATTCATAGTTGGCATCCTTTCAAAAATTAGACACTCGTATGAAAATTGGTGGTTGTATGCTAGATTATACTACATTATAATATTTTTGGAAGCACAAAAGAGAAAATTGTACAATAAGCACAAAAATGGGAGGTAATATTCGTGAGAACCAGAAAACCAAAGGATCCGGGCCGGGTGACGTTCCGGGAAAAGCTGGCCTTCGGCATGACCAACATTGGCAATATTCCCCTGATGACGTTGCTGTCGTCCTACCTGCTGATTTTTTACACCACGGTCCTTGATATGGAGCCGGAGAAAATCGCTACCATGTTCCTGCTGAGCAAGGTCATGGATGCTATCAGTGACCCGGTTATGGGATTCCTGATCGACCGTTATCCTGCCGGGCGTTTGGGAAAATTCCGCCCGATTCTGATTTTGGGCTCCATTATATGCTCGCTAAACTATGCGCTGCTGTGGTTTGGTCCTGCCTGGTTCCCCTCAGCGAAATATGTGGTTGCCTATATCACCTATCTGCTGCTGGGCTGGACCTTCGACATTATGGATATTCCCCTGAACTCCATGCTGCCGGTAATGACGGATGACCTGAAACAGAGAAATACCCTGTCTCTGATTAAGAGCCTTTGCTATGGTGTGGGAATGCTGGTGGTTGGCGTTGTGGCTCCTGTGGTCGTGGCAGAAGCGACTCTGGAAAATTACTATAAGCTGATTTTTGGCGCCCTTGCTGTGGTAGTCGTATGCTCCGTTGTGGGTTCCCTTGGCCTGAAGGAACGGATCCGCTTCAGCAATGATGTCACACAGAAGTATTCCTTCAAGGAACTGCTGAAGTTCTTCACCATGGGGCCGGTTCTCAGCTTCTTCCTGTGCGACTTTGTTGTCAATGTGGCAGGTAATCTGGTCACCGCTGCCAGTACCTTCTTCTATACATATATTATGGGAGACCTGACTCTGGCCTCCAGTATGTCTCTTTTCACCATGATCGGCGGAAATGTGATGTATGTGCTCATTTTGCTGAATGTGCCCGGAAAGCTGGGCAAGCGGATTGTTACCGGAGTAGGCCTGCTGCTGACCGGTGGGGCCTATATGTTTCGCCTGATCAATCCTACTGATTTTACACTCCTGGTAATTCTGCTCAACGTAGTTTCCCTGGGTGGCGGTTTTGAAGGTCTGCTGAAATACGGCATTCAGGCGGATAATACCAACTATATTGAGTATAAGACCGGCAAGCACGCAGAATCTGCCGTAGCTTCCCTCAGCTCCCTGACGACAAAGCTGGCACAGGGCATTGGCGGTGCCATTCCCGGATATGTTTTAGCCGCATCGGGATGGGTGAACGCGGAGAGCGCTGTAAATGAATCGGTGCTCGGAGGTATCCTGGCCTGCAATACCTGGATACCTGGTGTGATGTACATTGCTGCTGCGGTAATTATGCTCGTCTGGTACCGGCTGGACGGAAAGCAGCTTCAGGAGATTAACGCATCCCTGAAGGAGAAGCACGCAAGAGAAATGGCACAGTCCTGATGTTTGGCAGAGCCATCGGTAATTTGCCGATGGCTCTGCCAATTATGCATTGAAAAACAGCTGTGATTACGTTAGAATATGAAAAAGGGGGATGAATATGCTTACAATTTCTGAAATCAAAATCGGACATACCGTTAAGGAATGGATTCTAGACACCCGCCCCAATATCCGCTTTGCCCTGACGTCGGATATTCCCGGGGAAAAGCTGAAAACGGCAGAGATTTCCGCCGGTGGCTGGAAAACCGAAACGGACGACCAGCTGAACATTGTCTACGGCGGTGAAATGAAGCCATTTACCACATATACCGTGAACATTCATGCAACGGGCACTAGCGGAGAGGAAGCATGGGGAGAAGCTGCCTTTACAACGGGAAGGCTGGATACCCCGTGGGAGGGAAAATGGATTACTGATAATACCTATTCCTTCCCGGAGAAGCTTTCACCGGTTCCGCTGGCGTTTCAAAAGACCTTCTGCTGCAAACAGATCACCCGGGCCTGGATCAATTCCACAGCTTTGGGGATTTATGAGCTGGAGCTTAACGGACAGAAGGTAGGCCGGGACTATTTTGCCCCGGGGCTGACCAGCTATGCCCACCAGATCCAGTATCAGACCTATGATATTACCCACCTGCTGGCGGGGGAGAACACCCTCTGTGCCACCGTAGCTGGCGGCTGGGCTGCGGGCTCTTTTACTTACCACCGCAAAAGCCATATTTCCTGTGACCGTCAGGCCTTTTTGTGTGAGATTCATCTTTGCTATGCTGACGGCAGCCGGGAAGTGATTGCCACGGACGAAAGCTGGCAGGTAACCACGGACAGCCCCTTCCGAGTGGCTGAGTGGTACGATGGAGAAGTCTATGACGGGACCTTTGACCCGGAAAGCGCCCGCTGGAAGCCGGCGGACATAACCCGGCCCAGAGGGGAACCCAGGCTGCTTGCCCAGTATGGTGAGCCTGTCCGGGTTCAGCAGACGTTGTACTCCGTGGACTCCTTCCGTGGCCCCAACGGAGAAATGATTTACGATTTCGGACAGAATTTTTCGGGTGTTCTGTCGGTAACGGTGAAAAATGCCAGCCGGGGACAAACGATTGTGCTGCGTCACAGCGAAGTTTTGAGCAACGGTGAGCTTTTTGTCAAGTCCCTGAGAACGGCTAAGGCCACCGCCGAATACATTTGCCGGGAAGGGGAACAGACCTATTCACCCAGATTTACCTATATGGGTTTCCGGTATGTGGATATGGTGGGGGCCGAGCCGGAGGATATTACCCTCTGCGCTTATGTGCTCCATTCCGATTTTGAGCAGGTTGGCGAATTCAGCTGCTCCAATCCGCTGCTGAACCGGCTGAACGAGAATATCCGGTGGGGAGGAAGGTCGAATTTTGTAGATATTCCTACCGACTGCCCCCAGCGTGACGAGCGCATGGGCTGGACAGGAGATATTGCGGTTTTTGCGTCAACGGCCTGCTTCCATTATGATATGAGCCGCTTTTTTGACAAGTGGCTGCTGGATATGGCATCGGAGCAGCGCCCCAGTGGCGCGATTCCCGTTGTGATTCCCCGGCAGGGCGATACGATGCCCCCGATGGTTACCTCCTGCTGGGGAGATAGCTGTATTCTGGTGCCCTGGGCAGAGTATCTGGCCCGGGGCGACCGGGAGCTGCTCCGGCGGCAGTATCCGGTCATGAAGAAATTTCTCAAGGGTGTAAAAAAGTGGGCCGGGCTTTTCTCCTTCACAAAAAACAGCCGGTATATCTGGCAGTTTCCCTTCCACTATGGTGACTGGTGCGCCCCGGGAGAGAATATAAAGGACTGGGTCGGCAAGGGAAAATGGGTTGCCACGGCTTATTTTGCCAATTCCTGCGGTATTGTTGCCCGGATTGCGGAAATTCTGGGGGAGGAGGCGGATGCCTCGTTCTACCGAAAAGAAAAGGAACGCATTGTTAATGCCTACAGGGCCGTATTTACGGATGGAAAGGGAAACCTGAAAAGGGAGTTCCAGACCGGCTATGTGCTGCCTCTTCACTTCGGCATGACGCAGGGGGAGGAGACCGGTGCGATGGTTGAAAATCTGGTCCGGCTTCTGGAGAAAAATGACCATCGGCTGGCAACAGGCTTCCCAAGCACCCCTTATTTACTTTTTGCCCTGTCTGACAACGGCTGCCCCGAGGAAGCCTACAGGGTCCTCCTTCAGGAGCAGTGCCCCGGCTGGCTGTATACGGTCAAGGCCGGCGGGACAACGATCTGGGAGCGCTGGGACGCACTGCGGCCCGATGGCAGCGTGAATACCCAGGATTTGCAAAGCGGCGAGGACAACGGCAACGGTGGAATGGTTTCCTTCAACCATTATGCCTATGGTGCCGTGGGGGACTGGCTGTACCGCCGGGTGGCGGGTATTGAACCTCTGAAGGGAGGGTATAAGGTCTTCCGTGTGGCACCGGTGCCGGGCGGAGGGCTGACCCATGCGAAGGCCGCGGTTCAAACGCCCTATGGAACGGCAGCCTCCGAATGGGAAATGAATGGGGATGAATTTACGATTTCTGTTCAGGTGCCCGTGTCAACGGTGTGCTATCTGACGCTTCCTGATTCTCAGGAAAAGATACTGGAAAGCGGTCATCATGTATTTACTTTGAAACTGTAAGGAGTGGCGAAAAATGGCAGAGTTTTTGATCGGTGCCGCAACGGCGGCCCACCAGGTGGAAGGAAACAATACATACAGTGACTATTGGGTAATGGAGAACCTGAAGCACAGTGACTTTGTGGAACCCAGCGGTGACGCGGTGGACCATTACAACCGATATGAGGAGGATATCCGCCTTCTGGCGCAGTCCGGTGGAAATGCCTACCGGTTCAGCATCGAGTGGGCAAGAATTGAACCCCGGGAGGGTACCTTCAGCCCCGAGGCTGTTTCACATTACCGGGATGTGCTCCGGTGCTGCAGGGAAAATGGCATCACCCCTCTGGTAACCCTTCACCATTTTTCCACGCCCGCCTGGGTGATTTCCAAAGGCGGATGGGCGAAAAAGACTGTTATTCCCGCATTTGCCAGATACGCCGCTTTTGTTGCCCGGGAGCTGGGCGGGGAAATCCCTTACATCTGCACCATCAACGAAGCGAATATGGGTTTCCAGCTGCATAAGGTGATTGCGGATATGATGAACGCAGGGAGCCGGGAGGGCGGCGTTCAGGTGGGCCAGAATACCGGCCTGAGCCTGAAAGCAATTTTGCTCGGTATGCTGGAAAAGGGAAGAGCCTTCCATTGCAGCCCCTTTGGCGTGAATACCTTCCTGATGCCCAGAAACCAGGAAAAGGAAAAAATCATCATGGAAGCCCACCGGACGGCTGTCCGGGAAATCAAGGCGGTATGCCCGGAAATCAAGGTGGGCCTTACCATGTCCCTTTTTGACTATCAGCCGGTTCCCGGTGGAGAGGATATGGCAGAAAAGCTTTGGCAGGAGGATTTCGGCTTTTATCTGCCCTATATCCGGGAGGATGATTTCCTGGGTGTACAGAATTACTCCCGGAAGATCGTGGATGCAACGGGGGCAAGAGAACCTGCCCCGGACGCACCCCTGACCCAAATGGGCTATGAGGATTACCCCGGCTCCATCGGCAATGTTTTGCGGGCGGTGGCGAAGGACTTTCACGGCACACTTATTGTGACGGAAAATGGCATCGGCACCGATGATGATGCCCGGCGCTGCCAGTTTATCCGGGAGGCCTTTGCTTCCGTGCTGGATGCAAAGGCGGCGGGCATTCCGGTAGAAGGGTACCTTCACTGGAGTCTGCTGGATAATTTTGAATGGCAGGCAGGATACAGCAAGACCTTTGGCCTGATCCGGGTGGACAGAAAGAATCAGACCCGGTATCCAAAGGCAAGTTTGGCGGTGCTGGGAGAACTGCGGAAGGAAATGGAAAAATGAGATCGTTGAAAAAAAGACTGGAAAAGAAATACCAGCAGATGATCAACAGGATTATGGGCAATGGCCTGATGCAGGAGGAGAATAATGCCCAGGGAGAGCGCTACATCACCCCCGGAATGCCGGAACTGATCCGCCGCTGCGGCGCTGAGGGTATCGTTCTCCTGAAAAATGAAAGGGATACCCTTCCGCTGAAGGAAAAGGATGCGGTGTCGGTGTTCGGACGGTGCCAGCTGGACTGGTTTTATGTTGGCTACGGCAGCGGCGGCGATGTACACCCGCCCTACAAGGTGAATTTGATGGAGGGCCTGCGAAACGGCGGAGCGCATTTAAATGAGGAGCTGGCACAGATTTATGAAAAATGGTGTGCTGACCCGGATTACGAGGCCAACCACGGCTGGTGGGGACACTGGCCCTACTTCCATGAGGAAATGCCTCTGACGCAGGAGCAGGTACGGCGTGCAGCCGGGGTATCCGCCACGGCGCTGGTGGTAATCGGACGGGCAGCCGGGGAGGACCGGGAAAACACCCTGACAGAGGGAAGCTATTACCTGACCCGGGCAGAGCGGGATATGCTGAGCCTGGTCTGCGGTGCCTTTGAAAAGGTGGCGGTTATCCTGAACTGCGGCAGTGTTATGGACCTGTCCTTTCTCCGGGAATATCCCATTTCCGCTCTGGTGTATGCCTGGCAGCTGGGCCAGGAAAGCGGTAACGCGGTAGCGGATGTGCTGCTGGGAAAGGAGAATCCCAGCGGAAAGCTGACGGACACCGTTGCGCTTCGCTATGAGGACTACCCCAGCAGTGCCCATTTCGGAAACAGGAAATTCAATCATTATACGGAAGATATTTTTGTCGGCTACCGGTATTTTGACACCTTCCGCAAAGAGGTACTCTATCCCTTCGGCTTTGGCCTGTCCTATACCTCTTTTCAGCTGACACCCAGAGAGGCGCGCCGGGAAAACAATCACACCGTAGTCTCGGTTTCTGTCAGAAATACCGGAGAGACTTCCGGTAAGGAGGTGGTGCAGGCATACTGCCACTGCCCGGAGGGAAAGCTGGAAAAGCCGGAGAAAGTTCTGGTGGGATTTGCAAAAACAAAGCTTCTGGAGCCCGGCGAGGAGCAAACGGTCTCTGTTATGGTTAGAGATGCTGACTGCGCCTCCTTCGACGAGGGAGGAGAAACAGGCTGCGCCGGTGCCTTCGTGCTTGAGGCGGGGCGCTATTCTCTTCTGGTGGGCAACAGCAGTGCGGCGGTAACGGAAGCGGCTGCCTTTGAAGTGGAAAATACCACAGTGGTGGCCCAGTGCAAAAACGTATGCGGTCCCCAGGAGCCGTTCCCGGTTCTCGGAAAGAACGGAAAAAGAATGGCCCTGGCAGGGGATAAGCAGCTGAGAAAGCGGATTTTGGAGCAGCTTCCGGAGGAAATTCCCTTCACGGGAGATCGGGGCATCAAGCTCCGGGATGTGGCCCGGGGGAAGAATACCCTGGAGCAGTTTATCGCCCAGCTGACAGACAAGGAGCTGGCGGATTTGACCCGTGGCGAGGGAGGAATGGGAAGCAGCCTGGGGATTGTGGGCAACGCGGGGGCCTTTGGCGGCATTACCCCTGAGCTGAGAGAAAAGGGGATTCCGGCGCTGATAACTGCCGATGGCCCCTCCGGCCTGCGGGTAAAGAAATTTACATCCCTGATGCCCTGCGGAACGGCAGTTGCCTGCAGCTGGAATACAGAGCTTGTGGAGGCCCTATTCCGGAAGGAGGGAGAGGAGGCAAAGCATTTTGGGGTGGATGTGCTTCTGTCTCCCGGCATGAATATCCACCGCAATCCTCTTTGCGGACGGAACTTCGAGTATTATTCGGAGGATCCCTTCCTAACCGGTAAAATCGCCGCGGCGGCGGTTCGGGGCATTCAGAACGGCGGTGTTTCGGCCTGTCCGAAGCATTTTGCCTGCAATAACCAGGAGGTCAACCGAAACCGGAATGACAGCCGCGTTTCCTGCCGGGCCCTGCGGGAAATTTACCTGAAGGGCTTCGATATTTGCGTCAGGGAGAGCAGTCCTGAAAATATTATGACCAGCTACAATAAGGTCAACGGCGTCTGGAGCCATTACCATTACGATCTGGTCACCGAAATCCTTCGGGAGGAATGGGGCTATACCGGAAATGTTGTGACGGACTGGTGGATGCAGAAGGCAAAAAGCACGGAATTTCCCAATCTTCGGGACAATGCGTATCGGGTTCGGGCTCAGGTGGATGTGCTTATGCCGGGTGCCCTGTCCCCGCTGGAAAACAAGTATGTATTTGATAAGAAAATGCTTGCCACACTGGGCCGGAAGGACGGACTTACCCGGGGTGAGTTGCAGCGCTCTGCGGCAAATGTGCTTAAGTTTGCGATGACGCGCATTCAGCAGAGCGCATAAAAGCAGAAAAAGGCCACCACGCAGAGCTTTCTGCGTGGTGGCCGGTTTTTTATTGGTATGGCGGTGGGGAACGGTCCTCACTTTACAATCACCTGCGCGTGAATACAGGCTACGCCATCTTTGCAGCCAACAGAT
>CAZDFB010000013.1:8326-34209 GCA_964504605.1 uncultured Oscillospiraceae bacterium | reverse complement strand
ACGGGAAACGGCGTGACTTCCGTCACGCCGCCCCTTGAAAACCATAGGTTTTCGCTATTTTTTAATTTTACTGTTTTACGACCACCCAGCATTACCTGCGGGGTGCGTTTATAATTATGTCCTCAGAGGGTATCCTCCGGGTAAGTCAGCCGGTCGTCACCGATGTTTTCCAGCAGAGCGGCGTATTTACCGCCCCAGTAATTGGCCATGGGCAGATTCATGTCCAGATAGTTTCCACAGTCCCGGGCGGAAGCACCGGGGACCGGTCCCCGGAAATCCCGGATAAACAGGAAGCAGTCCCTGACCAGCTCCACAACATCCCGGGAGGAATAGTCACCGGTCAGGAGCAGATAAAAGCCTGTCCGGCAGCCCATGGGGCCAAAATACAGCACCTTATCCTTCCAGACGGGCTGGTTTCGCAGGTAGGTGGCTGCCAGATGCTCAATGGTATGGACCTCGGCGGTGTTCATAACCGGCTCATCATTGGGCTTTGTCAGCCGGAGGTCGAAGGTTGTAACGGTCTGCTGCCCGACGGCATCCTTTCTGGATACATATAGTCCCGGCTGAAGCCGGATATGGTCAATGGTAAAGCTTGTGATTTTTTCCATGATATCCTCCCTGACTGCCCCGCCAATAACCGGGGACTCTTTTACCGCATCATACCACAGCCAAACCGGTTTTGCAACCCCAAAGCACCCCGGGCCCTGCTATCGGACGGAAGGCGGCACTTTCCTGAAAAGCGGAATGCTCCCGGCAGGGGCGAATAGTGCCGGAATTACCATCTGCTCAGCTCGTCAAAGCCGCTAATCAGCCATTTTGTCATCTGCAGGTTGGTCTCAAAAAGCTCCGTATACTTGTCCTGCTCTGCAAACCACGCGACACAAACGAACTGGTTTGCAAGAACCATATATGGTATCGCTTTCCATTCCGTGTCTGTCAGGCCGACCACGCTGTCATACCCGCAAATGATATCCCGATAAACTGCTATCCATTTATCGTTATCTACTCCAAAGGTTTCTGAGAGAACGGCTGTTGCAGCATAGCATGGGTCATAAATACGTGCGTTCTGTTCCGCCAGCTCAAAGTCAATAAAGCCCCAATGTGCGTCATTGAAAATAATGTTACCCGGATTTGGGTCCCTGTGAATCAGTTGCCGGGGCAGAGTGGGGTAGAGGGCGGAAAAGATTCTAAGATACTTTTTGCAAAATTCGTCGGACAGCTTCAGTACCGTTTTTGCTTTTGGCAGCGCCCAGTCCTTAACCGAAATCAGTAAATCCGCTTCGTGAAAGGAACCTTCAATCTTACTCAGAGCAAGATGCAGCTGACCGATGATTTCACCTACAAATCGCCCATCTCCGTCAGCAAAGCGATGGGAATCCAAGGCTTCTCCCGGTATGCGGCGGGTCAGATAGAAGTAAACGTCTCCGTCGGAAATGTATTCCTCGCCATTGACGGTGGGGACGGGAAGCGCAGAAAGCAAACCAATGCTTTGAAGCGCCTTGGAAACCTCTATATGCTTTTTAAGCTTGCCTTGATTAGCAGTATATTTAAGAATATACTGCTCGCCTACGGCGTAAGCATGGTCATTTTTGCTTTCGGTGCCCTCATAGTAAATATCCGCGATGGATTGGTTGCCAACGTTCCAGTTTTGCAGGATGTGGGAAGCTCTTTTATGGGTAATCGTCATGTGGTCCTCCTTGGTAATATCGATCCGGTAAGGTCGTTTTGCACGCCCGGATGCAAGAAAAGCAGATGGCGTATCATGGAACTCCCGACAGAATGCTTTATAAAAGCCGGCATATGTATCAAAACCATAACGAAGTGCCACAGTGGTCTTACTTTGCCCTTGGCTGATGGCGTAAATACCGTGGAGGAGCCTGCGGCGCAGGATGTACTGCATCACCGGTAGCCCGGTTGCCTGATGAAACAGTCGGTAATAGTGAAACAGGGAAAAGCCTGCCTGTTCAGCCAGCTCTGCGGCGGCAATCTCTGTTTGCAAGTTATCCTCAATGTACGCAAGGCTCTGCTGAAGGATTGCCTGGTGATCCATGTTTGTTCCCCTCTCTGTTTTTTGTAGCTACGGGAGAATTATAGCACATGGAAAGGGCAAATGCATTTCCGGTTTTGCGCAAATGAAAAGGGAACGGAAAATCCGTCCCCTGGAACAATGCAGTTCTCCGGTAAACAATTTCAAACCCAACACCGGGTGCGGATGCCGAAGACGATCACCGGCCCGGCGATGGTGAGCATTTTCGCCCAACGCCAGGAAATGGATATTCACATTTTGAAGCATCAAGCGTAACGGAGAGCGGCTCTCCCGTGCGGACCGCTTCGGATGATTTCGTAAAATATTCAGCAATGCTCATAATTCATATATATAATTCAACAGCTCATCTTCCCGGGAGAAGAAAGAAAATCCTGCATTTATAAACAACTTTATGGACGCAGAATTACGTTCGTCTATGGAAATTTCAATTCTTTCATACCTGAGTCCGAAAATGTCATTTTGAATATCTTTTATTACTCTTGTTGCAAAGCCTTGCCTCTGAAATTCAGGGAAGATCAGAATATCCATATAGAGCAAATCATCATTTTTCTCGAGATGTATTGCACCTATTAGCACTTCTTTGAAATATATCTTGTAAAAATATACATTTGCGGTGCTGGTGACATGCTGGAAATAACTATCGCTAATACTTAAAAACTGTGAAATGCCGGGGAGCTTATATACTTCGATAAGATGAGGAATGTCAGCATCAACCTCTGACACAATTCTTGTGTATGTCATATCATTCATAATCGTATACCTCGGTTTCATCAACAAGTGTCGAGCGGACATGGAAAAATCATACTGCCATCGCTGAACTTAAACTCCACGCAACCGCTATCTGTGTGGAATACACGGGACGATGTTTTTTTGAAAAGCCCGCACACATACCAGTATATCATAGTATAGCATAGCCTTGATATACCGTTCAACCCTGAAAAAACAAACAGGCGATACCCAACGGTCGTTGAATATCGCCTGTTTTTAATCCTGTTTTTTACATAAATGTGTGCCAGAGCCAGTAAATCACCCCATACACCACGCTGGCGGAGATACCGTAGACAATCACCGGCCCGGCGATGGTGAACATTTTTGCCCCAACGCCAAGAACGAAGCCCTCCGTTTTGAATTCCACCGCCGGGGCTGCAATGGAATTGGCGAAGCCGGTGATGGGAACCAGTGTGCCGGCCCCGGCGATCCTGGCAATGTCATCATAAACGCTCAGACCGGTCAGCAGGGCGGAAAGGGCCACCAGCGACATGGACGCGGCGGTTCCCGCGTCGGCAGTTTCCAGCCCCATGGCCTGATACAGATTTGTGAAGCCCTGGCCCAGCGCACAGATCAGCCCGCCGATGACAAAGGCCCCAAGACAGTCCCGCCCAATGGGGGATTTTGGTGCCATATCCGCTGCCAGAATGCCGTATTCCTTTTCGTTCATATCGATCCCTCCGAAAAAAGTGTTCCACATATTTCGGAGAATATGTAAAAATGGACAACTTTGTGTTAGTTTTTAAATTTACATCGGGAAAGGACCGTGGTAGAATAAAGACAATGATTATTATTACAGGAGGCACTCTATGAAAAAGCTTACTGCCATTGTCCTCGGATACGGAAACCGGGGAGCTACCTATGCAAGCTATGCCCTTGACCACCCTGAGCAGCTGGAAATCGTCGCTGTGGCGGACCCTGCGGAAAAACGCCGGGAGTATGCAAAAAACGCCCATAAGCTCCCGGATGAGCGGGTGTTCAGCGAATGGAGAAAAATGGCGGAACTGCCCAAAATGGCCGATTTTGCCATCATTTCCCTCCAGGACCGGCTGCACTATGAGGCAGCTCTGGCGATGATCGACAAGGGCTATTCTCTGCTGCTGGAGAAGCCTATGGCGGAGACCCCCGAGGCCTGCGCCCGGATCACGGAGGCTGCCCGGAAGAAGGGCGTAAAGGTCATCGTGTGCCATGTTCTGCGGTTCACCAATTTCTGGAAGACCCTGAAGGACATCATCGACAGCGGTGCCATCGGTACGGTTATGGACATCAACCATATGGAGAACGTGGGAAATGTGCACCAGTCTCACAGCTTCGTCCGTGGCAACTGGAACAACAGCAATACCTCCACGCCCATGATTCTGGCAAAATGCTGCCACGACACGGATATCCTCCAGTGGCTCATTGGCAAGCCCTGCAAAAAGGTCCAGTCCTTTGGCTCTCTGACCTATTTTACCAAGGAGAACAAGCCCGAGGGCGCTCCCAAACGCTGCATTGAGGGCTGCCCCCATGGGGATACCTGCTTCTACAATGCCGTAAAGCTGTACTACGACGATAAAGAAAACACCTGGTTCCGCTCTGTGGCGGCAAACACCACCACCAATCCCGATGATGAAGCGGTGCTGGAGGCGCTGAAGAACGGTCCCTATGGCCGCTGCGTTTTCGACTGCGACAACAATGTGGTGGACCATCAGGTTGTGAATATGGAGTTCGAGGGCGGTACCACCGCAACCCTTACCATGAATGCCTTCAACAAGGGCGGTCGGTTTATCCGGGTCTTTGGCACGGCAGGTGAGATCACCATGGGCGAGGAGGGCTTCTTTGACGTATACTCCTTCGCAACCAGGGAGACTACCCATGTGTCCTACGAGAACCGGGGCGACAGCATTGTCAGCGGTCACGGCGGCGGTGACACGGGCATTATGGTGGACCTGATGAACTACTTCGGTGAGGATATCGCCAGCAAGTCGGTGTGCGCGCTGGAAATGTCTTACCTGAGCCACCTGATTGCCTTCGCGGCGGAGGAATCCCGGGTGAAGGGAACGGTCATCGACATGGAAGCTTACGCGGAAAGCTTCGGCAAGTAAAAAATCCGAATACAAAAGACCCCAATGAGTCCAGGAGCCTCATTGGGGTCTTCGTATAGGCGGGTCCCATCAGAAAGTAATGGTCTCCGGTGCGGCGGTGAAGGAGGAGAAGGTTGCTACGGCGTTCCTGAAATACAGGACCTGGGTGTTGCCGTCGTTTTCGTTGTACATATTCCGCAGGTTGGGGTAGGCATCCAGCATGGATTTTCTGGCTTCCACCCGGTCGTCCTCCACCAGCTCGCCGGAGAGCCGGAGCCACTTGCCGCCGTGGAAGGCGCAGATTTCGGCCCTGGGGTTTTCTGCCAGCTGATGGGAGACAGGCTTTACCTTGCCGGTCTGGATGTAAAGCTTCCCTTCAAAAATGTGCGCGGTACCGAAGGGCCGGACTCTGGGCTGATTGCCCTCTGCGGTTGCCAGATAGTAGGTTCCCGCTTTTTTCAAAAATTGACATACCCGTTCCATAGTGAAACCTCCGTTTGTTGTTGATGCACCGGAGAACTGCCCCAGTGAAGATACCTATAGAATACTGTAAGACAAAAAGCTTGTCAAGCGGGACGGCCTGCGCTTGAATTGGATGAAAATGGGGATGGAAATGAACGGAGATATGTGCGTGCCCTTTCCCGGGAGGAATACGAGTATTTCGTGACAGACACAATGGAACTGGTGGTGAATAAGCATCGTGAGACGGAGCCCCGGCGCTGAATAATCAAAACCGCTTCCCAAACGGACTGGGAAGCGGTTTTCTTTTTGCGCGAGAAATGAAATTATGGCGTATCCGTATCGGTATCGGCCTGATACAGCCCCTTGCCGATGAGCTCGGGGCAGCAGTCGGGATTGATGAAGCGGTCGAAAAGATCGAAGCAGGAGAGCAGCCAGGCCAGCAGACTGAAGGGGGCCAGCAGAAGCGCCGCTGCCGTGCCGAAAAGATGGCAGTAGAAATTGGGCAGCAGTGAGGGAAGGAGAATCGCAAGACAGATCAACAGCCTGCCTGAAGTTTTCAGCGGCGCATGGGTATAAATATACAGGGCGTTTTTGAAATTTGCGGTCAGGGAATTGGAATAGACCGGAATCATGGCGAGGGTGAGGGCAAACACCGGCCCAATCAGCAGCACCGATATGAAAACCGGGAGAAGGGAGAGGGTGGACACCATTGCGCTGCGGTAACCGGAGGCACTGTAAAGCAGGACGACGCAGAGAAAATAAATCAGCCCGCTCAGCAGGGCCAGGGCGGCAGTCTGCCCCAGATTTTCCTTCAGACTCCGACCGAAATCCGTGGGAATGTGGACATTTTCCTCCCAGGCAAACTGGCGAACAGGATGAAGCAGCCCCGCAACACCAACGGACAGAAGCAGAATGAAGAGAATGTTGAGGGCATTTCGCCCGATTTCCCAATAAATCAGAGCGTTCAGAGCTTCGGCGGTTATCTGCCCGTCAAGCTCGGCCTGAAAATTGGCAAGATAGAGATCGCCTGCCAAACCGGACAGCAGAAGGGGGATGCCGAACAGCAGGGTAGTGACACCAAGGGTCAGGAGACTGCGCCACTGGAGGAAGAGCACATCCCGGAATACGGCTTTCCGTGTCTGCGGAAGCATGGCAGGGGTAAAATCCGACGGGGCGGCTTTCTTTTTGCGGCTCATGGCGTCACCTCCAAAAGATACTGCGCCGCCTTCACAGCGGCGTCATCGGCAGTAATGCCGTTTTTATTGGCAGGGCCCAGATTGACGGATTCCGGGCTGAAGAACAGATAGCAGCGCTCCGAACCTGTGTAAAAGGTACCAAACCGGGTACCCTCCGAAGGAATCAGTGCGTAGGCAAGTTCGGTTCCCTCTATGACTTCGGTGTAGCGGGCCGTGTCCGGGAAAAGGGCCGACAGGGACTGGGGCAGCCTGGAGAAGAAATTCTGACCGATGTTTTCCCGCATATAGCTCTCCGTCAAAATGAGAATGTCGTAGTCAAAATTCCGGGCTGTCAAAAATTCGTGATAGGATACGGCGGAGGGGAGGGACTGGGTCACTGTAATCTCCTCCAGAGTCTGGCAGGATAGGGAGGGAAGCACCTGAGCCAGGTCTTCCTCCAAAGCCTGCGTATGGATGCCCTCTCCCACAAACAGAATGCGAAGCTGGGCATTCCGGGCGGGCTTCAGCAGAAGGGAGAAAAGGCTGTACCAGAGAATCAGCGGGAGAAGGGCCGCCAGCAGATATTTCCACCAGTGATACTGTAAATGCTGCTTCATGCCTCTGCCTCCGTAATGATTCCGGCGACAATCCGGAAACGGTAGTTTTTTCCAACCTCCAGGGGGATGGTATCAACCGGAAGAAACAGCTGCCGGCTGCCGACGGTGACCTGCAGGCAGTCCAGATCCATATGCCGGAGGGTTTCGCCGGAAACGGCACTGACCGGCCCGGTAAGGTCCAGGGCTTTCCCGGTGTACAGCCGCAGAAGCTTCCGGGGGGTGGACAGGTATCGGTCCCGGTAGAAAATCAAAAAGGAAATACAAAGAAAATCCACCGCGGAGCTGGTCAGCCAGAGGAAAGTCCGGTTTTCCCGGGTCAGGAAAAGCAATGCCGCCAGATTCAGTGCCAGGGCGGTCAGCCCGACTCCGAGGCACAGCAGCCGGCCCCTGCGAAGCTTTGCCCGAAACGCGGGAAGGGGCATTGCCAAAATGGTTTGTTTCATTACAGGCAGGCCTCCAGAAGTTTGGAATTATGGGTGTGCAGCAGCGTGATTGGCGTGCCGTCGTCGGCAATTTTTCCATCCTCCAGCACAACAATCCGGTCAGCCAGAGAGAAGGCCTCACCAATATCGTGGGTCACGAAAAGAATGGTGGTCTGAAAACGGCTGTGGATATCGCGGATCAGCTGCCGCAGGTCGCTTCGCAGCCCGGTGTCCAGATTGGAGAAGGGCTCGTCCAGAGCCAGAATGCCCGGATTCTTGACAAGGGCCCGGGCAATGGAAACCCGCTGCTGCTGACCGCCGGAAAGCTGCCGGGGCTTGCGGGTCAGCAGGTATCGGATGTCCAGCGTATCCGCAATTTCCTTGACCCGCCGGTCGATTTCCGCCTGGGCGGTGTGCATGGACCGCAGGGGAAAGGCGATGTTTTCATAGACCGTCATATGGGGATAGAGGGCGGCCTCCTGCCGGACATAGCCGATGGTTCCGGCATACCGGAACCAATCCGCGGCGGGAAGTCCGTCAACCAGAAGGGTGCCGTCGGTGTATTCGCACTGGTTGAGGAGGCATTTCAGAAGCGTGGTCTTTCCGCAGCCGGAGGAGCCGAGGATGACCAGCAGCTCACCGTCGGAAACCTGCAGATCCAGACCGTTGAGAACCTGCTGGGTGGTTTTTCTCGTTTTGTAAAAGGCGGAGAAATTTTCAAACTGAATGGTTGCCATAGTAATATCCTTGTGTTGATAGATTTAACGCTGTTCGGTGAGGGGACGGCTGACGGACTCCGAGCGGGAGAGACAGTTGCCCTCGCAGTCGGTGATGGTGACCGGCAGAAGCTCCAGAACCGGGCGGGTATCCCCCAGAATGTGGTTGTAAAGCGTCCGTGCGGAGATATAGCCGATGTGATAGCCGTCCTGCTGAATGAAATAGGGCTTCAGCTTGCTGCTTTCCAACACGGAAAGCTCGTTGTCAAAAATCATCAGCTGCATATCCGGGATTCCCAGGGCATCCAGCGCCTCCAGGACAGGAATTCGCTCAGGGCCATGGATAATGAGCACATCCGTGGACGGATATTTCTTCAGATGCCGCATAATCGCCGCCTTGTATTCCGACTTCGCCACCGGCAGATTCAGCAGATTCTGGGGGGAGGCGACTTTATAGTAGCGGAAAAGGCCGTGGGTATAGCCGTTGATACGGGCATCCACAGAAGAGGCCAGGGTGGGGGAGTGGACGATGAAAAGGGGGTTCTGATAGCCCCGGTCGTGGAGAAATTTTGTCGCGTCCACCATGGCCTGATGGCTGTCCGAGGCGATAAAGGAGGCCTGCAGGTTGGGAAGCAGCCGGTCAACCAGCACGAAGGGATATTTCCGGACGTTATAGCGGATCAGCTCATCGTGGTACAGCCGGTCGTAGTCCGTGGGGAAAAGAATGGTACCCATGGAGCCGGAGCGGGGGAGAGAGCGCAGCAGGGCGGATTCCTTTTCCTGAGAGTTGTCACTGAGGTGAATGGAGTATTCGATGTTGTTCTCGGTGCAGAAATCCGCAACGCCGGAAATGATGGAGTGGGAGTACCGGGTCAGAATGGACGGAATCACAAAGGATATCTTAATATCCTTGTGAAAGGCAGAGAGAAGGTCGTCCCGCACAATGTCTGAGCGAATGAAGTAGCCCCGACCGTGGATGTTGATAACATATCCCCGCTCGATAAGCGCCTCGTAGGCGTTGCGCACAGGCTTGCGGCTGGTGTCGAAGGTTGCGGCAAGCATCCGCTCGCTGGGAAGCTTGAAATTGGGGACACCGGCATTTCGGTTGATGATTTCCAGCAGGTAATCCATAATCTGCTTGTACAGAGAAGAGTCCATAGCTGTCACCTCCAAGTATTACCAGTATAGCATGACGGTTTTCATTTGTAAATAAAGAAAATACCAGGGTACCAGTTTATTTAGAATGCGAAAAAATACAGGTGCCGAACGTGCAAAATAAACATTATGCCGGGGCTGCGAAATCCCACAGGCCTCTGCAATGGCGGAGGAGAAGGGCGGTAAAAAGATTGAAACTGTAGTTATGTATAAAAAGAGAAGCTGGAATTTGTGCGATTTTAACAAAAGACGGAAAGGGGAGAAAAAGTTATTTAGAAAAAAAGAGGTACCAGGGTACCAGTTTTTTCAATTTTGGGGTAGACGAACAGAAAATAACTGCTATAATGTGTAATGTAACAAATAGTGTATGCCCGAAGTGTGGGCATACGCCATGGATACGCGCTTTATGAAAGAAAGGAATATACACATGAAAATCGGAACTTGTGTCTATATTGACCAATTTGACCGGATTCCTGAAAAGCTTCAGAAGCTCCGCCAGATGGACTTTTCCACCTGCCAGCTCCTTTCCTGGAAGCCCGAGGTTTGGACCACTGAGAACGCCAGAACCCTGAAGGGGTGGCTGGAGGAATACGGGATTACCCCCTCCGCCTTCTGGTGCGGCTACGCCGGCCCCGGCGAATGGAATTTCTATGAAGGCCCCGTAACGCTGGGCCTGGTACCCCCGGAATACCGTGAGATGCGGGTCAAGAACCTGTGCGATGGCGGTGACTTCGCCAAGGCTCTGGGCCTGACGGATGTGGTTACCCACATGGGCTTCATTCCCGAAAGCCCCAACGACCCCGAGTGGCTGCCCTTCTGCGACGCGGTCCGCAGGGTTGCGGAGCACCTGAAGGAAAACGGTCAGTGGCTGCTGTTTGAAACCGGTCAGGAAACGCCGGTGACCATGCTGCGCTGCTTTGAGGTGGTCGGAACCGGCAATCTGGGCGTAAACCTGGACACCGCCAACCTGATTCTCTACGGCAAGGCAAACCCCGTGGACGCGCTGGATACCTTCGGTACATATGTCAGAAATGTCCACGCCAAGGACGGTCGCTATCCCACCAACGGTCACGACCTGGGCGAAGAGACCCGCCTGGGAGACGGCAAGGTGGATTTCCTGAAGTTCTTCCAGACCCTTAAGGAGCTGGGCTACGACGGCGCGGTGACCATCGAGCGTGAGATCGAGGGTGCGCAGCAGGATGCGGATATCCTCTACGCCAGAGAGTACCTCAGAAAGATCATCGGAGAGGTCTACGGAGGTGCGTGCGATGCTTAAGGCTGCAATCGTTGGCATGGGCGGCATCAGCGGTGCCCACATTCCCGGCTGGAGATCGGCAGAGGGCGTGGAGCTGGTTGCCGTGTGCGATGTCCGTGAAGAGCGGATGGAAAACTGCAAGGACCTGCACTGCTACACCGATTTTGAGGAAATGCTGGATAAGGAAAAGCCGGATATCCTGGATATCTGCCTGCCCACCTTCCTGCATACAAAGTTTGCCCTTGCCGCAATGAAGCGGGGCGTTCATGTTCTGTGTGAGAAGCCCGTTTCCCTGGAGACCGATGATGTGGACCTGCTCTACAGAACCGCCGAGGAAAACGGCGTGAAGTTCATGGTCGCTCAGGTTCTGCGGTTCTGGCCGGAGTACAGGCTGCTGAAGGAAATTTACGATACCGGTCGCTACGGCAAGCTCCTTTCCGGCGAAATGGAGCGGCTGGAGGCCCATCCCGGCTGGAGCTGGGACAGCTGGATGATCGATGAAAAGCGCTCCGGCGCGGTTCCCTTCGATCTGCATATCCACGATCTGGATTTCATGGTCTATACCTTCGGCAAGCCCGAAGATGTGCACCACTTCCGCTCTCACAGACCGGATCAGGACTATGTCCATGCGGTATACACCTACCCGGACTTCCAGATTACCTCTGAGGCTGCCTGGTATGGTGGTTGCTATCCCTTCCGTGCCTCCTTCCGCTTCCAGTTTGAGAACGCGGTAGTGGCCTACGAAAACGGTAAGCTGAGCATCTACCTGAAGGGCGGCGAGGTAATCACGCCCTTTGACCAGCCCAGCGCCCAGTTTGGTGAGATTCCCACCGGCGATGCTTACGCCAATGAGATCCACTACTTTGCAGAATGCGTCCGGCTGAACCGGGAACAGACCACCGTCAGACAAGATGAGCTCCGGACGGTGCTTGAAATTCTGAACGGTCTGAATTAAACAGGTTATAGGCATAGAGAATGCTTGTAATATTAAAACCAAATCAGGAGGAAAAACAATGAAAAAGACAATCGCACTTCTGCTGGCTCTTGTCATGATGATGAGCATGCTGGCTGCCTGCGGCAATTCCGCAGGTGATGACGAGAAGGATACTCCCATCGAATCCAGCTCCGATCCAGTCATGAAAGAATCCACCGAAGAATCCACTGAGGAATCCATTGAGGAGACCACCGAAGAGCCCACCGAGGCTGGCCCCCGCATTGTTGAGGCAAGCGCTCTGAACAAGCACGACAATGGCTGGTTCCACAACGAGGACGGCACCTCCGCCGGCGTTTACTTCAACCTGTGGACCAACGATGTCCCTGCTGACGAGACCTGGAGTGTCCGCTATGTTCCTACCGCCGACAACCTGAAGGTTATCCGTGACGGCGTTACCTACGACATTGGCAGCCGCGTTCTGAAGTTCTCCAACACCGAATGGTTCCTGGTTCTGGACCTGTGGCTGATGGGTGACTTCGGTCAGTGCCAGTCCGGCGACGTCCTGGTTCTCTCCGGCGACTATGTTGACGAAGAGACCGGCTGGGGAATCCACTTCGAGACCACCTACATCTCCCTGAAGGGTGAGAACGGCGCAGTCTTCTCCCTGACTCCCCCCGAAGCTTAAGTAAGAAAACCGACGGGGAAGTGACCCATCCGGGTCGCTTCCCCAAATCAGCGAATAGAGAAAATTTGATTTCCGTTCCTTGAGGAGGTAACTATGAAAAAATTACTCGCATTGCTCCTGGCTCTGGCCATGATGGCTTCCCTGCTCGCCGGCTGCAGCATCGGCGTTGTGGAAGATCCCAATAAGAACAATGAGGTTGTGAACAACGGTGGCGACAACGCAACCGACGCAACGGAAGAAGACGATTCCAATAAGTCTGTCATTACCGTCGCCACCTGGGACGGCGGCCTGGGCAGCAAGTGGCTGGAAGATGCCGCTGACCGCTTTGAGGAGCTCTACAAGGATAAGTCCTTTGAAGATGGCAAGGTTGGCTGCAAGATCAGCATTCTGGCAAGCCGCAGCTTTGACGGCTCCGCACTTTCCTTCACCCCGCTGACGCACGACATCTACTTCGTGGAGGCTGTTGACTACTACACCATGACCAACAACCGCCAGATGGAGAGCGTTACCGATATCATCACCACCCCCCTGACCGAGTACGGTGAGGATGGCACAATCCTGGACAAGATCGACCCCACCATGCAGGAGTTCCTGCAGACAGCCGACGGCAACTACTACGCAATTCCTTTCTATGAGACCTTCTATTCCTTCGGCTACGACCTGGACCTGTGGAACGAGAAGTCCTTCTACTTCGCCAAGGACGGCGGCTGGACCAATGCCTCCGGCGAGCTGTCTGCCGGCCCCGACGGCGAGTTCGGCACCTATGACGACGGTATGGCTGCCACCTACGATGACTTTGCAAAGCTGATTACCCGCATTAAGGATGCCGGCGTTATCCCCTTCGTCTGCCCCGCCAACGCTACCGACTATGTGGCTAACTTCCTGTATGAGTACTATGCCCAGTATGAGGGCAAGGAGCAGATGGAGCTTAACTTCAGCTTTAACGGCGTGGCTACCGATCTGATCTCCGTTTCCGAGGACGGCACCGTTACCAAGCTGCCCGAGACCGAAATCTCCTTCAAGAACGGCTACGCCCTGCAGAGCCAGGCCGGTCGCTACTACACCCTGTCCTTTGCTGAGAACATCCTGAGCAAGGCTGACAACTACAAGATCGCTGATACCCACATCAACGCACAGAAGAGCTTCGTCCGCGGCGGCATTGCCAACGATCAGGCCATTGCCATGATCCTGGACGGCACCTGGTGGGAAAACGAGGCAAAGGCTGCCTTCACCGAGCTGACCGAGAGCGGCTACGAGCGTCACAATTACGCTGTTATGCCCAAGCCCCACGCAACCGAGGATAAGGTTGGTCAGACCCCCTGCTGGCTCTCCAACTCCAGCTCCTATGGCTTCGTTGCCAGCGCTTCCGACAATAAGGGCCTGGCTCTGGAGTTCCTGCGCTTCCTGCACACCAATGAGGAACTGTCCCACTTCACCGGCGAAACCAACATGACCCGGCCTCTGACCTACACCGTGCTGGAGGAAGATTCCGCCCGCATGACCACCTACGGCAAATCCATCCTGACCCTGAAGGAAAACGGCGACATCGTTTACCCCTACACCAATCGTGCTGAAATCCTGAACAACCCCCTGCTGTTCAACTCCTTCGCCTGGGCCTGGCTGACCAGCGTTGACGGCCTTGAGTACCGCAATCCGTGGCTGTACTTCATGGACGTTAAGGGCGCAAATGCTGTTGACTACTTCAACGGTCAGCGTACTTACTTTGAATCGAGATGGGATGGGATCTATTGATCCCTCCCTTCCCAACGGACATGAAGGATAAGATGCTATGAAAGCCAACCAATTGACCCTTCCCAAAAAACGGCGGCAGGATAAGAAGGACCTTATCTTTTACTGGGGCCTGATGGCGCTGCCGCTGCTGCAGATCGCGATTTTCTATTTTGGTGTCAATTTCCAGACGATCATGATGGCGTTTCAGCGCTACGATGCCTTTACGGATACCTTTGTCTGGGATGTTGACCTGAATCTGAACCGCTTTCTGCAAGAGGTGAAAAGCACCGGCTTCTGGATCATGATGAAGAACTCCTTCTGGGTCTACATCATCACCCAGCTGGCTGGTACGGTGCTCGCCATTCTCTTCGCCTACTACATTCACAAGAAGCACTTCGGCAATAATTTCTTCCGCTTCATGCTCTTTATGCCCAGCGTGATCCCTGCCATTCTGCTGACCATTATTTTCAAGGATGCGGCTGGCCTTGCGGCTCCCGCATGGCTCAATTACTTCTTTGACAGCCGTATTACCAATCCCTTCGTCAGCAGCTCCGGCGGTGTTCGCTATGCCCTCATCACACTGTTTACCGTGTGGACGGGCTTTGCCGGGCAGGTTCTGATTTATTCCGCAACCATGGACCGCATCGACCTTTCCATGATCGAGGCAGGCAAGATCGACGGCACAAACAGCTGGCAGGAGTTCCGCTATCTGATTTTGCCGAACATTGCCCCCGCGGTCAGCGTGTTTATCGTTACGGGCCTCGCCGCCTTCTTCAGCAACGACAACAACGTGTACAACTTCCTGGCCTGGAACGCCATGCCTCAGGAAAAGACAGTGGGCTACCTGCTCTACACTCTGGTTGTTGACGGAAAAGCCGGCTACTGCTACTCCGCATTCCTGGGCCTGTGCTGCTCGGTCATTCTGATCCCGGTGGTCACCGTTGTGCGGAAACTCATTGACAGGGGGGACGACTGATGAGACTCAAAGCACATAAGAACCGTCCTGACGCAATGAGCGTTTTCACCGGAACACTGCTGGTGATTTATGTCATCGGGCTGCTGGTCCCCATCATCTGGGCTGTTATCACCTCCTTCACGGATGTGAACAGCTACTACGATTTCTACGTGGACAGTATTTTTGGAAATGGCTTCAAAATGACCATTGACAACTATAAGACCGCAGAAAAATACCTGACCATCACTGCAACCACCACCTCCATTACCTACAATGTGATCGGCCTGTACATCCATTCGGTGTGCTACGCCACGATCTGCTCCCTGACCTGGGTGCTGGTCACATCCGTTGTGAGCTATCTGGTGGCCCGTTTCCAGTTTGGCTTCTCCAAGGTGCTGTATAATTTCGTTGTTATCACCATGTGTATCCCCATTGTCGGCGGCCTGGCCTCCGAGCTGCGTATGCTTCAGAATCTGGGCATCTACGACACCTGGCTCAGCATGGCGATCCTGAAATTCAACTTCCTGGGTGCCTATTTCCTGACCTTTGTGGCTATGTTCCGCAGTATTCCCAAGGAATATACGGAGGCGGCGAAGATTGACGGCGCATCCAACCTGAATATCATGCTCCGCATTATTTTCCCCCAGGCCACAAATATGATCGTGACAGTATTCCTGCTGAACTTCATTACATACTGGAACGATTACAAAACCGCAATGCTGTATCTGCCGTCCTACCCTGTGGCGACCTACGGTGTGTTCTACTTTATGAATACCCCCATGGGTGCCGGTGCCACTTCCCAGATTCCCGTTCAGATGGCAGGCGCGCTGCTGATGACGCTGCCGATTCTGATTGTGTTTATCGTATTCAACAAGCGGCTGCGGGGCGGCGTTTACATTGGAGGAATTAAAGGCTGATGAAAAAACACATTTCTACCATTGCTTCCTGCCTGCTGGTGTTGACGCTGCTGGTTGGCGTGGTGCAGGTTTCCGCGGCAAATGAGACCCAGGGGCCGGCGCTGCCTCCCGTCCTGGTAGCGGGCAATACCTACACGGTTCCCGCATACGAGGGAACTGCCTATGTAAACGGCGAGGAAGCGGGCGCAACCTTTGTTGCAGAGGGAAGCGCAGTAACGATTTCCTATAAGAGCGGCGATGAGGTGCTCTTTACCGCTTCGGTGCCGGTGATCGACACCGACAGCAGCGCAAATCACACCGCCTACTTCTACGATCCCTCCGGGAAGCTGAAGGCTGAGGAAACCGCCGATTACATGGTGCTCTCCGCTGCCTCCGATGCCCAGGCAGTCTTTGCCAATGGCATCAGCGCCGCAACGGTGACCCTGAATCTGGAGTTCGATTATAAGAAGGCGGATTTCGGCAGCTTTGTCGTGAAGCTGACGGATGCCCTGAATGCGAATGTTTCCCTGACCTTCCACATCGACCACATGAGCGAAACCATCACCTATGGCACTGAGACGGTTACGCTGCCCATGTCCGGAAGCATGGTTATGCTCAAGTACACCAATTCCTCCCGTCTGCTGCAGGAAAACTCCGGTGAAACAGCCCTGTTTACGCCGGAAACCGATGACATGGGTGCTCCCTTTGACGGCTTCTCCGGCGGTGTTTACCTGACCCTGGGATTTGAAAACGTTACCGGCAAGGCTGCCGTGAACCTGAAGCGGCTTCAGAACCAGCCTCTGGGTCACAGAGATACCTTCATCCCGGACGCGACTGAGCCCCAGATTGTGCTGGACGGCAACATTGCCTCCAACCTTGGCAAGGGCGCCATGCTCCAGATTCCCGGCTTTACCGCTTATGATATCTTCAGCCCCATTGCGGAAAAGCAGGTAAAGGTGCTGTCTCCTGCCGGTGAAGAGCTCTTCTGCGGCAGCATCGAGGATTACAGCCCCATTGAAATCTCAGAAAACGGCAAGTATTCTGTGGTATTCTGCGCCACCGATGCCCACGGCAATAAGACTGAGGTATCCAAGTCCGTATTCGTCAATGATGATGTGGCACCGGAGCTGACGGTTTCCCCCATGGAGAAGACCGAATTTGCCCTGGGTGATACGGTTACCATCCCCGGCTATACAGCCAGGGACAACCTCGATGTATGCTGTGTGGATGTGATCCTGATTCTGCCCGATTCCCAGATGTATATGCTGAGCCATGATGACAACGGAACCGTGACCTATACGATTAAGAACACGGATGTGTTCCGGTCCTCCTTCGGTGTCAGCGATACATCCTTCAGGGCAACCCAGCGGGGAACCTACACGCTTCGCTTTGTGGCCTACGACAACATTTATAACCGTACCGTGGTCGAAGTACCCTTTACGGTGAAGTAAGGAGGCAGTAACGTTGAAAAAGAGAATCCTTTCCCTGAGTTTGGCGGTTCTGCTGCTCCTGACCTGCTTCAGCGGCTGCGCGAAGGAACCCGGCACCAATGACGGTGAACCGGCGACAGAGCCGGCTCTCTGCACCGTCGTTGCGGATAAGTACATTGTCCGGGACGGAAAGAGCGATTACGTTCTCGTCCTACCCGAAAAGCCCCTGGAGCTGGAAACCCTGGCGGCGGAGGAATTCAACACCTTCCTGCAGATGGCTACCGGCTGCACTCTGGATATCGTAAGTGAAAAGAATGTTTCCGAGGGTGCAAAGTATATTTCCATCGGCGGCACCCGGCAGTTTGCCGATGCCTTCGGTACCGCTGAGGCGGACCTGAAGGAAATCGCCGGAAAACAGTCCTCCTATTACATCGGAACCAAGGGCGACTGCATTTACATCGCAGCGGGCAACGGCTTCCGTGGCGCGGGCGCTCTGTATGGCGTGTACGACCTGCTGCATGAGTTGGTGGGCTACACATATTACTGGGATACCGAGATTTATGTGGACAAGCTTTCGGATGTTAACCTCAGAGACTATCCCCTGAATCTGATCTCTCCCTCCTTTGATGCCCGGACTCATTCCACAAACTACATTTACGGCAACCCTACCCACAATTACCGCCTGCGGTATGTGAACTTTTCCTGGGGCCCGGAATGGAACCGTACCACCAGCGGTCACAGCCAGCTTCAGAAGTTCCTGCATCCCACGGACACGGATGAAAATGGCGTACCCTACGGTGAGACCCATCCGGAATGGTTCGTGAATCCTCACGAGACCAAGAAGGCTATCCAGACCAATCAGCTCTGCTGGACCGCCGGCGGTGACGCTGAGAGCCTGAAGGAAATGCAGCAGATCATCGCAAATCAGATGATTAACTATCTGCAGATGGACGACATCGCCAACTTCTTCATGTTCGGTCAGCACGATAACTCCGATGCCTGCACCTGCGCCGGATGCAAGGCCGCTCTGGACGAGTGGGCCGGCTCCATGGCCGGTCTGCAGATTGGCTTCTTCAACGGCATTCTGGACCTGGTGGAAGCCTGGCGGACGGAAAACCAGCCGGACCGTGAGGTGTTCTACGTTGTTTACGCTTACCACTTCACCCAGACCGCACCTGTGAAGAAGGATGGAGAGGGCAACCTGGAGCCATACAGCGACCGGGTCATTCCCAACAGCAGAATGCGCATCTTCTACGCACCCGTTACCGCAAACTACGCCTTTACCTTTGACTCTCCCGTGAATGATGATGTGTATCAGGATCTGCAGGGCTGGAAGACCGTCTGCAGTGATGGTCAGCTGTTTGCCTACCTGTATGACCTGTATACCTCCAACTATTTCACAAACTTCTATAATTTCAGTACCCTTCAGAGCACCGCCAAGGAGCTGGAGGAGGCGGGTGTCACCTTCTACCTTAATCAGGGCGCTTCCGACCAGAAGAATGTTCCCGGATTCCAGGAGCTGCGTGGCTATGTGACCTCCAACATCATGTGGGATACGGACAGGAATTATCAGGAGCTTGCCGCGGACTTCATTACCCACTATTATAAGGATGCGGCAGCGCAGATGCAGGAAATCTTTGACATGATCTGCGATCAGTGCATTTACTATTCCTACACGGTCAACTATGGCCTGGGCACCATCAATGCCTACCCCGAAATGACCAAGCTGTATCCCCGTGCATTTACGGAGAAGCTGGACGAGGTGTTCGGTCAGGCCTTTGATGCCATTGCGGAGCTGGAAAGCAGCGATCCTGAGCTGTATGAGACCCTGTATACCCGCATTATGAAGGAATACCTTTGCGTGATCTATCTCAAGGGCGTTGTCTACGGCGACTACTATTCGGAAGAAGAAGTCAACGAGATGCGCGAAATCTGGAACTACTATATCCAGTATTGGGATATGAAAAATGGCGGCGAGGGAAGCCCTCTGCCCACATTCTAAGTAAAGATGGCGGCAGCGCAGCATTTGCGCTGCCGCCCCAAGTGCCCCTGTGGGGAGATCGAAAGGAGCAGTAAAAATGATTGACTTAAATGGCGTGTGGCGTCTCGATTCTCCCCGGTATACTGACCTGAAAGCAACGGTCCCGGGCTCCGTATTGCAGACTCTGCTCAATCACAAGCTGATCGAGGATCCCTTTTACGGGTGCAATGAGGAAGCGGTCCGCCGGGAGCTCTATGATGACTACACTTTAAGCCGAAAATTCACACTTTCCGGCAGAGAGCTTGCCAAAGCAAACTATCTCTGCCTGAGTGGTATTGATACAATTGCCGATGTTTATATCAACGGCAACCTGATTGCCCAGCTGGATGATATGCACACGGACCGGAAAATCCACCTGAACCGTGAGATCCTCCGTGAAGAAAATGAAATTAAAATCCGCTTCACATCCCCCTATCGCTACCTGGAGGAATACGATGACCAGGGCCAGTTTGACACCTTCGCGCTGACCCGGAAAAAAGGTCCCTGCATCCGCAAGCCCCACTATATGTTTGGCTGGGACTGGGGCCCCGACCTGGGTGATATGGGCGTATGGGGAAATATTTCCATCCTTTCCACAGATTTTGGATATCTGGAGGACTTCCGTCACCGCTGCACCTTCCGGGAGGATGGCTCCGCCCTTGTGACGGTGGAGGTAAATACAGAGCTTTTTGGAAGTGGTGTGCTGGAGGCGACCCTCTCTCTGGAAAGCGACGGGACGATGTGCCACCGGTGCGCGGCCCTGAGCAGGCATATTCAGCTTTCCTTTGAACTTCCCGAGCCGAAGCGCTGGTACCCCGTGGGCTTTGGCGATCCGACCCTCTATGACCTGACCTTCTGCCTTCGTTCCCACAGCGGCGAGGAGCAGAGCTACCGCTACCGCATCGGCCTGCGCCAGGTGATTATCGACCACAGCGAGGATGAATACGGCACCAATTTCGCGGTGTATATCAATGGCTGCAAGGTGTTCCTGAAGGGCTCCTGCTACATCCCCGAGGATAATATCCTCTCCCGGGTTACCCCGGATCATACCCGCAAGCTCCTGGAACTGGTGAAGAATTTTAACCACAACTGTATCCGGGTCTGGGGCGGCGGCTACTATCCCCACGAGGATTTTTACGACTACTGCGATGAAAACGGCATCCTGGTCTGGCAGGATCTGATGTTTGCCTGCGCGGTGTACAGCATGAAGGATGCCCATTTCAAGGACCTGATTGTGGAGGAAACCATCGCCAATGTCAAGCGCCTGCGTCACCATGCCTCCATTGTCATCATTTCCGGCGACAATGAGTGCGAGGACGGTGTGAACGGTCACGAGCCGCATTTGATGGAGAACTATCGGGTGATGAGCCTGGAGGTGCTGGTTCCTTTGATGAAGGAGCTGACGGATACCTATTTCGCCAGAACCTCCCCCCGTTCCCGGGTGCTTTTCCAGCACCAGAATGATCTGGACCACTATGATACCCACTACTGGCGAGTCTGGTGCGATGACCGTCCCATTGAAACGGTTGAGACAGTATACCCCCGTATGCTTTCGGAAATCGGGCATCAGTCCTTCCCTATGATGGAAACCATCCGTATCTTTGCGGAGCCTGCGGACCTTGCTTATGATTCGCCGGTCATGGAGCATCACCAGAAGCAGCCCGGCAGCAACCGGCGGATTCTCAGCTATGTGAAGGACCGTTGCGGTGAGCCGGAGCACTTTGAAGATCTGGTGTATCTGTCCCAGCTGGTTCAGGCGGATGCCATGCGGCTTTGCGCGGAGCATCTGCGCCGCAGTAAATTCCGCTGCAACGGTATGCTCTACTGGCAGCTCAATGACTGCTGGCCCGGCATCAGCTGGAGCTCGGTGGACTATTTGTTCGGCATTAAGGCGCTGCACTACGCCTCCAGACGGTTCTTTGCGGAGCATCTGGTGAGCGTGAAGCAGGAGGGCACTGCGGCGGAAATCTGGATCTCCAATGATACTGCCAGGGCCTGTGACTACCGCCTTGATTTAAGCTACCAGACTCTGGACGGACAGATTCTTCTGCACAGAAGTATGCCTGCATCCGCAGAAGGGGCATCCTGCCGCCGGATTCTTACGCTTGACCGGCTGTTTGCGGAAGACAGAAGCGATACGGTGCTGCGGGTTTCCCTCTATGACGGGGCCGGTACCCTGCTTTCTGAAAACCATTACCAGCCGAAGCTGGACCGGGAGATCACCTACCCGGTGCCGCAGCTGACGGTTCGCGCTGTGGATGAATACAGCTTCGCGGTAATGGCGGATGTGTTCTGTAAAAGTGTGTATATTCGCTGCGGCGATGTGGATACCGTTCTGTCTGACAATTTCTTCAATCTTTGCGCCGGTGAAACGAAAGTAATCCATGCCGACCGCAAGGTGGATGCCGGTGGCATTTCCCTGAAATGTGTCAATCAGGTGTCTGTGAAAAAATAACAAAAGGAGTACGCTATGGCTGCACAAGCATACTTTGAACCCTGGAATAAATACGAGCAGGATCTGGAAATCGGGTTCCTTCCCAAATTCCTTTCCGGCAAGCTCAAATCCCTCTGCTATACACCGGTACTCCAGCTGGATGTGACATACGGCTACTCAAAGGAGCCTACGCCCTTCGGGCTGCGGCAAACCCTGGAATATCAGCCGGTCCGGGTAGGGGAGAGCTGGGCGACGGAAAATTTTGCCTGTGCCTGGTTTCATCTGACAGGCAAGCTCCCCGAAAACGTGGAGTGGGACAATCTTCTGCTGGATTTTGCCAATGATGGTGAGGCGCTGCTGGTGGACAGCCGGGGCAACCCTGTCAAGGGCTTCACCGCCGGCTCGCCTGTTTTTGGTGTGGTGGGCGATTCCGTGGAAAAACGGTATTATTCCCTGGATGGCCTGATCGGTGAGGACGGAACCATTGACCTTTACATCGATGGCGCGTCCAACAGCCTGCTGGGTGAGTTCAACTACGATGCGGCCCGGCTGAAGGCAGCGGCGGTGGTTCGGCAGGACCCCCAGATGCTGGATATTTACTATGATTTTGATACGCTGCTGGACTATGTGAAGGCAGTTGGCTACGATGACCCCAGAAAGGTGGAGATCATCCGGGGCCTTCGGAAGATTGCAAACCTGATTAACTATTGCGACCCTGACGCATATGAAAAGGCGAAGAAAATCAGCTCCGGTCTTTTTGCGCTGCCCGGTGACGCACCTATTAAGGCAACGGCGGTTGCCCACGCACATCTGGACCTTGCCTGGCTCTGGCCCATCCGGGAAACAAAGCGGAAGGCCATGCGGACCTTCTCGAATTTCGTGGACCTGGCAAAGCAGTATCCGGACTTCCGATTTGTTGTTTCCCAGCCCCAGCAGCTTGCCTGGATGAAGGAGGAGGCACCGGAACTGTACCGGGAGCTTCAGCGCCTGGCGGAGAAGGGCCAGATGGAGCCCATCGGTGGTGCCTGGGTCGAAAATGACACCAATATTCCCGGAGAAGAGTCCATGGTTCGGCAGATGCTCTACGGACAGAAGTTCTGGCAGAAGGAGTTTGGGCACTATGTCCGCACCGGCTGGCTTCCGGATGCCTTCGGCTACAGCGGGCAGTATCCCCAGATTCTGAAACTTTCCGGTCAGGACAGCTTTATGACCATTAAAATTTCCTGGTCCAACCGCACCCTTTTTCCTTATAATACTTTCAATTGGGCGGGAATTGACGGCAGCGCGGTGACGACCCATATGCCTCCTGAGGGCAATTATAATTCCGTAGCCGGACCCCAGGCCCTTCTGAATGCCCGGAAGGGAATCAAAAAGGCGGATCCCCAGGACCGGATGATGCTGGTCTATGGTGTGGGTGACGGCGGCGGCGGTCCCTCCCAGACAAGCGTGGAACGCTGCCGGAGAAATCAGGATGTACCCTATCTGCCGAAGGTAAAATTCGGCACCGCCCAGGGATATTTTGACGGCCTCCGGGGGCTGGAACTGCCCAACTACGAGGGAGAGATGTACCTGGAAAAGCACCGGGGAACCTACACCTCCCAGTCCAATAACAAAAACGATAACCGGATTTTTGAAGAGAGAATGGCTGGGCTGGAGACCCTCATGAGCGCGCTGCACCGGCAGGAAGACGGCCCGAAGACCGAGGCTCTGTGGAAAGAGGCACTGCTGTATCAGTTCCATGACATTATCCCCGGCTCTTCCATTGAACGGGTATACCGGGAAACCGCCGAAAGATATCCGGTGCTGCTGGATTCTCTGGAAGCCCTGGCAAGGGAACTGGGCGCAACCTACCTTCCCGGCGGCGGGCTGATGAACCCCGGCAGGGAGGATGTGCTGCACATTGCCGGAACGGAAGCGGGTTATCTGGTGTATGAGGGCAGGGAAGCCCGGATTCAGCCGAAAATCTTCGACCGGTTCCAGACCGCCGACACCCTCTCTCAGGTGGAAACGGACCACTACCGGGTGGTATTTGCCCCGGACGGGTCCTTTGAAAGCGTATGCCTGAAGGACGGCACCGTGATTGCGAAAAAGGCCAACCGGCTCCGTGTGTTTGTTGATCTGGGCGATGCCTGGGACTTCGAGGATGACTACCGTGACCAGCCGGAGCAGTACATGACGCTGGACACAGCCACGGTCAGAACCTTCGAGGATCTGACGGAGGTTACCCAGCACTACACCTACCGGAATTCTGAGCTTACCCAGACCATGGTGTTTTACCGCCATGACCCGACAATCCGCATTACCCACGATGTCCACTGGCGGGATACGGGCTATATGCTCCGTGCGGAATTCCTGCCGGAAAACTGGGCGGACACCGTCAACAGCGATATCCAGTTTGGCTACCTGGGACGGCCCACCACCGACCATACCGCCCACGAGGCCGCACAGTTTGAAATGTGCTGCCAGAAATGGATGGATGTGTCCGCGGAGAGCGGCGGACTTGCGCTGCTGAATAACGCCAAGAACGGCTTTATGGCAAAGCAGGGAATAATCTCCCTCAATCTGCTGCGTTCCACCAATTACCCCTGCATCCGGGGCGATCAGGAGGAGAGCCGCTACAGCTACGCGATTTATCCCCACAGCGGCGGCTTTGATCCTGTCACCGTCGATGATTTGGCCCGGCGGTTTACCGCCTGCTACCTCTATGGCGATAAGGAACTGCAGATGCCCGGCTTTGACTGCCCGGAAATCGTGGTAAGCGCCTGGAAGCCCGCCTATGACGGAAAGGGCTTCATCCTGCGCTGCTACGAGCGCACCGGTAAGCAGGTTCAGGCCAGACTGACCATTCCGGCAGATTTTATGCCGGTGTGTGAGACGGACCTGCTGGAGGACCGGATCGGAGATGTGACCGGAGAAACCGTCACCTTCCGCCCCTTCCAGATCCGAACCTTCCGCTTTCAGCCGAAGGCTTGAGCCTTTGCATTGGAAGAAGGCAGGGTGATGCTTATTCAGACAAAAGGAATTCAACGGAGGCTGCTTCCCGCCGTAAACCGGGAGCGCATCCGTGGAAGAAAACCGTCAGATGATACGGCATTTGACGAAACAAACAACAAGGAGGGCAAAATGAGCAGATTTACCAACACAAAACGGCTACTTTCTTTCGTACTGGCCCTGGCGATGGTCTTCTCCATCGTTGGACCCACAGCGGTATTTGCGGAAGAGGCTGCCCCTGAGGAGCCGAAGGCAGACACGGAACCGTCCGTGATCGAGCTTGGCGTCCTGAAGCCCCATGCAAATGGAATGAGCGGCAATATGATCTACTTCACCTCGGATTCCACTGAGGCACCGGCATGGACGGCTTTCCGGCCTGCCAGCCTGGGAACCATTCAGCTTACCCGGGGTGACGTAACAGCCAGCGTGGGTGTGACCACCTATGACTGGATGGTCCAGCAGGGAACCGGCACGTTCTATCTGGATATTCAGCAGTGGATCCTCAATACTGCCGGCGCTGGAATCACCCTTCCCCTGCAGGCAGGTGACGTTCTGACCGTTGGCGGTAACTTTACCGCAGAAAAAGAGGGCGTTACCTACACGCTCCATGTTTCCACCACCTACATTCAGGTGGGTGAGGGCAATGCGCTGACCTTCAGTGCTACCAAGCCCGCTGAGCCCGTGAACAAGCTGACCCTGAGCGGTCTGCAGAACGACGGCCTGCAGGAAAACGGCGATACCGAGCATCTGCTCAAGTTTACCGGTTCGACCTGTGGAAACGCTGACCCCATGATCCTCCGGCCCACCACTGTGAACAACGTTCAGCTGATCCGTGGCGGCGCGACCTACGGCATTGCCGCATTGGGTCAGGATACGATTGCAATTTGGGGCGGCGGTGGTGCCGGTTACATCAAGGTATCTCAGTTCTACTCCAATCTTTCCGGCACCGGCTCCGGCTACGTGGCTCCCCAGGAGGGCGACGTATTCGTGATCAGCGGTGTCTTCAAGACCGAGGACGGCAAGAACGAGGTCACCGTAGAGACGACCTATGTTTCCGTGGGCGCTGAAAATGCCCTGACCTTCAGCACTGAGAAGCCTCTGCCTCCCGCAACAGAGTTGGGTGCGCT
>CAZDFB010000013.1:0-8226 GCA_964504605.1 uncultured Oscillospiraceae bacterium | reverse complement strand
ACATTACCAAGACCTACATTACCATGGCTGAGGATGGCACCCTGACCTTCAGCACCGAGGAGCCTCTGCCTCCCGCAACGGAGCTGGGCGCTCTGAGTGCCAACGCAGATCACACCACACCTGACGGCGAGGGCTTCATCTGGGCCAACACCGCCAGCGCCACCACCGAAACCTGGACCAACTACTTCGCGGAAAGCGATGACTGCGTCCAGATTAAGAAGCAGGGCACTGACAGCTATGTTTCCATCGGTGCAATTGACCCCACCCTGAGCGGCGACGGCATTCTGCTGAACCGTGGCGACAATGTGTTCTGCGTCCGCAATTCTCAGTGGATGCTGAACTGCGCGGGCCACAGTGATATTACCCCCATGCAGGCGGGCGATATCATGGTGGTTGGCGGTCGGTTCACCACTGCCAGCGGCCTGATCGTCAACATTACCAAGACCTACATTACCATGGCTGAGGATGGCACCCTGACCTTCAGCACCGAGGAGCCCGGCACCTCCACACCTGTGACTCCCGACGTTATTGAGGCCGGCGCAATGGGCGAACATCCCAATGGCAACGCAGCCAGTGGTTTCCACTTCTCCATGCCCGCAAACGGGGTTCCTGTGGACGCTACATGGGCCACCCGCTATATGCCTGTCAGCGCGGATGTTATCAAGCTGACCCGCAATGACATAACCACCAGCGTTGGTAACGTTGCCGCCGGCACCATCCTGAAATTCGGTGAAACCGATTGGTGGATGGAGTACTGGACCATTGGCGGCGCTCTGCAGGCAGGCGATATCCTGACTGTGGAGGGTGACTTCACCAATGCGGATAAGTCCCTGACCTTCCGGATTTCCAAGAGCTATGTGGTTATTTCCTCTACCGGCGCTATGAGCATCGGCACAACGATCCCCGAGGAAAAGGAGATCGTTGAGGCCGGCACCATGAAGAGCCACGAAAACGGCAAAAACGGTGACGACGGCATCTACTTCACCATGAATGTCAACGTTGCCGAGTACGACACCGGATGGGCTCTGGAGTACGCACCTCTGAGCACCTCCAGCGTCAAGCTGATCCGCGGCGAGGAGACCTTTGACATCGGTATCGAAAACCGCGGTACCATCGTTAAGTACTCTCCCACGGAATATTACCTGAAAACCTCTGCCTGGACCATGGGCGAGCGTATGCCTCTGGTGGATGGTGATATTCTGGTCATCGAGGGTGCCTTTGCCCACGGCAGCACCGTGATGAACATCACAAAGAGCTATGTGAAGATTTCCAGCGGTCTGGCAGTCATTTCCGACACCTACCCCGAAGAGGGCTCCGGTGCTGCGATTATCAACGCAGGTGCCATGCGCGCGGATCCCACCAATTCCTCGCTGAACGTCAATGTTGAGGGAGGAAGCTGCGGTATCTATTTTGTCATGGACGAAAACACGCTTGCTTACGTCAATGACTGGTCCACCCGTCTGCGTCCTGTCAACGCCGACGCTGTGAAGTTGCTCCGTGGCGGTGAGACCCTTTCCATCGGCAACCCCGCAGCCGGTGAGATCGTCAAGTACGGCGATACCTCCTACTATCTGGCACTGGATAAGTGGGCACATCCCACCGTGTTCCCCATCACACAGGATGATATCCTGCTGATTGAGGGCAACTTCACCGATGGCACCACCATCTTCAACATCAGCAAGACCTACATTTCCTTCAGCCACGGTATGGCCAAGTTCTCTACTGACTATCCCACCGGCGGGGACGATGTTAAGGTCGTCAACACCGGCAACATGACCAGCGACAGCCGCGGACGTACCGATACCGGTATTTACTTCGACCTGGCTGCCAATGAAGCACCCTTCTCCACGGACTGGACCCTGGCCTATGCGCCTGTGGAAGCCGGTGCCATCAAGCTGATCCGCAATGGCGAGACCTTCGACCTGGGCATTCCCGGACGGGAAACCATCGTGAAGTTCTCCGGCCACGAGTATTACCTGAAGACCGAAAAGTGGACCATGGGCGACATGATGCCCCTGCGGGACGGCGATATTCTGGTGGTCGAGGGCGAGTTCATCAACAGCGGTGAGGGCGTTGCGCTGAATATCCCCAAGACCTATATCGGCATCTGGTACGGTATGCCCTTCTTCTCCACCACCAAGCCCACCGGCCCCGCCATTATGATGGTCAACGCCGGTAATATGCACAACGATACCGCTCGGGACAGACTGGATAGCGGCTTCTACTTCACAATGGAAGAGAACCCCGCACCCTTCAGAACCAACTGGACGCTGGAGTATTCTCCTGTCAATGCTTCCGCCATCAAGCTGGTCCGTGACGGCGTTACCTACAATGTGGGCATTCCCAAGCGTGGCGCCATCGTCAAGTTCTCCGAGACGGAGTACTTCTTCAAGACAGAGGCATGGAGCCTGGGCGGCCTGATGCCCCTGAAGGCAGGCGATGAGCTGATCATCGAGGGCAGCTTCATTAACTCCACTGTGGGTACTATCCTGAAGATCGACAGAACCGTGGTTACCATCTCCTACAGCAAGGCCAAGGCCTATATCCCCATGGGGGATGTGGAGCTGGCAAATGGCGAGGAAGTGACCCTCACCATTACTGACCTGCCGGAGGGCACGAAGGTCAACTGGAAGAGCGAGGACAAGTCCAGAGTTTCTGTTGACGAAAACGGCAAGCTTACCGCACATATGAACCGCGGAACCACCCGTATTTTCGCCACTGCCGGCGAAGTCGGATATATGTGGGAAATCAAGCTCTGCGAGAAGACCGAATTCGGCAACGTATACCTGCCCAGCTCGGATGAGGAAATGACCATCGGTGTCTGGTGTGGCTCCTACCACGAATTTGACGAGGCCCATCTGCTCCAGATGGAGGAGGCCGGTGTCAACCTGATTATCGGCGTGGAAGAACGGTGGGTCGGTGGTAAGGGCATGAAGGCCCTGCTTGACCGGGCTGCGGACCACGGTATCCGGATCATCGCAAATCTGCGGGATTGGGATGGCACGACCGTTCCCGAATGGGCAGACCACGAGGCTCTGGAAGGCTTCCTGATGTTCGACGAGCCCAGCGCAACGGATTTCGCTGCCCTGGCTGCACTGAAGGCAAAGTTTGACGCACTGATGCCGGAGGATAAGGTGTTCTTCGTGAACCTGTTCCCCCAGCCCTGCGCCTACGAGGATCTCTTCGGTGAGAACTACAACAAGAACGCTGTTGACTATGAGAAGAACTACGTTCTGCCTTTCCTGAACACCGTGAAGCCTGACCTGCTGTCCGTGGACTTCTATCCCACCCTGGACTGGAAGGAAAGAGATGAAAAGAGCATCGTAATTCGTCCTTCCTACTACCAGAACATGGATACCCTGGCAAAGTACGCACGGGATAAGGGCATTCCTTTTGCCTACACCCTGCTGTCCGCCGGTCACAATACCACTGACGGAAGCTATCCCACGCCTACCGATGCCGAGATGCGCTGGCAGATGGCTGTCGGTATGGCCTTCGGCGCAAACTCCCTGTCTCACTATGTGTATACCTCTCACGAGGAGGAGTACACCACCATGATCGGATACGACGGATTCAAGATTACGGATCTGTTCTACGACGTGAAGCAGGTCAATAATGAGCTGAAGAGCTGGAGCGACATCTACATGAGCTATACCTACCGCGGAACCTCCGCGGTGGATACCGGGGATACCAACCTGATGCTCGAGAGAATGGCCTATGATGTGGCAATCGGCAAGTACGGCTGCATTTCCGCCGTTACCTCCGATCAGGACCTGCTGGTTGGTGCCTTTGAAAACGACGAGAAGCAGTTCGCCTACATGATTACCAATGCAGGCAATGCCAAGCAGATCGAAGGCGTTGACTACCTGGCAGATTTTGCTCTGAATGACGCAAAGGTCACCGTTTCCCTGAAGAACGGCAGCTATAAGTGCGTGGCTGTGATCCGCAACGGTGAGATCAGCTACGTCGCCGTGAATGCTGACAATACCTTTACGGTTGAGGTCGGTGCAAATGAGGGCGTGTTCGTAATTCCTGTCCTCAAGTAAGTTTCCAATTGCATAACGGGGATCCGTGGGTTCATGCAGAGCCCACGGATCTTCTTTTTTGCTTTTTTAGGAGCCAGGGTACCAGTTTGTTTTGCTTCGCTATGGACAAATGGAAAATGATGGAGTATAATTAAACATATTGTAGCAATGATAGTGCTGGAGTATGCCCTCTGCGGGTATTCCCTGCTGAAAAAGAAAAATGGAGGCCCCCAAAATGAAAAAAGTTGTTTTGCTCGGAGATTCCATCCGCATGATCGGCTACGGACCGCGGGTTCCGGAGCTGCTGGGAGAAGAATATCAGGTTTGGCAGCCTGAGGATAACTGCAGATTTGTCAAGTACACCCTTCGGGGACTGTTTGAGTGGCGTGACCAGATTGCCGGTGCGGATATTATCCACTGGAATAACGGTCTTTGGGATACCTCCACAGGCCTCTTTGACGACGGCGGAAAGCCCTTCACCTGCAAGGAGGAGTACATCAGCAATATGCTGCGTGTGGCTTCTGAGCTTAAGAAAATCGCGCCCCGGGTGATTTTTGCCACCACCACGCCGGTCCATCCGGAATATGAGTATAACGACAACAATGTAATCCGGGAGTACAATGAGGCGCTGGTTCCTGAGCTTCGTAAAATGGGCCTGGAGATCAACGACCTGCACGCCACTGTTGCGCCCCATGTGCTGGATTACATTCTGGAGACGGATAAAATCCACCTGAGTGAGGCAGGCGCAAAGGTCTGTGCCCAGCAGGTTGCGGCCTGCATCCGTGGTGAGGGCTGAGATGGAGGGCTTTTCTTATTCGGCGGAGAACGCCTCCATTGCCATGGAGATGGATGATTATTACATCTGGGACTGCTCTGTGATTGAGGCGGAGGGGAAATTCCATCTTTTCTGCTCCCGCTGGCCCAAGGAATACGGCTTCGGCTGGAATTGGGTTTACAACAGTGAGGTCATTCACTGCGTATCCGACAGTCCCCGGGGGCCCTATCAATTCCTGCGGGTGGTTCTTCCCCGCCGGGGACGGGGTTCCTTCGACGGAATGAATACCCACAACCCCTGCATCCGCTGCTTTGACGGAAAATACTATCTCTACTACATGGGAACCACCTACGGCGGCCCCATTCCCGCAGGGGAGGAAACCTCTGCTGAGCGAAATCTGGAGGTTTGGAACCGGAAGCGTATCGGCGTGGCGGTGGCGGATTCCATATACGGGAAGTTCGTCAGAAGGGATGATCCCGTACTGGAGCCCAGAAGCTGTGACCATTGGGATTGCACCATTACAACCAATCCCTCGGTCATAATCCTGCCCGGCGGAAAAACCTATATGGTGTACAAATCCCGCCGGGGGGTGGGACAGCCCCTGATGCTGGGCATCGCCGTGGCGGACCGTCCGGATGGACCCTTTACCCGGCTGACGGATGACCCGATTCTGCAGTTTGCGGATCCGGACCTCCATGTGGAGGATCCCTTCCTGTGGTACGACGGTCAAAGAAATAAATTCTGCCTGATAGCCAAGGATGACAGTAAAAACGGAAGCTATGGCATAACGGGCGAATGCGGCAGCGGCTTCTATGCGGAAAGTGACGACTGCATTCAGTTTACCATCGGCAGCCGGGCAAAGGTTTATTCCAGAAACGTCACCTGGGCAGACGGACACCAAAGCCGCCAGGGCAATATGGAACGGCCCTGGGTCCTGTTTGATGAGAGCGGGAAGCCCGGTTATCTGTTCTGCGCCAGCGGTGCCGGTGAAAATCCCTACAGCTTCCAGGGGCGGACTTTTGTGGTCGCCCAGGAGCTGAAGCCTGTCTGACAGAGGAGGAAACGTCTTTATGAATGAAAAACGTGGGAAGCGGCTGCGGTGGCTGTGGCTCGTTGTACTGGGGTGTATGCTCCTTGCAGCCTGCGGTAACGGGAGCGACAGCCGGGATACTGTGCCTCAGGTGCCGGTGGATACCCAGCCCCAGGCAGTGATATGGACCGGGTCGGATTTTCAGGCATCCTCCCTGACCATGAATAAGGCAATCCTTCAAGGAATTATCGACGCACAGAAAAACGGGGGCGTAACAGAAATCGACGCGGCCTTCATCTGCGGCGATCTCACCGCCGTCAGCAGTGCGGAGGCAACCCGGGAGGACAGCAACGCCGGAGCGCAGGCCGTGCTGGGACTGCTGGCGGAAAACTGGTCACTGACGGAAAAAAGCTGTACCTTCCTTCTGGGCAACCATGATGTGGAGGGCTTTGATCTTGCGGTACCGACCGGCGGCTGTGAGAGAGAAGGGTACAGCTTCTATGTGCTCAATGAAACGGACTACCCCAGCGCCAAAAGCAGCACCGAACGGGCAAAGAACGGGGCGGAGATCCTCCGACTGTGGCTGATGGAAAAGGCCGATGAGGGCTACACACGCCCAATCTTCATCCTCAGCCATGTTCCTCTGCACCAGTCCGGCAGGAATGATACCCGGAACGCTGCATATTTTGTCGATGCGCTGAACAGCGGCGCGGACCGGGGACTTCAGATTTTTTATATATTCGGTCACAACCATTCGGATTCCTATGATAATTTTATCGGAGGCTCCTGTATTTATCTGGAACCCGGCACCCAAATTCCGGTGGCAATTCCGGAGGGCTTTGCCAGGGAGCATTTTGAAATGCGGGAGATCCGCTTCACCTATTTTAATGCGGGCTATATTGGCTATGCAGCCTCAAATGAAGAGGGAGCAACCACATCCTCCGTAATTATTTTCGTTTACGGCGACCGTGTGGAGCTGCACCGATATAATGGCGACGGAATCTGCAATATGAAAAACCCCGGCGAGGAAAACCTGAAATATGACTACGGCGGAGCGGACGATGAAGCGGTGCTCCTTTGGGAGCCGTATGCGGAAGAGAAGAAAAGCCCCGCAATTATCTGTCTGCACAGAGAAAATAAATAATCCAAATGGAGGAATGGACTTATGCTGAAAGGAATCCCCAAAAATATTTCCCCTGAGCTGCTGATGGTGCTCAGCCAGATGGGCCACGGCGATGAAATCGTGATCGCTGACGGAAATTTCCCCTCTGAAAACTATGGCAAGCGTGTCATTCGCGCGGACAGCGCCAGTGGAACGGAGATGCTGGAGAGTGTGCTGAAGCTCATTCCCCTGGATACCTATGCGGAGCAGAATTTCCTGCTCATGCAGCTTTCCGGCGATGACACGGAAATTCCCCCGATCTGGGCGGAATATGAAACCATTGCCAGAGGCCAGGATGACAATGTGCGCCTGGGAAATCTGGAACGGTTTGCTTTTTACGAGCGGGCAAAGAATGCATTCGCCGTGATTGCCACCGGCGAGGAGGCGGTTTACGCCAATATCATCCTGAAGAAGGGCGTCGTAAAATAAGGAGGCACTTCCCATGAATGTTGTTTATCTGGGTGACTCCATTACAGACGTGGGCCGCAATACGGAGATGGGCAGCATGGTGTCCATAGGTCAGGGCTATGCCCTCATTACCTCCGCTTGGCTTTCCGCGAAATACCCCGGGAAATACAGCTTCCGCAACGCCGGTGTCAGCGGAAGTCGGATCGTGGATCTTTATTCCCGAATCAAGGCGGATGCCTGGAACCATGAGCCGGAGGTTATCAGCATTCTTGCCGGTGCCAACGATGTTTGGCATGAGCTGGAGGCAGCCAACGGCGTGGACGCGGAGCGGTTTGAAACAGTATACCGGATGCTTCTGGCGGATACGAAAAAGCGCTTTCCCAATGTGAAATTTATGCTTCTGGAGCCCTTTATTCTCCGTGCCGGGGCCACCGAAGGAAAGTGGGAAGCCTTTTCCTCCGAAGTTGCCCTGCGGGCGGCAGCGGTCAGGAAGCTTGCGGCAGAATTCGACTGCGGCTTTGTGCCCCTTCAGGAGATGTTTGAACAGGCCTGCCAAATACAGCCTGCACCCTACTGGCTGGCAGACGGTGTGCATCCCACACCTGCGGGCCATCAGCTGATAGCCGATGCCTGGCTTAAGGCATTTCAAAATATATGATTAGGGAGGATACTATGCAGGATATTCAAATGATCAAGGAGCAGATCTGCGATGTCTGCCACAAGATGTGGCAGCTGGGATGGGTCGCCGCCAACGACGGCAACGTCAGCGCCCTGCTGGACGATAACACCATCCTGACCACCCCCACGGGTATGAGCAAGTCCTTTA
>CAZDFB010000012.1:0-36105 GCA_964504605.1 uncultured Oscillospiraceae bacterium | reverse complement strand
TATCGGCGGTGGAGTAGGTAGCGCCGCCCAGCAGGGAATCGGCGTAGCCCATCTTTACCAGCATGGTGCCGAAGTAGTTGCCCTTGGACAGAGCCTTGCGGCAGTCCTCAGCGGACATCTTGCCCTTGCGCAGCTCCACCATCTTCTCGACCATGGCATCCATGCCTTCGTAGGTCAGGGGGTCCAGAATCTCAACACCCTCGATGTTGAAGCCGCCCTTGGCAGCGTTGGCCTTGACCTCCTCAACATTGCCCACCAGGATGGGGGTCAGGAAGCCGCCCTCAACCAGACGGGCAGTGGCCTCCAGGATACGGGCATCGTGGCCCTCAGTAAATACGATCTTCCGGGGATTCGCCTTCAGCGTTTCGATCATAGAATTGAACATAGGAATCATTCCTCCAATTTTTGGGCATACGCCCGTATTTTTACATGGTAATTATACATCATTCCCATGCCGGGCGCAACCTTTTTTGTCAGATTATTTTCATTCCCCCGCTGCCGGATCCATCCCTGCGGAAAATCCGTGAACTTTTTATGACCGGGGCGGATTAAGCTTTACTTCGCCAGACAATTGGGGTAAAATAGCCCAAGAGGAGGAGTTACCATGTTTGACGATCCGAAAAAGGAGCTGAAGCGGCTGGAAAAGCAGCTTTTGGAGGAAGAGGACGGCAGCTGGCTGGACAATGAGCTTTCCGAGGTGAAGGCCATGCTGGGCGACAGCGAACAGCAGGATCTGGACGCGACCCGAATCTACCGGGATCCCGGTGCTGTGCCGGTGCGAAACTACGCCAACGGCTACGGTCAGGTCCCGGCCCAGAGCGAGGAATACGACGAATACGGCGACAGCGCGTATGCCGCTGAGCCCCGGGAGGTTGCCCCCCGGGAAAAGGGTGTCGGCGGTCTGGTGCTGCTGGCACTGCTGGAGCTTCTGGGCATTGTGGGAATCATCGGCTACTGGCTGCTGATGATTGGGTGAGCCATGGAAGGAAGAAAGGTTGTTGGGCGCTTTGCGCCGACCCCCTCCGGGCGGATGCACCTGGGCAATGTATTTGCCGCGCTGATGGCCTGGGCATCGGTTCGCAGCCAGGGCGGCGAAATGGTCCTGCGGATGGAGGATTTGGATACCCAGCGCACCAGTGATGAAAAAGCCCGGATTTTGCGGGAGGATCTGGCCTGGCTCGGTCTGGATTACGACCGGGAGACACTGCCCCAGAGCCGGCGGGGCCCGGTTTACGATGAATATTTTGAAAAGCTGCAAAATCTGGGGCTGCTCTATCCCTGCTACTGCACCCGCAGTCAGCTGCACAGCGTCAATGCCCCCCACCTGAGCGACGGCACCTATGTCTATCCCGGCACCTGCCGGAATCTGAAGGAGCCACCGGCAGGAAGGCTCCCCGCCTGGCGGGTGAAGGTGCCGGACAGGCTCTGGCAGGTGGAGGACCTGGTTCAGGGCCACTATACCCTGAATCTTGCCACAGACTGCGGCGATATGGTGGTTCGCCGGTCAGACGGCATCTACGTCTACCAGCTGGCTGTCACCGTGGATGACGGCGAAGCGGGCGTAACAGAGGTGGTCCGGGGCATGGATTTGCTGAGCTCTGCCCCCCGGCAGATGTACTTACAGGAGTTGCTTGGCTTTCCCCATCCGGTTTATGCCCATGTGCCCATGCTTCTGGCCCCGGACGGTCGCCGCCTGAGCAAGCGGGACCGGGATCTGGATCTGGGTGAGCTGCGCAAGCGCTTGCGTCCGGAGCAGCTGATCGGCACCCTCGCCGGAGCCGCCGGGCTGATTGACCGGCAGGAGCCCCTGTCCGCCCGGGAACTGGCATCGGTATTTTCCTGGAAAAAATTGGAACATTCTTCCATTTATTTGGATGCGTCCGCATTGTGATGTCGAAAAAATTCAGAAATGGCAGTTGCCTTTTTCCGTGGCTGCCCCTATAATGGAGACAGGGAAATTCCCTGTAAAAACGCAAGCAAGGAGACAGATGCCATGTCTAAAAAACCCGTTCTCGTTGTGATGGCCGCAGGCATGGGCAGCCGCTACGGCGGTCTGAAGCAGATTGATCCCGTTGGCAGTCATGGCGAGGCAATTCTGGACTACTCCATCTACGATGCCCACAGAGCGGGCTTCGATACAGTGGTTATCATCATCAAAAAAGCCATTGAGAAGGATTTCATGGAAACCGTCGGTCAGCGGCTGAAAAAGGCTCCGGTCACCATCCGCTATGCCTACCAGGAGCTGGAGGACCTTCCCGAAGGCTTCCGGGTTCCCGGCGGGCGGGTAAAGCCCTGGGGCACCGGTCAGGCCATTCTCAGCGCCCGGGCCGCCATTGACGGTGCGCCCTTTGCGGTAATCAATGCCGATGACTACTATGGGCGCTCCGCCTTCCGGGTGATTTTCGATCACCTCTCCCGGACTGCGGAGGATGCCGCCTCCGATTACTGCATGGTGGGCTATGCCCTGGGCAAAACCGTCACCGACCACGGGACCGTGTCCCGGGGTGTATGCGAAATCGGTAGCAACGGCTGTCTGACCCGGATTACAGAGCGGCTGAAAATCGCGAAATACGACGGCGGCATTCATTATACCGAGGATGACGGTGCCACCTGGACTGACCTTCCGACAGATACCGTGGTATCCATGAATATGTGGGGCTTCACCCCCCATTTTCTGGAGCAGCTGGAAGCCTGCTTCCCCGCCTTTCTGGCAGAAGCTATGGAAAAGAACCCCCTGAAGGGAGAATATCTGCTTCCTACCATTGTGGAGCAGCTCCTGGCCCGGGGACAGGCCAGTGTCCGGGTTCTCTCCAGCACCGATCAGTGGTATGGCATTACTTATCCGGAGGACAAGCCCCTGGTGACAGAGGCTCTGAGTGCCATGACCTACGCAGGCACCTATCCCGACGGTCTCTGGCGCTGAGTTTAATACCCGCCGCCAGAAAATCTGTTTCAAACCAATTGGCACGCCGCAAAAAGCGGCGTGCCTTTTCCTTTTTAATTGCTGGCCATTCCGTCCACCCGGAGAATCACGCCGGTGATATAAGCCGCCTCCCCGGAAGCCAGAAATACAAATGCGTTGGCGATATCCCGGGGTGTTCCCAGCCGTCCCAGCGGAATCCGGGCAATCAGCGGGTCCACCACCGCGCTGGGCACCGCCCTCATCATATCCGTCTGGGTAAAGCCCGGGGCCACTGCGTTGACCCGGATTCCCTTCGGCCCCAGCTCCCGGGCCAGGGACACTGTCAGCCCGTTTACCGCAAACTTGGACACCGGATAGGCAACTCCCGTGCTCTGGCCCAGAAAGCTCACCATGGAGGAGGTATTCAAAATCACGCCTCCGCCCTGCCGGGCCATCCAGTCCCCGGCGGCCCGGGCCGCGTTGAACACCCCTGTCACATTCAGGGCCATAACCTTCTCAAAAACTTCCCCGGTGTACTCCAGGAAGGGTGTGCTTTCCGAAATTCCCGCGTTGTTTATCAGGACATCAATTCCGCCCCAGGCCTTGCCAATCCTGTCAAAGTCGCTCCGGACCTGCTCCAGCCGGGCCAGATTCGGGCTGATGCCCATGACCTGAGTCCCGGGGTGGGCCTCTCTCAGTTTCTGCGCGGCGGCATCGGCACTTTCCCTCCGGGAGGCAGCCACGGCAACCCTGGCCCCTTCCTCCAGGAAGGCCTCCGCTGTGGCATAGCCGATCCCCCGGCTTCCGCCGGTGACCACCACAACCTTATCCCGGAATCTCATGGTTCCATTCCTCCCAGCTCCGCCAGCAGCTGGCGGATATTTTTTCGCCCGAAGGCCACATATTTTCCGTCGTCCACCACCAGGCAGGGCACACTCATGACCCGGTATTTCTCCCGCAGTTCCGGGAAATGGGCCACATCGTAAATTTCCGCCGTAACATGGGGATTCAGCGACGCAATGCGCTGGGCCGCAATAACCAGCTCCGGGCACATGGTGCAGCTCAGGGATACCAGCACCTGGATTTTTCGGCTGCCCAGGGCCTCTGCCCCGGCCCGGACATCCGGCTCCAGGGGCTGTCCCGGCCCGGCGGCATTATACAGTCCAAGGACAAAGGAGGTAAACTCATGGCCCCCGGGTACCCCGTGGAAGGCCAGGCCGGTTTCTGTCCCGTCGGGCCTGCACACACGCAGGCAGGGCGCGTCCTGTCCGCCCTGCCGTGGCTCCAGAGTGAGCTTATCCGTAAGACCCGCCAGCTCCCGGGCGAAGGCAAGGAGCTCCTGAGAAACCGGTCGCTCATCCAGCTCCAGCACCAGACGCAGCGGATTTTCCATCCGGGAAAACAGGGTTTTCAGCTGATCCAGCACTCCGCCGTCCAGAAGTCTCCGGTCCGGTTCCGGCTTTTCCGGTTCCATCTCCCGGCTATCCCGGGGCACCCGGGGCCGCAGGCCGGTTTTGCGCTGCATGGCTGCCGCGTACTTTTCCAGCTCGGTGGCTGCCAGAGCGCCGTCCGCCACGGCGGTCACCACCTGCCGCAGATTTTTCACGCAGACATCTCCCGCGGCATAGAGACCGTCCACCTGGGTCTTCATAGCCCGGTCGGTTACCACATAGCCCTGGTCATTCAGCGGAAGGATATCCTTCACCAGCTCCGTAGCCGGGGCATAGCCGGCAAACACGAACACACCGATGCTCTCACCGGCCTCCGCCCGGTAGACGGTTACCTCCCCGGTTCGGTTGTTCCGGTAGCGGATGGCCCGCAGGGCGCTGTCGCCCATGACCTCCTCTACCTCGGTATTGGTCAGCACGGTGATTTTGGGATTTGCTCTGGCAGCGTCCGCCACAGACCGGGCGCAGGAAAAATCGTCCTTTCTGACGAGGATGGTTACATGTCGACCGTATTTTGTCAGAAATACAGCCTCCTCCGCCGCGGCATACCCACCGCCCACCACAAAAATTTCCTTCCCGGTAAAAAATTCCCCGTCGCAGGTGGCGCAGTAGGCAACGCCCCGGCCCCGGAACTCCGCCTCGCCCCGGAAGCCCACCGTTCTGGGCCGGGCACCGGTAGCCAGCAGGACACCGAAGGCCTTTTTCTCCCCCCGGGAGGTGCGAACGGTTTTGATATCCCCGGAAAGCTCCAGCCCCTCCGCCTCCGCCGGCAAAAATTCCGCCCCGAAGGCCTGGGCCTGGGCCCGCATGGCCTCCGCCAGAGCGCTGCCGCTGATCTGCGCCACCCCGGGGTAATTGACCACCTGATGGGTAATGGTGATCTGTCCGCCGAAATTCTCCTTTTCCAGCACCAGAACCCGGTATTTGGCCCGGGCCAGGTAGGTTCCCGCAGCCAGTCCGGCAGGTCCGCCGCCGATGACGATTACATCATATAATTCATCCATAAAGCCGGCTTCCCTCCGTACGTTACAGCATTCCAACCAGCTCCAGACTGGGCGTCAGGGTCTCCCCGCCGGGCTGCCATTTGGCAGGGCAGACCTGATCCCCGTGCTCCCGGACAAACTGGCAGGCCTGAAGCTTGCGAAGCAGCTCAGCCGCGTTTCTGCCCACATTTCCCGCGCTGACCTCATAGGAGACGATTTTACCCTCGGGATCCACAATGAAGGTGCCCCGCTCTGCCATGCCGTCCCCTTCGATCAGGACCTCAAAATCCCTGCATATGCTGTGGGTGGGATCCGCCAGCATGGGGAAGCGGATCTTCCGGATCCGCTCAGAGGCATCGTGCCATGCCTTGTGGACAAAATGGGTATCCGTAGACACGGCATACACCTGGCACTGGGCCTCGGCAAACCGGTCATACATCTGAGCCAGATCCTCCAGCTCCGTGGGGCAGACGAAGGTAAAATCCGCCGGGTAGAAGAAAAACACGCTCCATTTTCCCAGCACATCCTCCCGGGTCACAGTCTCGAACCGTCCCTCCTGATATACCTGGGCCGTAAACGGGGAAATTTCTTTATTGATAAGTGACATTGCTTGCTCCTCCTTTTTTGGAATGCTATAGTTTCCGTGGGTTTCACTTTTTTATACCCGAAAAAGGGGAGAAAAAACGAAAAATAGCGAAAATGCAAAAAAACACTTGCACTTTTGCGGAAACCCACTATAATATAGCCTTGCAATAAATTTAAGGCGGTGTAAGCATGAACGACCAAAAGCAAAAAATGCTCCAGGGCCCCCTGCTCCGGAACATTCTTCTTTATACCATTCCCATTATTCTGACCAGTGTGCTCCAGCTGCTGTTCAACGCGGCAGACCTGGTGGTGGTCGGACAGTACTGCGGCAGTATTTCCGTAGGCGCGGTGGGTGCCACCGGTGCCATCACCAATCTGATCGTGAATCTGTTCATCGGCCTGTCGGTGGGTGCCAGCGTCAGTGTGGCCCACGGTCTGGGTGCCCATGAGGACGAGATCGTCCACCGCACTGTCCATACCGCCCTGCCTGCGGCGCTGATCGGCGGCGTGATTCTGACGGCGGTGGGTGTGCTTTTCGCGGAGGACTTTCTTCGGCTCATGGATACGCCGGAGGACGTACTGCCCCTGTCCACAGTGTATATGCAGATCTATTTTGCCGGTATGACCTTCACCATGGTCTACAATTTCTGCGCCTCCATTCTGCGGGCGGCAGGAGACACCAGCAGCCCTCTGACTTTCCTGTTCATTGCGGGTATTGTCAACGTGGCGCTGAATGTGGTGTTCGTTAAGGAATTCCACATGAATGTAGCCGGTGTGGCCCTGGCAACCATCATTTCCCAGGCCATTTCCGCTGTTCTCGTGGTCATCACCCTGATGCGCCGAACCGATGCCTGTGCCCTGCGGCTTTCCAAAATGCGCTTTTACAAGGCCCAACTCCTGAAAATGATCCGCATCGGTCTGCCCGCCGGTATCCAGGGCTCCCTGTTCTCCATCTCCAACGTTATCATCCAGTCCTCCATCAACTCCTTTGACAGTGTGCTTATGTCCGGCAACGCCGCCGCAGGCAATATCGAGGGCTTCGTCTATGTGGCTATGAACGCCTTCCATCAGACGGCGGTAAACTTCATCGGTCAGAATGTGGGTGCCCAGCAGTACAAGCGGGTGAAAAAGACCCTCTGGCTCTGCCTGGCCTGCGTCATGGTGGTGGGTATGCTTCTGGGGCTTACGGCTTATATGTTCGGTCGTCCCCTGCTGTCGATCTACATTACCGACTCAAACGTTGCCATCGACTACGGTATGCTCCGGCTGGCCTATGTCTGTCTGCCCTATTTCCTGTGCGGCCTGATGGACGTATCCACCGGTGCCCTGCGGGGTATGGGTGCGTCCCTGGAGCCTATGATTATTTCCGTTCTGGGTGTCTGCGGTCTGCGCATCGGCTGGATTATGACCATTTTCCAGATCCCCCAGTTCCACACGCCCCAGTGCCTTTACATCTCCTATCCCATCAGCTGGCTGCTGACCTTTGCCATTCAGCTGATTGCCTTCCTTCTGGTCTTCCGGAAGCACACTAGGCACCTGGCCCCGGCGAAGGCCCAATAAGGCCCCTCTGCCGGCAGTACAAACGATAAAAAACAGGAAGTGCCATATTGAAAAGACAAATTGCCCTGGCTCTGCTGCTTCTGCTGCCGCTGCTGACGGCCTGCGCCTTTCCGGCACCGCCGGAGGAAACGCTGCCGGAATCCCGGCCCACGGAGGCTCCGGCCTCCGTCCCCCAGGTTCAGGCACCGGCCCAGCCCTCCACGGAGAGCCCCAGCGAGCCCACCGTATTCAGCCCCGATATCACCTTCACCTGGGAATTTATCCGCAGTGAGGACCATATGCCCTACGCCCTCTTCACCCCCTCCTGCGCGGAGGAGGAGGGGACTTCGGCCCTGATTGTCTGGCTCCACGGACGGGGTGAGCGCAACGCCACCGAGGACTGGTTCATGCAGATGGGGTTGCCCCAGGTCATGCAGGAATGGTCCCTGGAGGGCTTCAATGCCTATGTGCTCTGTCCCCAGCTGGCAGGACAGTGGAATCCGGGCTACTGGAACAACGATACCGCGGCGGGGTATCTCCGTGACCTTGTGGAGTATTTTCTGGCAGAATACGACATCGATCCCCAGCGGGTCATCCTGGCAGGCTTCAGCGCCGGAGGTCTGGGGGCCATGTATACCGCCCTCTCCTATCCGGAGCTTTTCAGCCGGCTGGTTGTTATGAGCTCTCTTCCCCTGTCCAACGGGGATATCACCCAAATCACCATCCCCACGGTGGGCTTTTCGGAATGTGCGGTTTCCTATAATTCCTTTATGAAGGCGGAATTTCTTTCCGTTTTCGGTGAGGACAGCGTACGCTACTATGATGTACCCCACATTTCCGTTCCTGCCGCCGCCTTCACCGACGATTCCGACGTAAATCAGCGGTCAGATCTGGTGGAATGGATGCTGGCATCCCCCTGAAACCGAAAAAAGGGCTGTTGCAAGCTTTTGCAACAGCCCTTGATTTTTACCTTTTGCGTTTTTTACTGAATGCCGTACTGCCGGTCGATGGCGTACTCCATCTGCTCCTGCAGGAGAGCGTAACGCTCCACCTTGTTTCCGTCGTCATCATAGCGCCAGCCATTCTGGTGGGGTGCCCAGCCCTTCATCAGCATCTGGCAATCCGGATGCAGGCGGGCATATTCATCAATCTGCTCCTGGGGAATGTTCGTCAGCACCGCCCGGAACCGCTCCAGCTCCAGACCGTACAGGCAGGTCATATCATCCACTTCCAGCCGGCTGACGTTCAGATGCTTCAGGCTTGTGCAGGCCGCCAGGGGGCTCAGGTCCGTAACCTTGCTGCCGTAAACCTCCAGATACTCCAGCTTGGTGCAGTTCATCAGGGGAGTCAGGTCGTTGCAGTGGGTCAGGCCGATGATCGCCGCCTCCAGATCCGGCATATGGGCCAGGAAGGAGAAGTCGGAAATGTACTCATTGTGACCGAAGTCCACATATTTTGTCTCAACGCAGTATTTCAGCAGGTCGCAGTTGTCATCATTGACCAGCAGTGTGCGGATCCGGTGGGTATCCGTCAGGAAACCGGCGCAGCGGAGCATACGGGGGGAATTGTAGTCCGGCTTGGTCAGCCACACCCGCCATACCACCTTCGTCTCCGGGAAATCCTCCCGAAGCTGGGCCATGACCTCGTTATCCACGCCGCAGCCGTCCATCAGCAGGTATTCACAACTTTGCAGATAGGGCAGGACCTGCCGCACCGTCTCCGCGCCCTCGTTGCCGATGTCCACCAGGTAGTACTCAATCCGGGTATCCTCCGAGGTCACGGTCTGGCCGAACAGCTGGAAGCTGACCCGCAGGCTTACCTCCGGGGCCGCCGCCCGGACCTTGTCCAGCTCACCGATGGTGTCCAGAGAATAGGCACAGACGCCCTCCTCGCTGACAAAATTGATGGACTGCAGTGAAGAAAGCAGGGGAAGCACCGCCACAAGCTCATCGGTTTTGGTCACATCCATGTCCCACAGGTCCAGACTCTGGGTATCCGGCTCCAGCGTCTCGCCAAACAGGGAGACGGTGTAGTGAATCACCGCCTTGGGAAACGCGGCTGCCAGGCTGTCCAGCTGCTCCCGGCTCAGGGTGGTCTGCCCCAGCTGAATGTCCGCAACACCGGTCAGCCGGTCCGCGCTGCTCATCAGCGCTTCCAGCGTATAGTCCAGCACCGTCAGGTCCAGCTCCCGGACATCCGGCTCCACTCTGGTTCCGCCGATATCCACGGAGGGGTCCTCCGTGGCGGCAGCCGTGCCGGATTCCGTGTCCGGATTGGTGTTAGATTTATCCGGCTGGGGATATGCCGCCAGACCGCAGCCGCTGAGCGCCGCTGCCAGCAGCGCCGCGGCCACAAGGAAAGAAATTCGCTTCATGATTATACCTCTGTTAACTGTCTTATGATCTCCGGTCTGTAAACCGGCCCTTTTTCGGCCTGAATTATAGCTCCATATCCAGCAGATCCCCGATTCTCTCAATCCGGGCATCCCAGTCCTCCGCCTGGCCCAGACCGTAGGCCGCATAAATGAAGGGCACCCCTGCCTCCCGGCAGGCCTCCAGGTCCCCCTGTGTATCACCGATGTAGGCACAGCTCTCAATTTCGTAGCGCTCCATCAACGTGCGGATGGTTGCGCCCTTGCCGGTGTGGGTATCACCGAAGCAGAGATGGCCCCGGATTACATCCCCCAGTCCCAGCTTCCCGATGCACAGCTCCGGGTAGCCCTGCTGACTGTTGCTGACGATGAAAAGCCGGTGCTTCCGGGCCAGCGCCTCCAGCGTCTCCCGGACGGCAGGATAGCCGATTTGGCAGGGATTCTCCTGCAAATGGCGGTTTTCCGTCTCCATGCACCGCTCCATCAGGCTGTAGCGCTCCGTTTCGGGGACACTTGCCAGAATTACGTCGGCAATTTCCGTCATCACCTTGCCGAACAGGGGGCGCAGCTCCTCCGCGGTAACGCACAAATGGTCCAGTCCCTCCCGGCGCAGCTGGATGTTGTATCCCTCCGCCACCAGGGCCCGGGAATCCCACAGGGTACCGTCAATGTCAAAAATCAGGCTCTCGTAGCTCATGCGCCCTCCAAATGCCGCTGGATCCGTCCGATAATCATATCCAGCGCCACCAGATTTTTGCCGCCCTCCGGAACCACGATATCGGCGTACTTCTTACTGGGCTCCACATAGCGCTCGTGCATGGGCTTTACCGTCTCCTGATACTGCTGCAGCACGCTCTCCAGAGTACGGCCCCGCTTGTTCACATCCCGCTTGATCCGGCGGCAGAGCCGGATATCCGCATCGGTATCCACAAAAATCTTAATGTCCATCAAATCCCGCAGAGGCTGGTTTTCAAAAATCAGGATACCCTCCACAATGATGACCTTCTGGGGCACGATGTGGACCGTTTCATCCGAGCGGTTGTGCTGGGTAAAATCGTACACCGGGCAGTCGATGGCCTGTCCGTGGCGCAGCTGATCCAGATGCCGGGCCATCAGGTCGCTCTCCAGAGCGTCGGGCTCGTCATAGTTGATCTTGCACCGGTCCTCATAGCTCAGGTCGTCCCGGCGCTTATAGTAATTGTCGTGGCTGATGACCGTCACCTCGTCATCATAGTGCTGGATCAGGTTTTTCATCAAAGTGGTTTTGCCGCTGCCGGTACCTCCGGCGATGCCGATTACCAGGATGTTATTTTCCATATTCAGCCTCCCAAGCCGATGTATTTTTATCTGAGGGCGGTGCTTCACCGCTCCAGCAGCTCCCGGGCCAGAGCCAGAACTCTGGGGTCGGAAGAACTGTTTTCCATAATGACCTCCCCGGTTCCCTCCCGGAGAAGGCCGGCCTGCTCCAGCCGCCGCTTTGTCTCCCGGGCGGTGCCCTCGCCGCCGTGGAGCACCTCGGTTCCCGGGCCCAGAATGGCCTGGATATTGTGCTTCACGAAGGGGAAATGGGTGCAGCCCAGAACCAGTGCATCCAGCCGGCCGATGTAGGGCTGAAGCAGATAGCGCAGGAACATTTTCGTTTCCGGCGCGTCTCCGCGGCCCGCCTCAATCAGCTCCACCAGTCCGGGAGCGGGAATTTTTTCCACAGAGCAGCTCTCATCCACCCGGTGGGCCAGCAGGTCGAATTTTTCCTCCCGGAGGGTGACCAGGGTTGCCATAACGCCGATGCGGCCCCCGGGGTGCCGGTCCGCCGCCAGTTTCAGTGCCGGCTCAATGCCAATGATAATCTGTTCCGGATAGGCCTCTCGCAGGTCGGTAATCGCCGCGGCAGTGGCGGTATTGCAGGCCACCACCATTGCCTTGACGGGATACCGGCGGAACAGCCGGTCCGCCGCCGCCAGTGTCAGGGCCCGGACCTCCTGCGTGGAGCGGGAGCCGTAGGGTGCGTTGGCAGAATCGCCAAAATAGAGGAATTTCTCCTGGGGCAGGTGCTTGCGAAGCTGCCGCAGCACGCTGACACCGCCCACGCCGGAGTCAAACACCGCAATATAATCTTCTTTTGTGCGCATAAAATCACCTTGTTTCCTTGTAATCAGTGCAAAACACAGCCATGAACCCAATGGATGATTCGTTTTCCCTATATTCTATCAAAAAACCCCGGCGCTTTCAATGGCTCGTTGACTTTTTCCCGGAATTTTGATATGGTTATTCCATAAATAATCAGGGGAGGTACCTCCATGCAGCGGTATTTATTTGTCATCGACTATCAGAACGACTTTGTGGACGGGGCTCTGGGATTTCCCGGCGCGGAAAAGCTGGACGGGGCCATTGCGAAAAAAATCCTGTCCTACGGCCCCGGACGGGTGCTGTTCACCCGGGACACCCATTTTGACGATTATCTTCTGACCCGGGAGGGCAGAGCGCTGCCGGTGGTCCACTGTATCCGGGGCACCCCGGGCTGGCAGGTCTACGGCAAAACCGCCCAGGCGCTGGAGGCGGTGGGTGCCCGGGCCATTGACAAGCGCAGCTTCGGCATGGACCTGTCGGATCCCGCCACCGCCGCCGCGCTGCCGCCGGAGGCCGATGAGATCGAGCTGGTGGGTCTGGTGAGCAATATCTGCGTTGTTTCCAACGCGGTGGTGCTCCAGAGCCGGTATCCGCAGGCCACCATTGAGGTGGATGCCCGGTGCACGGATTCCTTCGACAAGGCCCTCCACAGCAAGGTGCTGGATGTCCTGGAGGGGCTTCAGGTCCGGGTAACGGGGCGCTGACGCGGATTGCACCTCACATATGCCAAAACCATGTAATTGCGGCCCGGTGCTCCGGTGAACAATTACATGGTTTTTCCTTTTTTACAGCAGGGGAGAGCCTGTCGCCGCTTCCGCTTCAAAGCGCAGCCCCCGGGGGTAGAAGAAGCGGATTTTTTCCTCCGCCACCGTCATGTGCACCATCTGCGCGGTGCGCAGCTCGCCGTCCAGATTCACTGGCGTGGGCTTGTCGCAGCGAATGGTGATTTCATCGGTAAGATAGTGCTTCACAAACCTGGGCAGTGCCTTGTACTGTCCATTTTTATATTTGCCGATGATGGCAGGAACCTGCCAGAGCCGCACCTTCTTCACCAGAAGCACGTCCAGCTTCCCGTCTGTGGGGTCAGCCTCGGGCACCGGATTGAAGCCGCCGCCGTAATAGCGACCGTTGCACACGCATACAAAGGTCTGCTCACCGTCGATTACTTCCCCGTTCAGCTCCACCACATAATGCTCCGCAATTCCCCGGAACAGATTGACCAGCGTGCTTGCCAGATAGGCCCGGAAGCCCTGAAGCAGGGGAATCCGCTTGTAGCTGGCAACATCCGTGCCGATCCGGGCATCCAGCCCCACGGAGCAGATGTTCAGCGCCAGATCCTCATTGCAGCGGATCAGGTCAAAGGTCGTCTCCTGGGCATCCAGCAGCCGCTCCAGATCAAAAAACGCTTTGGGATCATCAAACAGCTTCACGAAATCGTTCCCGCTGCCGCCGGAGAAGACCGTTACCGCCGCATTGGCATAGCCGGCTGCACCCTGAACCACCTCGTTCAGCGTACCGTCGCCGCCGCAGGCATAGATGCGGACCTCTTTTCCGGTTTCCGCCGCCTCCCGGGCCAGCTTCCGGCATCCGCCGGGGCCAGGGGACACGGCAATGCGGCAATTCAGGCCCCGCTCGGTGCAAATCCGGCGGATTTCCGCCGAATATTCCTCCGTCCGGTCCCGGCTGCCTGCCGCCGGGTTGATGATGAAGATATGTTCCATGATCTCTTACTTCCAATCTCTTTTTGTAAAATCCGCAGGGGCGCGCAGCAAGCCCCCTCTCCGGTCGGATTGGGGGTATTGCCCGGTGGCCTGTGCCGGACTACCTTATTTTTTCTTCCGGCTGTTGTCGGTGTACATATAGTAATCGCACTTAATCATGCCATTGTAGAGCTTCCGCTTTTTGTCCGCTCTGCGTCCGAAATAATGCTCAAATTCCGGCTCAGAGGTAATGATATATTTCTTCCATTCGTTGGCATACTTCAGATGGGCACCCAATGCCCGGTACAGCCGCTGGGCACTCTGCTGCTCCATCATCCGCTGACCGTAGGGCGGGTTGCAGATGAGGATTCCCGAGCCTGCGGGAAGGTCCATCTTGGTAGCGTCCCCGTCCCGGAACTCGATGATGTTGTCCACCTGAGCCTTCCGGGCGTTCGCCATAGCCAGAGAGACGCACTTGGGGTCATTGTCAGAGCCCAGGATTTTATAGTTGCCCCGGAACTCCTTGTCCCTGGCCTCCGTCCGCACATCGCCCCAGACCGCCGGGTCCATCCAGCTGTAGGCCTCCGCGGCGAATCGGCGGTACATACCCGGGGCCTTATTCTTGGCGATGAAGGCCGCCTCAATGGGAATGGTTCCGCTGCCGCAGAAGGGATCCCACACAAATTCCCGGCCCCGGTACCGGGTCAGCTGGACCATGGCTGCCGCCAGCGTCTCCCGCAGGGGGGCGTCATTGCCGTGGGCACGGTAGCCCCGCTTGTGGAGGCCCGGGCCGGAGGTATCCAGATAGAGCTGGACCCGGTCATTCATAACGGAAAACTGGAGCTGGTATTTCGCCCCCGTCTCCGGCAGCCAGGAAACGCCATACTTTTCCCCCAGCCGACGGGAAGCCGCCTTCTTAATGATGGCCTGGCAATCCGGTACGCTCATGAGCTGGGAATTCAGGCAGTGCCCCTTCACCGGGAACTGACCGTCTCTGGGAATGTAATTTTCCAGCTCCGTGCGATACACACCCTGGAACAGCTCTTCAAAGGTGGTGGCCTTAAAGTCCGCCAGCACGATGAGCACCCGCTCACCGGTACGCAGGCAGATATTGGCCTTAGCCAGGGCCCGGGTATCGCCGGAGAAGAGAACCCGACCGTTTTCTACCCGGACATTTTCCAGATCCAGCCGCCGCAGCTCGTCACCGGCAATGCCCTCCAGTCCAAACAGGGTTGGCACAGCAAATTCAAATTGATTCATAGTTCCTCCAAAACAGTTGATAAACAAACAGACGCAGGGGCGACCATCGGTCGCCCGGATACTTACTCACGCATTTTCCCGTTCTCAGGGAATAATCTTCTTCTCTTTAATATACCGCTCTTCCTCAGAAAAGACACAGCCGCAGTATTTTTGCATATAGAAGCCGTGCTCCCGGGCGAAGGCCTGTCCTTCCTTGAAATAGGGCCGGAAATCCCGGTACAAAAACTGTACCCCATATTCCGCCGCGGCCCGCTCTGCCACCTCCCGCATCAGCTCGTGATTCTGATAGGGACTGATGAACAGAGACGAGGTAAAGCTGTCAAAGCCCCCCTCCGCCGCCTGCCGGGCGGTTTCACAAAGGCGCATTTCATAGCACTTGACGCACCGGCCGGAAATATCCTCCGCCACCGCCCGGACGAAGGGCCGCAGGCCGTAGTCGTTGCGCAGAATCAGGGGCAGCTCAATTTCCCTGGCGTAGTCCTCCAGGCAATTGCGCCGGGCCCGGTATTCCGTCACCGGGTGGATATTGGGGTTGTACCAGAAGCCGGTGACCTCCACGCCATCGGTTCTGAGAATGTCAATGGGCCGGTTTGCGCAGGGCGCACAGCAAATGTGTAAAAGAGTTTTCATGGAAACCTCCAAATCGGTAATATATCATAAAATCAGGTGAATAGCAACGAAAAATCGGGAATTTATGAATTACGAATTATAAATTGTCAGAAATAGCCCTCCACTCGCCGCGCCCGGTCGGGATGACACGCCTTAATTTGTAATTAGGAATTCGGAATTACACCCACCACGCCATCCTGATACACCTCCGTCACGGTAACCGAGCGGATTTCGTTGTGGAGGTCTTCTCCCCGGGCGTAGACCTTCACATAATTGGGGGCATGACCGGTGTAATACGCTCCCTCCGCCTCTTCAAAGAGAACCTCCAGGGTTTTCCCCGCCAGCTTCTCCCGATAGGCCCGGCTCATTTCCTCCGCCACGGCAATCGCTGCCCGGCTTCTGACCTCCTTGACGGCGTTGCCCAGCTGCCCGGGCATTTTGTCCGCCGGGGTGCCCGGACGGCGGGAATAGGGGAAGATGTGCATATCCGCGAAAGCGCATTTGCGGATAAAGGCCAGGCTCTGCTGAAATTCCTCCTCGGTTTCCCCGGGGAAGGCCACGATCATATCCGTGGTAATGGCGCAGTCCGGGAAAAACTGCCGCAGAAGGGTAACACTTTCATAGTACCGGGCAGTGTCATATTTGCGGCGCATCCGGGCAAGCACCGTATCGCAGCCGGACTGCATGGAAAGGTGGAACTGGGGGCAGAGGTTGGGATACCGGGACATTTCCCGGCAGAACTCCGGGGTGACCACCCGGGGCTCCAGGCTGCCCAGCCGGATCCGAACGCCGGGCACCGCTTCGCACAGGGCCTTCAGCATCTGTGTCATGGGGGGCTTCCCCGGAAGATCCACGCCCCAGGAGGCGATTTCAATGCCCGTGACCACAATCTCCCGATAGCCCCGGCCTTCCAGCTCCCGGGCCTGGGCCAGGATCACCTCCACCGGTGCCGACCGGACCGGCCCCCGGGTATAGGGAATGATGCAGTAGGAGCAGAAATTCACGCAGCCGTCCTGCACCTTCAGCATGGCCCGGGTCCGCTCCTCCAGGCCGCCAGCAGGCAGAATTTCAAACTCCCGGCGGCGAAGGGCCTCGTCCAGCGCCTCCTGATGGCGGCGTTCCGCCAGCGCCTCCAGCAGCTTCTCCACAAATTCCTGCCGCCGGGCACTGCCGCCGATCACATCCGCCCCCAGGTCCCGGACCGTCTGGGCATCGTGCTGGGTGTAGCAGCCGCAGACACCGATAACCGCCTCCGGGTGGTTTTTCCGGCAGCGCCGGATAATGGCCCGGTTCTTTTTGTCCGCCACGGCAGTCACCGAGCAGGTGTTGACAATGTAAGCATCGCAGGGCTCCTCAAAGCTCCCGATCTCATGACCCATTTCCTGCAAAATACGCTCCATCGCCTGCGTTTCATACTGGTTTGTCTTGCAGCCCAGGGTAAAAAAAGCAAATTTCATCGTGAAAACCACCAATTTAATATGTAATAAATTGTCTTAATCGTCCAAACCTACAATTGCAATTCCCCAAAAATCTAGTATAATATCCTTTGTTGGAGTCAATCTTCGGTTGTTCTCCCCATTATATACGAAAATGAAGCTTTTGTACAGCATTGGGGAGGGAATTTTGTGCACCAATTCACTGTTCGATTTTCATCCGTGGCGGATGTGATGCGTTTTGTCAGCCTGTCCACCAAGCTGGGATTCCCCATTACCGTGGGCTCCGAAAGCTATCACGTCAACGGCACCAGCTTTATGGGGATTTTTACTCTGAACTGGTCCCGGCCCCAGAAGGTCATCCTTCAGTGCAGCCAGGAGCAGGCGGACCGCTTCCAGCAGGAGGCTGCCCGGTTTCTGGCAGAATAATATCGGCTCTTGGAGCACCATTCCGGGAATACCCGGGGCGGTTTATTGCCGGGGCAACCCGGTATTCGCTCGGTATCGTTACAAAAAATGTAACGATATCCGGGCGTTTTTTCATTTTGCTTTACTTTCCGCTGAAAAAATGGTAGGATAAGAATTATTGAATCCCGGAAGGAGGGGCTGGCCCTGCAAGTGAAAAAGCTGACCCGCATGGCGCTGCTGACTGCCATCTCTCTGACCATTTTCGTCCTGGAGGCCCAGATTCCGGCGGTGGTTCCCCTGCCCGGGGTAAAGCTGGGCCTGGCAAATATTGTAACGGTTTACGCCGTATTCGTCCTGGGTCCCCGGGAGGCCGCCGCGATTCTGGCCTGCCGGATTTTCTTGGGAGCCATTTTCGCCGGAAATTTCAGCACCATTTTTTACTCCGCCGCCGGAGGCGGCTGTGCCATTGCGGTAACCATTCTGCTCCGCGGAATTTTAAAAAAGAATCAGCTCTGGGTTGCCGGCTGCCTTGGGGCCGCCGCCCACTCTCTGGGACAGGTTGCCATGGCTGTCTGTCTGACCGCCACCCCGGGCCTGATTCTCTACCTGCCGCCGCTGATTGCCATCAGCATCGTTACGGGCCTGTTCACCGGCCTGTGCGCCCAATTTTTAGTAAACCGGGGGAAAGACCTGTGGAAAACTTCTTCAAAATGAACATGACCCAGACCCAGGTGGATGCCATCTCCAATCTGGGGCTGGCCCATATGGGTGACTGCGTATTTGAGATTCTGTGCCGGGGATACCTCTGCGCCAACGGCGGAAAAACCGTGGATCAGCTCCACCGGGAAACCATCCGCATGGTCAAGGCCACCTCCCAGGCCCGGTTTGTGGATCGGCTTCTGCCCCTGCTGACACCGGAGGAGCTGGCCTACTACCGCCGGGGCAAAAATTCCCACGTCCACGCGGTGCCAAAGTCCGCCACACCCCAGGAGTATGCCAAGGCCACCGGGCTGGAGGCCCTGTTCGGTGCCCTGTACCTGATGGGCAGAACGGACCGGCTCAACGAGCTGTTCCAGACCGTTATGCAGGCCGCGCAGGACGGTGTTTGACAAAATTCCCCTTACCTGAATGGAGGCTATTATGGCTTTTGACGCTTTCTATTTGTCGGCTGTACTGGGCGAGATCCGGCAGCGAACCGTTGATGCCCGGGTGGATAAAATCCACCAACCCAGCCGGGACACGGTCATTCTTCAGCTCAAATGCCGGGAGGGACGGGAAAAGCTCCTTTTTGCCCTGAATCCCACCGCTCCCCGGCTTCATCTCACCACTGCTTCGCCGGAAAATCCGGCGGAGCCGCCCATGTTCTGTATGCTCCTGCGCAAGCACCTTCTGGGTGCCCGGCTCACTGGCCTGGAGCAGATTCCCATGGAGCGCTGGGCCGCCTTCTCCTTCGACTGCCTTGACGAAATGGGCGACCATGTGCAGAAAAAGCTGGTAGCCGAGCTGATGGGCCGCACCTGCAATCTGTACCTTCTGTCCCCCGAGGGCCGGATCATTGACTGCCTGCGCCGGGTAGGACTGGATGAGAGTGCCAGGCGTGCCGCTCTGCCGGGCCTGATGTATCAGATGCCCGAGCCCATCACCAAGCGGGATCCTCTGGCGCTGGAGCCCGGTGATTACGAGACCCTCCTGCGGACCCCGGGCAGTGATGTTCTGGCAGACCGGCTGATGGACAGCCTGGGCGGCATTTCCCCCCTGGTTTGCCGGGAGGCCGCTCTCTTTGCCGGCGGTGCCACCGATGCCCGGGTGGAACAGCTGGAGCCGGAGGCCACCGCCGGGAAGCTGGCGCTGTTTTTCCGGGAGCAGCTGACTCATCCGAAGCCCTGCTTCTATGCCCAGGCCGACGGCACCCCCAAGCAATTCGCCTTCTGTCCCATCCGGCAATACGGAGAATTCCGGGAGGCGGAAAGCTTCTCCGGGCTGATGGATATGTACTACACCCTCCGGGACCGGAAGGATGCCATCCGGCAAAAAAGCCAGGCCGTCCGGAAAACCGTTCAGAATCTGTGCAGCCGGATTCAGCGGAAGCTGGCGCTTCAGGAGAAGGAGCTTCTGGAAACCTATGACCGGGAGCGGCTGCGACAGCTGGGCGATATTCTGACCGCCAATCTCCACCGGATTACCAAGGGCCAGACCGTGGTTACCTGTGAGGATTTTTACGACGAAAATATGAAGACCGTGGAGATTCCCCTTTCTCCCATCCTTTCCCCCCAGCAGAATGCGGCGAAATACTACAAGGATTACGCCCGGATGAAAAACGCGGAAAAGGAGCTGACCCGTCAGATCGACCTGGGAGAAAATGAGCTCAGCTACCTGAAAAGTGTCCTGGAGGAGCTGAGCCGGGCGGATACGGAGGCAGAGCTGGAGGAAATCCGGCAGGAGCTCCAGTCCGGCGGCTATCTGCGTGCCGACAGCGGCAAGCGCCGGATGAAGCAGGGAAAGCTTCCGCCCATGCGCTTCGAGTCCACCGACGGCTACCCCATCTACGTGGGCCGGAACAACCGGCAGAACGATGAGCTCACCTTCAGGCTGGCCCGGAAGGACGATATCTGGCTCCATGCCCAGAAGGTCCACGGAAGCCATGTCATTATCTCCTGCGGCGGCACCCAGCCCCCGGATGACACCATTACCCAGGCCGCCCAGCTGGCGGCCCACTACGCCGAGACCCGGGGCGGGCAGAACCTGCCCGTGGATGTAACGCCGGTGAAGCAGGTGAAAAAGCCCGCCAACGGCAAGCCCGGTATGGTCATTTACCACGCCTACCGGACGGTTTATGTAAACCCCCATGCCCAGATTACAGTGGATGCCCTGAATGCGGAAAGAAAGCCCGGGGACGATGGTTCCCCGGTGTGAGGGTAGCCATTGACAGCCCTTTTCCGGAATGCTATACTGGAAAGAAAATGGAGGAATCGCCATGAAAAGAGCGGATTATATCAGCTGGGACGAATATTTTATGGGCATCGCCATGCTGGCGGCCCGCCGCAGCAAGGACCCCAACACCCAGGTGGGTGCCTGCATCGTGACCCAGGACAACATCATCATTTCCACGGGCTATAACGGAATGCCCAAAGGCTGCTCCGATGACGAATACTCCTGGGAGCGGGAGGGCGCGGACACCAAGTACCCCTATGTGGTCCACGCGGAGCTCAACGCCATTCTGAATGCCAACGGGCGGGATCTGCGGGGCAGTCGGCTGTATGTGGCGCTGTTTCCCTGCAACGAATGCGCCAAGGCCATTATCCAGAGCGGTGTAAAGGAAGTGCTGTATCTTTCCGACAAGTACGCCGACTCCATGGCCACCCTGGCCTCCAAGCGGATGATGGATTCCGCCGGCGTTACCTACACCCAGCTGAAAACGGACCTGCAGTCCATCACGCTGGATTTTGTGCCGGAGGAAATCCGGAAAAGCAAGGTCTGATTTTTTCCCGGCAGCCCAGGACTGCCGGGAAATTTTCTTTTTCACAGGTGTCCCCAAGGGTGTGCGTCACAGGAATACAAAAATACTTCACAGAACTTCATTCTTTTTTAACATTTACCCACTTTTTTTCTTCACATTTTCAGATTAGAATATAGACAAACGATTCACTTATACTTTTTCATTTTTCCTCTCCTCTTTTCTTGTTGCAAAAACCGCGGCTGTTCGCCGCGGTTTTTGCATTTTCTGCCCTTTCCACCATTGGCCCCAATTGCATAAAAATCCGAACCCGTCTCCCCCAGGGGAAACAGGTACGGATTTCTTTATTATTTACCGGCAGGGTCAGCCCATAGCCAGTGCAAGCTCACCGAAGCGCCATCCGTCCGGGAAGAGGGGAAGAACAGTCTGCGTGGTATCGGCAACCAGCAGCAGCCGCTCTCCCGACGGAGCAAGCAGGGCCATATAGTTTTCCGAAATCACCTGGGATTCGGCAAAGCGGTCCTGATCCGTGCCGTCCATGAGCATCAGGTCCATATGCACCCAGCTGGCATAATCCATCACCGGCGTGATGGACCACCAGCCCTCCCAATGGCCCAGCGGCTCGGTGTCATCGCCGTGGTAGCAGTCCAGTATGACCTCACCATCATAGACTTCCCCTCCATTGGGGCAAAAACGCAGGCAGTAGCTGTTTCTTGTGCCGTCATTGGTTCTGATCCACCAGCACATACCCTCAAAAACATCCGTTCCCGCCAGTCCGGTCTTGGTGGGTCCCAACCAGCCCTCCACGAGCCAGCCGGTCAGCTCAAAGCCCAGATCATATACAAAGGTAAAATCCCAGGACAAAAGCTGACGCTCCGGGCCAATAAGCAGATCCGGGTAGTTTGCCCCGTCCAGCTTCGCCTCCCACTGATATTCCGTTCCCTCAGCAGTCGTGAATGTGATAACGGTATCCGGAATCATGCCCTCGCCATCCCGGCTGCAGAACAGCAGCACAGGGGCGCCGTTTTCGGCGCTGTACAGGACCTCGCCGTTCAAATCCCGGGCTGTAATGGCGGTGTCATAGTCTCCTGCAAGGATACAGTACAGATGTCCCGTCCCATTGGCAGCCTGGGTCCTGTCAATTTCCGAAACAAAGGGATAGCAGCCATCCAGCCCACCGGCAGAGTCCTCAAACCAATCCTCGAAGGTCATTTCTCCCCGGAAGAAGGAGCCGATGTACGCCACGCCAAAAATTGCGCCGGCCTGATTGATCTCCTCCCGGAGGGCATCAATGGCAGCCAGTCCCTCCGGGGAAAAATTCCGCACAGGCTCAGGCTCTGTTTCCGGCACCGTCTCAGATGCCTCCGGTTCGGTGACGGTCTCCTGCTCGGCCCGGTCCTGACTCTGCTCCGGCTTCCCCAGGCTTCCGCCATGGAAGCCCGCCCCCGGCTCATCCGGTAACGAGGGCTCCTGCCTTCCAAAATCGCAGGCACACAGCGTACAGGCCATGGTGAGTGCCAAAATAAGGGACACAATTTTTTTCATTTTTCTCTCCCCCTCAGAACTTGCCGCTGCTGCCGCCGGAATGGCTCTCTCCGCCGGCGCTTTGGCTGCGCGCAATTTTACGTCGGGTCTGTGTTCGGTGGGTAAACCGGTCAAACCGTTCGGTCAGCACAAGATTTCCCGCATAGCCCACGGCACCGGTGCTCTTGCGGACGGTTTTCATCTGTCCCACCAGCCCGGCGCAAACCACCGCCGCAATGACCAGAGCGATTGCCCAGGAAATCAGGATCAGGGTCACCGGGCTTTTTCTCACCGGATTTCCGGCTGCCGCCTTCTCCAGATACTGCCCGCAGGTCCGGATATAGTCCTGAAAGCCGTCGTTCCAGCTGTCGTCCCCGAAATCGTCCAGAAATGCCGCCTCCAGCTTTTCCAGCCCGTAATCATCGAAGGCATAAACCGCCTTCTCACCATAGCGGAACAGCGCATAATCCCGCTCCTTCATGCTGAGCAGGAGAATCATGCCGTTGCGCTGCCGGCCCTCGCCCAGGGAATATCCGTGGTATATACCGTAAGCCGCCTCGTAAACGCCTGTCGGGTCAAAATCCCGGTAATCCTCCACCGTCACAATGTAAATGCCCACATTGTACTGCTCCGCCAGGGTCTGGGCCATTTTTTCCAGCCGCTGGATCTGGGTCTCCGTCAAAAGCCCCGCCTGGTCCGTAACATGAGGAAGCTGGGGTTCCGGAGACCGGGCGTATACGCCGGTTGCCAGCAGGCCCAGCATACACAGCGCCATCAAAAGGGATACGATTCTTCTTTTCATCCTTTCGCCCTCCTTAAACCAGCAGCAGCGCCAGCGCCGTCCCCAGGGCCATCAGCGGCAGCGCAATGCCCGCAAACCAGGCCGCCAGCTTGCCGCGGCTCACCGGCAGGTCGCCCACCAGCTTACCGGTCTGACCGTTCATGGCAAACAGGTAGTTCTGCCCGTTCCACCGGGTGGAGAGCATCCACACGGGCATCAGGGCATAGTGAACCTTTCCTCGCCGGAGGTGAATATCCGTCCCCTCCCGGGCGCAGGTGCTGTAGCCGGTGACTGTCTCCTCCAGAGCAGAAAGCAGCGCGTTTTCGCACCGTGCATCCGCCCGGGCACTGCTTTCCTCGGCTGTCACGTCATATTTATCCGCCAGGAACCCGGGCAGGTATGCCATGGAGAAGGGCCTGAGCTCCGAATAATCAAAGGGCTCGATGGAATCCATGTGGTCATCCGGCATTTTGCTGGAGGCATCCACAGGAATTTTCTCAAAATCCATGCCTCCACCCCGGCTGACCCGGAAATGCTCTGTTTCGGTGATTTCCAGGTCCCCCTGTCTGTGGGTATGGGACCGGGTCGTATGGAAGGTCACACGGCCCTCCGCCCGACCGTCGAACATCCAGAAGGGCACATAAACGCCCTGAATCTGCTCGATATGATTGCCGGCGGTAAAGGCCGCCGGCAGCAGCCGCTTGCCCTGATAATGGCGCTTCAGGGCCCGGATTGCGTCCTCCTTGCTCAGCTTGAAGGGGATCACGTAATCCGGCTGCAGCATGGCGGTAAACTGGCCCGGCACAACGGTGGGGTTTCCGCAATAGGGGCAGGAGGTAGCGGCGGTGGTGGCATCGCAGATCAGCTCCGCGCCGCAGCTGGGACAGCTGTAGGAGCGCATTGCCCTTCCGTCAGCATCCACCGTCTCCCGCAGACCGGATACATCCCAGCCCTCCGATGCTTCCGGCGCAGCCCCGGCGGCCTGGGCGTTTTGTTCCGCGTAAAGCGCCTCGATCTGCGCTACCGTGTAGCTTGAGCCGCAGTATTCGCACTCCAGCTTTCCAGAGGCACCCGAAAATTGCAGCGGACCCGTGCAGGCCGGGCATTGGTAGTTGGTAACTTGTGTTGGCATAGAATCCCTCGTTTCCAGGAAAGGTCGGTTACTCCCGCCCCATAAGGGGCGGGAGTTGGGTCGGTCAGCCGAAGGTAATGGTATCGAGAATTGCGTGGCACTGGGGCAGCAGGGAAGCGGGAACCTTTACAAAGCGAATGGAAACCCCGATGCCGCTGGGCAGCACCCCGTAATACTCCTGCATCTGCTCATAGCCAATGTAGTCGTATATACGGCCCTTCATGGCAATGCCGCCGATGGTGCGTTCCTCTGTCTCGGTCAGGTTTTCGTATTCGTCCACATGGCGGTTCAGAGGCTCCTCGTTGTCATAGAACTCAAACCAGATGAAGGGTGTGCCCCAGGGCGCGTCATTCCCATCGGGCCAGTTGTAAATCTTCAGGTTATACATGAAGAGACGGTCCTCCGGGTCCCATTCGCCCTCGGGAAGGCTGAAGCTCAGGGTAAAGGGCAGACTGTTGAAGGTTTCTCCCTCCAGTGTGAAGGGAATCAGCTTTCCGCCGGAGCCGGCACCCTCCCCGGTGTCCGCCGGAGCACCAGGCTCCCCAGAGCCGCCGCTGAAGCTCTCGCTCAGTGCGTCGGGCATGGAAGCACCGCTGTTGACCCAGGGCAGGTACCAGTCGTCATAGGCATAGGGCAGGCTTTCCTCAGTCACATCGTCCCATATAACGCCCCAGGGGCGCAGGACGATCAGGTAGGAGCAGCTGCCCTCCTCGCCCTCGTATTCGCCGTCGATGGACAGCAGATTCTCAAATTCCGTCAGGGCCGGATCCACAATCCAGTCCGCGTGGGCCAGCTCATCGTCCAGGAAATAGCCGCCCTCGGAGAACAGTGTGCCATGGTCGCCTACGCCGTAGGGGGAGATGGTAGCATCGATCTGCCCGATAAAGTTATCGGTGCGGCTTCCGTCCTCGTCCCATATGGTCATGGTGGCGTGGTAGCTGTCATCCTCAGCGGGCCGCCCCACCGTCACCTGGGCGCAGGCATCCCACCAGTAGCCGCCATAATCCGCATAATCGCCGGTGCCGGACTTGATGGTCCACCAGCCGTACCAATCGCCGTTCCACCAGCCCAGGAAGGGCTCCGGCAGGGTATCATCGGCAGCCGGGCCGGAGCTGCCCTGCGAATCGGCAGGGCCGTCCTCACCGTCCCCGGACTTTGCTTCCACATAGTCAAGTTCCGAGGGGTCCACGGTGATGGTGTAGGTATAATGATCCAGCAAGTCGGAAATGGTCATTTTCACCTTGCCCATGCCGTTGAGCTTATAGGTGGTGCCCGCCTCTACCGTAGTACCGGGCTCGATATCGGTGAAGCTGTCCTCACCCACACAGCTGAAGGTTTCCAAATCGCTGAACACGGTGGTGTATTCCAGCTCGGTTCCCTCCTGCACGGCTGTCTCGAACACGGTCCAGCCGTAGGACGCGGCGCTGTCGGAATTGTTGGTGAAGTCGAAGGTCAGCACCAGCGCATCGTCGCCGTCCACGTCGGTCATGATGCAGGCACCCTTATACACCACCTCATAGTCGCCAAAATCGTAACGGTTGTCGCTTCCGCTATCCTTCCCGCCGCCGCAGGCGCACAGGCTCAGAAGCAGCACCGCCGCCAGCAGGGCAGAAAGCATCCTGGTCACATTCTTTTTCATAGCGGATATCGTCTCCTCCCAAGGTTTTTTCCCGGCTGAGGGCAATTATTTCCCCTGCCGGATGGGGTTGCCCTGCTTGTCGGTAAATTTGCCGCAGATAATTTTAATCAGGTCCACCAGCCAGCCGATGCCGAAGCAGCCGAAGGTAATCAGCCACAAAATGCCGGTGCCGGTTTTGCCCACATAGAACCGATGTCCGCCAATGCCGCCCAGGAAGAGGCACAGCAGCAACGTCACCAGCCAGTTCTTCTTCGGCTCTGCCCCGGGTGCTTCCTCGGGAGTGGCAGGCGCAACATAGTCCTCCACGGCCTCGCCGTTCAGCAGCTTCTTCACCGTGTCGGTAACATGGTCGATGTAAGCGCCCCGGGCCAGCGGTAGCTCCACCGCCATATTCTTTGCGCCGCGGCGCAGTACGCTGTTCTTATCCACCCGGACACCGTTTACCGTGGTGGAATTCTGGGAAATACTGGGCTGCACCCGGATGTGGGTGCCGTCCTTGACGTAGATCCACAGTGTCACATCCAGATTGGGCTCCTTTTCAAAGACGATGCGCTGCCCCGGAATGCCACCCTTGATGGAGAAGGGCATCTGGAAGGCGGCGGAGCGGGCATTGAGCTTGCTCAGGACCTCTTCCAATGTGGTTGCGTAGGAAAGATCAAATTCTCTGGGGGAAGTTGCCGTTGCCACGGCCTTAGCGGTATCTGCAAAGCCTGCCATAGTAGTTACTCCTTTCATCTGTTCGGGATGGTTTTTTATTTGAAAATGCGGTATCAGGAACGGGGCGTACCGCAAAATTCACAGAATTTGCCATTATTTTCAGCGCCGCAGGCCGTGCATACCCAATTCTCTGCCGAGGGCGTGGGCGCTGCGGGAGCGGGAGCCTGGGCGGCTGTGCCGCTCTGGGGCTGGGCACTGCCCTTTTGGGCCTGGGTCTGGGCCTCCCGGACCGCCTGACAGATCTCCTGGGACAGATTGTAATAATAGCGGTAATCCGGATTGTTCATGGGGTCAAAGGTACTGCGGGCCAGATCAAGGAAGCCCCCGGTTCTCCGGCCTGCCATATTGGGACCGTCCTCAAATTCTATTGTGCTGGTATTGAGGCAGAATCTCATGTCGTCAAAATAGGGGTTATTGACGGTGATAATCATGTAGAAATTATAGGAGTATTCGTGCCGGGGCGGATTGTAGCTGACCCGGTTTCCTTCGGAATCCTCGTATTTCACCTCCCGGCGGCTTTCCTGGATATCCACACGGCAGCCGGTGATGGCGGAAAAATCCAGAACATCGGGATTTTCCGCCCGCATATCCAGCTGACGGCTCACCGCCAGCCATCCGTGGCCCTCATCCAGCAGCACCCGGCTGTTTTCGCCCAGAGCCCGGGTGGTGCAGAACTGGTTTACACGGGTCTGGTTCTCCTGCCGGTATTGCAGCTGTGCCCGGATATCCGCCACCGTGGAGTGGCGGCGGTCCTCAAACCAGGGGGAGAGCTTCCTTGCGCAGTTTTTGCACAGATTGCCGTCCTCCAGCTTCCGGTTGCCCAGCAGACCGATCTCACCATCGCAAATATCGCAGGTTTTCTTCTCAAACAGTTTTCCAAACAGTCCCATCGCTCTGTCCTCCTTTTCAAATTTTGACCGTTAAAAGCCGGTCATTCCGCTCCGGGTCCGACACACCGGGTGTAGTCCGGGTTTTCCATGCCGCCCCGGTCCGCAACACGGTCGGTGACCAGGAGCCGGTATGCCCCGACTCCCAGAAGCGCCAACAGAAGCAAAATGGCCAGTGCTGCCAGAAGTCTTTTCATCGGGCATCCGCCGCATTAAAGGGGTCACTGCACTCCGGACAGAATCTGGGCGGGTTGGCGGGGTCCTCCGGCTCCCAGCCGCACTTGTCGCACTTGTATTTGGGTGCGGCAGCAGGCTTTTTCGCGCCGCATTCGGGGCAGAATTTGCCCGTATTCACCGCGCCGCAGCCGCAGGTCCATGTGTCATTTGCCGGCTCCGGCTTCTTCGTGCCGCACTCAGGGCAGAATTTGCCCTGGATTCCGGTTTTTCCGCAGGTACAGCTCCAGCCGTCGGCAGCGGGTGCCGGGTCGCTCCGGGGAGCCGGCTGCTGTGTCTGCTGCGTCTGCTGCCCCATCTGGTACAGGTTCTGGGCGGCACCGAAGCCGCCACCACCCATCATGCCGCCTGCCATGCCCATTCCCATGAAGCCCGTCATGGCTCCGGCGGAATTGTTTGCCGCCGCCTCCATGGCACCGGCAGTGGCCTCGGTCATGCGGCCTGCCATCATATAGGGATTGGAGCCGACGGTAGCCGCGTCCTCCAGCTCGTTAATCTTTTTCATATCCGCTTCCGTCAGGGTAATGGGATTCAGGGAAATTTTCTCAATGGAAATGCCCCGCTGGCCCCAGCTGGCATCCAGCTCCGCGTTCATGGCGGCCTTCAGCTCCCTGGCCTTGGCAGGCAGCTGGGCCGGACGAAGCTCCTGCTCGGACAGCACGCCCACCGCCGGCTGAAGGGCATCGATAAAGTCCGCCTTCAGCTGACCGTCGATCTGGTCCCGGGTGTAGTCTCCGGCTACATTGCCGGCAAGGCGGGTGTAAAACAGCAGCGGATCCGAAATCGTGTAGGTATAGACACCGTTGAATCGGAGATTGACGGTGCGGCTCATGCCGATACGCTTGTTGACCACCTCAAACATAATGGGAGTCGGGGTGCCGAATTTATTGTCCAGAATTTCCTTGGTGTTAAAATAGTAGATCCGCTGGTCCTTCGGGGTTTCCCCGCCAAAGGTAAAGCGCTTGCCGATGGTTCGGAAGGTATCCACCAGGCTCTGGCCCAGATTGCCGCTGAAGAGGGAGGGCTCTGTGGAGCCGTCGTATGTAAATTCGCCGGGCTCCGCGCAGAATTCCGTCACCTTTCCCTGATCCACAAGAATCATGCACTGACCATCCGCCACGGCGATGATGGAGCCGTTGGTGATGACATTTTCCGAGCCCTTGGTATTGCTGCTGCGTCCGGAGGTACGTTTTTGTCCCTTGCGCATCAGCACATTGCTGGGCAGAGAGTCACAGTAAAAGTATTCCTTCCACTGGTCGGCCATTACGCCGCCGACAGAGCCAATTGCAGCTTTGATAAGTCCCATAGTTACGCTCCTTCATAATCATAATCATAATCATGCCCGCATTTTCGCAGGCAGGTTTTTCCGAATCAGAGCTGTGTCTTTTCCCGGATTTTTCCGCAGCGGGAACAGTAGCGGGAATCCTCCCGCAAAATCGTGCCGCAGACGGTGCAGCAGGGATGCTGCCGGGCATACCAGTCAAGCAGCGTCAGGGGCGGCAGGGGACTGCCGCATTCCGAGCAGCTTTTTCCTCCGTCGGTCACCAGCGTTTCGCAGACGGTGCAGAGCCTTGTCTTTGCCATTACCTCCAGGCCAAAGCCATATTGGGCCAGCCGATCATTTTTCAGTCTCCGCGTCACAGGAATCAACTCCTTCATAATACAAAGAGGCACCGCAGGCGGGACACCGCCCCATGTCTTCCTGGACCCGGGTCCCGCAGAACCGGCAGAAGCGCGCATTTTCTTCAAAGGGGGCACAGACCACGCATTCCAGCACCAACGGATTGTAGGCCGCGTCAACCACCCATTCCCCGCACCGATGGCACCGGTTAAAATGGGCTCGGCCCTCTGCCTGCCAGGCCAGAGCCGCCTCCAGCCCAGGTGTGTCCCCATGGTAGATTTGTCCGGTTGAAAAACGCGCTCCCGTCACGCCGCACTGAAAGCTGTAGCGATTTCCCTTTTCCTCCGGGAGCACCCGATACGCAGCCATCATTTTTTTGCCCATCGTTCCGCTTATCCCCCTGTGCCTTATTGAAAAAAACCCTGCTTCCTGATATAATATTAAAACAAATGGTCCCGGGGCGGTCGCTGCGGTTCGTTGGCGCGTCGGCAGCGTACCTTCCTTCGCAAGAAGGAACAGGGTTCCCCGGAACCAAATCCAGTGACAGGCTTCTATCCCCTGATTCTGTGCTCCTGCAATCATCATTATAGGGAATATCCCGGTTTTGTCCCCCTCAAAACCCCGCGAATTGATAGGGTGGTACATAAATTTTGTCTGTTTTCTGTTGTTTTTACAAAAAATGACAGAATCCGCCGGAGGTCCCAACCCCAACTGCTGAAGGAGAGAGAAAAATGAAGAGACAAACCGCTTTGATCCTGGTGGCAGCGCTGCTGCTCATCGTCCTGTCCGGCTGTGCTGAGAACACGACCCTGGATCCCGACGAGCCCGTTACCCTGACCATGTGGCATGTATACGGCGAGCAGGCCGACTCTCCCATGAATCGCCTGGTGGAGGAATTCAACCGAACCACCGGAAGAGAAAAAGGCATTATCATCAACGTCACCCTGATGTCCAGCACCGCCCAGATCGGGCAGAAGCTGCTGGATGCCCAGGCAAAAACCCCGGGAGTGCCCGCCATGCCCGACCTGTTCTTCTGCCACAACAACAATGCCGGGGAGCTGGGCGCGGAAAATCTGCTGGACTGGAGCACCCTCTTTACCGGGGAGGAGCTGGATGCCTATGTGCCGGAATTTCTGGACGATGGCATGGTAGATGGGCAGCTTTGCGTCTTTCCCGTGTCCAAGTCCACCCATCTGCTGTTCGTCGCGGGCACCCAGTTTGACCGCTTCGCGGCGGACACCGGCGTAAGCTACGATGACCTGGCCACCTGGGAGGGCTTCTTCGATGTGGCAGAAAAATACTATGACTGGTCCGGCGGAAAGCCCTTCTGCGCGCTGGACTACCTGATCCGTGCAGCAGAGCTGAACGCCATGACCCACGGCGGCAGCGATTTCTACACCGCCGACGGCTGGTACGATTTTAAGAATCAGGCCCTCCACGATTCCTGGATGGAGCTGGCGGACAGCTACGCCCGGGGACACATCATCGTCTCCGATCTGTATTCCAACACCCAGGTCATGACCGGCGAGGTCGTGGCGGGTCTCGGCTCCAGCGCGTCGATTCTGTACTACAATGATACCGTAACCTACCCGGATAATACCTCCGAGCCCATGGACCTGCGGGTGCTGCCCATGCCCGGTGTGGCAGGGAAGGAGCTGCTGGTGACCCAAGCCGGAGCCGGTCTGTGTGCCACCAGAACCACCGACCAGAAGGCTGAGGCCGCCGGTGTTTTTGCCCGCTGGCTCACTGCCCCCGACCGGAATCTGGAATTCTGCGTCGGCACGGGCTATATGCCCGTCACCCGGGAGGCCTTTGCCCGAATTGAGGGCTACAGCTTTGCCTCGGAGGCTTACCGCCGGCTGTATACCACCCTCAATTCCGTCAATCAGACTGCCACCGCTGTCCGTGAGCCCGCCTTTGCCGGCTATTACGGCAGGGTTTACAGCCTCTATGACTCCCTGCGGGCCCTGCAGAAGGAGATTCCTCAGCGCCTCTCCGGCGGGGAGAGCCCCCAGGCGCTGGCAGAGGAGACTTGGGCGCTTTTCCGCTCCATTTCGTGATTTTCAGGTGCCACCATGAAAAGACACACCCTTCGGCGGAAGCTGTTTGCCTATATGTTCATCCTCGTGGTGCTGCTTCTGCTGCTGTTTTTCATCGGAACCTTTCTGATTGGCGGCTATTCCGGCACCAAGCACCAAATTGCGGACACACTGGAATTCCAGTCCCAGGTTTTTGAGCGGCAGGTCGTTTCCCATTACAGCAACCTTGCCGTTATGGGCATCCAGCTGTCCGAAAGCACCACCTGCGAGCTGGAATACTATCTGGAGGAAAACAATCTGGATTTTTCCGCCCTGAAAGGCTCCCGTGAGCATATCACCGGGCTGCAGGAGGTGCTGATTGAGCTGCTTCAGCGGAAGCTGCTGGAAACAGACTGCAGCGGGGCCTTCATTCTTCTGGACACCCAGATCAACACAACCGTGGAAAATGCCGCCACCTCCCGCAGCGGCCTGTATTTGCAGCGCAACAGCCTGGATTCCACCGATACCGGAATCCTCCTCTACCGGGGGCTGGCAGATGTGGGCAAGCTCCACAACGCCATGCCCCACCGCAAATGGCGGCTGGAATTTGACACTGATCTGTTTCCCGACTATGAGAAGCTGGCTGCGCTCCCCCAGGGCTCTCTGGCAGACAGCTACCGGCTGAGCCATGTGGTGACCCTTCCCGGCACCAGTGAGCGGGTCATGCTGCTGAGTGTGCCCATCTACGGCACAGACGGGCAAGCCTATGGCATTTGCGGTCTGGAGATCAGCGAAAGCTATTTCAAGCACATTTTCGTCCAGCCCTCGGAACTGACCCACGCGGTTTTCTGCCTGAGCCCGGGTCAATACGGCCTGGTCGATTCCAGTGAAAGCCTGACTGCCGGAATTGTGAATGACTATTATCTGGCCCCCACCGGCTCCTTTACCGCCAAGCCCTTCGGGCATGGTCTGTTTTCCTGCGAAAGCGAGGACGCGGCCTATATTGGCATCATTTCCCCGGTCCGGCTGTGCCCGGGGCAGGAAAGCTTCTCCCTGAGCACCCTGATGCCCAGGCAGGACTACGACAGTCTGGCTTCCGGGGATACCCTGCGGATCGTCCTGCTTCTGCTGGTGCTGGCAGTGCTTACAGCCGTCAGCTGCTTCTATTTCAGCCGGAACTATCTCAAGCCGCTGATGCAGAGCCTGACCCAGATCCGGCAGAAGGAATACACCGCCCAAAGCCAGGTTGCGGAAATAGACGACCTGTTTGCGTTCCTTGCCGAGCAGGACCGGCAGGAGCGGCAGCTGCTTGCCGCGGTGCGGGAGGAAAAGACCTTTGCGGAGGCCGCCCTGGTCCAGCTTCAGACGGAGCAGCTCCAGGACCGGCAGGAGCTTCAGCGTCTGGCCTACTCCCGCAAAAACGAGGTGGACCCCGACGATTACGCCCATTTCCGCCGGGGTATTCATGACCTGACCGCCACCGAGCGCCGGGTATTTGAATATTATCTGCAGGGGCGGACGGTCAAAGAGATCACCGAGCTCATGGGCGTGAAGGAATCCACCATCCGCTTCCACAACCGGAATATCTACAGCGCTCTGGGGGTCAGTTCGCTGAAGCAGCTGCTGCGCTGCGCCGCAATTATGAAGCAGGAGGAAGCTTCCTCCGCTTCCAAAACCGGAGCCCCAGCCGCAAAAAATGACCGGTGAGCAGTTCAGCTGTCATAAAAACGGTTTTTCACCTCGCCCCGGGAAGCCGGAAGCTTCTGTTTCTTTGATACACTGAAAGGCGATGAGAATTCCTTTTCTCATCGCCTTTTACAATTGCCAGTTGCCCGATTGATGAAAGACAATAAACCTGTGAAAAATCCCCCATATACAAGCCTCTCTCCTTCCCGAATGCAGATTGGGCAACAGCGGCGGCAAGTCTTGTCCGATGATATAAAAGGGGCGCAGAAGGCTTTACACGGTCTTCTGCGCCTTTATGCGTCACAGCTCATCAAAAATCAAGATATCCGTCACAAAACGAGACATGGACTTTTCTTTTCCGTCCTGTATAATAAATGCAACGGTACCGAAGCAAAGAAAGGATTGAAGCATATGACAATTTTATCGAAGAACTTAAAGAGATTTCGTCAGGCAAAGCACATGACACAGGAAGCCGCTGCCGAGGCGCTGGGAATCAGTACCCAAACCGTATCTCGTTGGGAATGTGACAACACTTTGCCGGATGCTGACATTCTGCCTGAAATTGCCCGTCTGTATTGCATCACCATCGATGACCTGTTTAGGGAAAACTCCGTTGCCTATGATAATTATGCCCAGAGATTAGGCTGCGTGTATGAGGCAACAAGAGATCCCGCCGATTTTCTCCGTGCCGATCAGGAATACAACAAACTGCTCCGCTCTGATACAATGTCTGCCGATGATTTTCGTATGTATGCCATTTTGCATCAGTATATGTTGCAGTACTGCATCGAAAAAGCTGCCAACCTGTTTGAAAAAGGCCTTGCCAGGGCAAAAAGCAAGGACGATGACCTCTATTGGTGCATCAAGCGACAGGAAATCAGCTATCTTGGCAACATTGGAAAGGGACAGGAGGCCATTGGAGAGTTCCTGCCCCTGGTCGAAGCAGACTGTGAAGAATTTCAGGTGTGGATTTGCCTGATTCATGCTTATTGCACTGTGAATGACAGCAAGAATGCACGCATTTGGGCAGAAAAGGCGGAAAAGAAATTCGGGGAAAATGCCATGCTGCACATCTATATGGGTGATATTTTCCGTGCTTTGAAACAATACGATAAGGCGTTCTCCCATTGGAAGCGGGCACAGCAGTTGGAGCCAACATGGATGGACAGCGCATATTCCATAGCAGACTGCTATGAGGCGTTGGGCGATTATGAAAACGCATATGCCACATGGCAGACCATTGCAGATGACCTTTCCGCCCGTGGGTATGATGTGGAGGCAAACTGGCCTCGCTCAAACGCCGCCCGATGTCAAATGAAACTGACGAAAGCATAAGTTCTGACCATCATTTGCACACAATATGAACGAAAGCGGCGCAGAGGGCATCGCCCCCGGGCCGCTTTCATATATTCAAGTCCGTTTTTGAAGAAGGTTTCTTCATGGTTCTCAAAATAAACAAATAATCCGAACCCGTCTCCAATTAAGAAGATCCGGTTCGGATTATATTGCTTTGATACAAGTGGTGATATAGAACTGGAACGCAGGAATAAAAAAGCCAAATCGAAGCCCAGCGAAGCGGGTTCGATTTGGAAAGGAGCTGCGACAGAATGAGTGAGAAGTGACTTTGATTTTGAAAAAAGAAAAGTCGCTGCGAACGATATGTCGTCCGCAGCGACGTGGTGCGGGCAACAGGACTCGAACCTGCACGCTTTTGGCAGTGGAACCTAAATCCACCGAGTCTACCAATTCCACCATGCCCGCACATCCGGTCGGCAGTACCTGCCTGACTCACCTATTCTAGCACGTTGATCCGAAACTGTCAAATAGAAAAAGACAGCTGCCGTTCCGCCGCAGAATTTTATGCAATTTTGCTTGACAAACGTGTGCAAGGCAGATAAAATAGATTCGGTATGGTGTACGCTGCCCCGATTCCATCGGGCCGTCAGCGTTTCATTGATAACCGGCGTTTTGCCGGGGTATGCGTATTGCGCCTCATGGCGTTTTGATTTGGAATACTGCCCTGCCGGAGGGTGCTCCGGTTGGTCTTTGTGCCAGTTTTTACACATGGGTCCAGTGCGCCCACCCCTTCGACGCTTAGATTTTAAGAAGGAGGTGTGCCGCAGAATTATGGAATGGTATCATTATATTTTCATCGTCATTGGTGTCCTGGTGGGCCTGATTGCGGGCTTCCCCATCGGCATTGCTTACCGCAAGAAGGTTGCTGAGGCTGAAATCGGCTCCGCGGAAGCAGAAGCTACCCGGCTGATTAACGAGGCGATCCGCTCCGGTGAGAATCGGAAGAAGGAAATGCTCCTGGAGGCCAAGGATGAGATCCATAAATCTCGCACGGAACACGACAAGGAAGTAAAGGAGCGCCGCGCCGAGCTGAGCAAGCAGGAGCGCCGTCTGGAGCAGAAGGAAACCACCCTGGACAAGAAGACCGAAGCCTTCGAGCGCAAGGAAGAGGAGCTCTCCCGGAAGCTTCAGAAGGTCACCGAGACCCAGGCCCAGGCTGATGAGATCAAGGCTCAGCAGATGCAGACTCTGGAAAAAATCTCCGAACTGACCCAGGAGCAGGCCAAGGCCTACCTGCTGGAGAGCGTGGAGGAGGAAGTCCGCCACGACGCTGCCGTGAAGATCAAGGAGATTGAGCAGCAGCTGAAGGACGATGCCGAAGATAAGGCCCGGGAAATCATTTCCACGGCAATCCAGCGCTGTGCCGCCGATCACGCCGCAGAGGTCACCGTTTCCGTGGTTGCTCTGCCCAACGATGAAATGAAGGGCCGCATCATCGGTCGTGAAGGCCGAAACATCCGGACGCTGGAGACCATCACCGGTGTGGACCTGATTATCGACGATACCCCCGAGGCCATTACCGTGTCCTCTTTCGACCCCGTCCGCCGGGAAATCGCCCGGCTGGCTCTGGAAAAGCTCATTGCCGACGGTCGGATCCATCCCACCCGCATCGAGGATATGGTGGAGAAGGCCCGGAAGGAAGTGGACCGCACCATCCGGGAGGAGGGCGAGCGGGCCTGCTACGAGACCGG